>OMSW01000277.1:0-8104 GCA_900290295.1 Burkholderiales bacterium
TGGCGCGCCGTTCAGAAGACTGCCCAATTCTGAGTCCGTCCGCTAGAGTCTTGGCTGCATGGGCTACAAATCGGACCCTCCCGTAGGAGTGCGCGGGAACGGATGGAACACGAATAACGCAGGGGAAAAAGATGCTTCAGGCCACGAGTCGCGGCACGACAGTCATGATAAAACACCGTTGGCGTGCGGTCGCCACCGGTTTTCTTCTGGGGCTTGCTGTTATCCACCCATCCTTGGCAGCTGACCAGTCCGCAGTTGATCAGATCCGGCAATTGGAGGTCGAGGTGAATGCAGCCTATGCCGCCAACGATCTTCCAAAGTATTTTTCCTATTACGCGGACGACTTCCGAGGGCTGTTCCCGGAAGGCGCCACGACGCTGCCGGAGTACAAGAAGTCCTGGGGTGATTTCATCAAGAGCGGTGGCGCGATCCAAAGCTTCACGTATTCCGATCTTCAGATACAACTGGCGCCCGCCGGCGATGCCGCAGTTGCCAGTTATCGGGCCGCCGTGCGCACGAAAAATCCGGGCAAGGATCCAATCGATGAGAGCTATTTTGAGACCGACGTTTTCTTCAAGCGCGCCGGACACTGGAAGCTGGTCGAGATTCATTACTCATTGGCGAGCAACCCGGACAAAAAATAGCGACCGGTCCACTGGGGAAAGTCGAAATTCCCTCCGAACCGGGCAGATAGACAATTTCTCTTGCTTGGCGGCACGCAGTCAAAAACGGGTGTACTATTAGTCCGCTTTCGTTTGGGTCCTTGTCCTCCTCCGGTTTTCTCTGGCCAGTTGCTTGATTTACAGAGCAACGGTACATCTGGTTTCCTCAGGTTTACATTTCTTGATCGATAGCTCGCCGCGGGGCGTTTCCCGCGGCTGATTTGTTATGACACTTATCTTTCAAGGAATATCAAAATGTCATCAGGCATAGTCAAATGGTTCAACGACGCTAAGGGTTTCGGGTTCATCACGCCCGACGATGGCGGCAAGGACTTGTTCGCGCATTTCTCCGAGATCCAGTCGGGCGGATTTAAGTCATTGGCCGAAGGCCAACGTGTGGAGTTCGTCGTCAAGCAGGGCGCAAAAGGCCCGCAGGCGGCGGAGATCCGCGCGTCCTAACGGAGCGGGGCCCAGAAAAAAAACCGCGGCGCATCGCCTAGGCGCTGGCGTAAAGTGTTGATGTAACCTTCGAAGGCCGTTGTTGCTCAAGCGATAACGGCCTTTGTCTTTGCCGAAGACTTCCGGTTGCTCCGCGCTTTGGCTGATGCGCGTTCCAACGCCTAGGTCGCAACGCCGCGGTGTTTTTGCTGCGACCGTCGCCGTGCTGGGCACCGCACGCGCCGCGGCGAACGCCTGGATCCGGTGCGCCCCAAGCGCGCGTTCCCGGGCTTGAGCAATCCAGATTACTTGCGCGCCAGCGGATTCGGCGTGGGCTCTGCGATCTTGGTCAGGGAATTTCGATCCGTGTGATGGAAAGGCTCTGGATTTCCCGCGATCAGGAGCACCGTGTCCTCCTCATACGACCAGGTGCCGTCCGTATTGACGGTCACCTTGATCCGGAATTCAACCGTCTTGAATGCGTATTCGAGAAATGGCGCCGAGAGGATGCCAAAGCTCTCGGCGCCTTGCGTCGCGGTGAGCTCGAATTGCCTCGCATCGGCGCTAGCCTGGCCGGCGGCCATGACGACCTGGGCGCGCGGAATCGTCAGGGTGTGGATCACAGTACTCGTGGCAGGCTCCCACAGCCAGTATCCCACCTGATCGTGATAGGTCTTGATCTGGTCGGGTTTTACGATATGGGTGTGGTAGCGCAGGCCGTAAAGCAGCTGCGGCCCGTTGGTCTGCGGGTCGATCGGTTGCAGTTCCATGTGCTCGACGTATGCCTGTTTCTTCGGCCCTTCGGCCTTCGGCTTGACGTCCAGGCCACGGCGGCCCTGCCAGGTCCCCGCCAGCGCGCGAAGCGGACCGAGATTGCTCAAGGTGTCGACATCGATATTGGATGGTTCGGTGTAGATGTCTTTTGGAAATTGCGTCATTTGCTAGCTCTCAAGTTCGAAGCAAGAATTCGGCTCTCCTAGCGCATCATATCCAATGCCGAGAACCGAATGGGGTCAACGGCACGTCATCGGTGGCGCCGGTTCCTGCTTTTCGGCCGCGGAGCAAGCCGCTACGATGCAGCTTGTTGGGACACCTGCGAGTACGTGTTTCGTTTGGGGCTGCCGTGCGAAATTGCAAATTACTTGGCGGCGGCGCGCTGCCTGTGCTGGGCCTGGGCACTTGGCGCATGGGGGAGGCGGCGAGCCGTCGTGTGGCCGAGGTGGCGGCGGTGCGTAGCGCCATTGCCATGGGCTATCGTCTCATCGATACCGCCGAGATGTACGGTGAAGGCGGCGCGGAAACGGTGGTGGGCGAGGCGGTGGCGGGCGCGATCCGCGCGGGCGAGGTTACGCGCGACGAGTTGTTCATCGTCAGCAAGGTGTACCCCCACAACGCCAGCCGCAAGGGGACGCTGGCCGCTTGCGACCGCAGCCGTTCGCGGCTGGGTCTGGACCACATTGATCTGTACTTGTTGCACTGGCGCGGACAGTATCCGCTGCGCGAAACCTGTTCGGCCATGCAGGCGCTCGTTGCCGACAAGTGCATCGCTCACTGGGGTGTTAGCAACTTTGATACCGACGACATGGAGCAAGTGCTGGCGGTCCAGAATGAGCCTGGCGCCGCTCACGGCGATGCCATGGGCTGTGCGGCGAACCAGGTGTACTACTCGCTAAGCGCGCGCGGACCGGAGTTCGGCCTGCTGCCATGGCAACGCGCGCATCGCATTGCGCTGATGGCTTACAGCCCGATCGACCAGGGAGCGTTGGCCGCCGAGCCCGTTTTGAGCGCCGTGGGAAATCGGCACCGCGCCTCGGCCGCCCAGGTGGCGCTCGCATGGATCCTGGCGCAGGACGGCGTGGTGGCGATTCCCAAGGCGGTGCGCGAAACGCACCTGCGCGAGAACCTTGCCGCGGCCGAAATCGAGCTGACGGCGAAGGACATGGCAGAACTGCAGCGACGCTTTCCCCCGCCCCGGCGCAAGACATTGTTGCAAGTGCGGTGAGCGTCCTATGCCATGGGTTCAAAAGTCTCAGTGCCCGCGCGATCCCGCCGGGCAGTCCCGGCACCCTAAGAATCCGGTGATCTTTCGTGCCGACACCAAATGCGCCGGCGACGATGTCGCAGGCGATAAGTAAGAGCTTGACGGGGCCCCCGGCCGCGCACAGCGCCAGGCGTTTTGCAGCGCTGCCTGCGGGGACCGATCGCGCGATCAGCGCGATGCGGGATGTCGCAGACCAGCGGAAATAGGTACGACCGCGGCGACCAGTTCCTGCGCGATCGTGCGCCAGGACCGCTTGAGCGCGTACTGGCGCACGAGGCGGCGGTCCAGCCGAAGGGCCGCCACGCATGCGCTGCGCAGGTCCGCATCGAGTATGCCGCTGACCCGCGGTTCGACAACCTGCATCGGACCCGTAACGGGAAAAGCCGCCACCGGGCAGCCGCAGGCCATGGCCTCGAGCATGACCAGGCCAAACGTATCCGTGCGGCTGGGAAATACGAATACGTCGGCGGCATCGTAAAACGCCGGCAGGCTCTGGTGCGCTTGCCGACCCAGCCACAGCACTTGCGGGTAGCGCGCCTGCAGGCGCATCCGTTCCGGACCGTCGCCGATCACGACGCGGGAGCCGGGAAGGTCCAGATCCAGGAACGCCTCGAGGTTTTTTTCCGGCGCGACGCGGCCCACGTAGAGCAAGATGGGCCGCGGCAGGGCGAGCCGGTCGCGCGCCCCTGGGCGGAATAATTCACCGTCGACGCCGCGGCCCCAAAGCCGCGTGCGGGCGAATCCGGCCTGGCCTAGCTCGCCGCGCAGGGCGTCGGTAGGCACCAGGACCGCACGCGAATCACGGTGAAAATGTCGCAGGACGGCCATGGTGATCGCGGCCGGAATGCCAAAGCGCGATTTGAGGTAATCCGGAAAGCGGGTGTGATACGAGGTGGTGAACATCCAGCGGCGGCGCCGGGCCAGGGCGCGGGCCGCCCAACCCAGGGGTCCCTCGGTCGCTATGTGCAGGTATGCGGGTACCAGCGGACCCAGGGCACGCGCCAGATGGCGTGCGGGCTCGGTCGAGAGCAGAACATCGGGTTCGCCGGGAGCGGGGATCCCTCGCGAGCCACCGGGATGAATCACCCGCAAATCATGGCCGAGCGCGGCCAGCTCCCGCTGCATATAGGTCCAGGTCTGCACAACGCCGTTGACCTGCGGATGCCAGGCATCCGTAACCAAGACAATGGGGCGTTGCGGCGATTCTGGGCGCTCGTTGGACATCGTCCCCGGATGCTGCGCCCTGCCGATGACACGAGTACGACGCGATCTGCGGGCGTGGCTTAGAAGCAAATTGCAACTTGCATAGAAGCGGCGCGCATAACAATCCGGTGCTTTTGTCTGCTGCGGATCAAGCTCCATTGATATTCTGGCACCTACGCTCGCGCTTTTCGGTGCCGCAACCTTGCTTTCGCGCTCGGTTCGGCTAGCGCATTTTCCCATCATGAAACGGAGCCCGCGATGAAGGCCAACAATATTCTGGAAACGGTCGGCAACACGCCACACTTGCGCATCAATCGCCTCTTCGATCGCCGCGTCGAAGTCTGGACCAAGCTCGAACGTGCCAATCCTGGCGGCAGCATCAAGGACCGCATCGGCGTGTCGATGATCGAGGACGCCGAGTCGCGCGGCCTGATCGACAAGGGGACCGTGATCATCGAGCCCACGTCGGGCAATACCGGGATCGCCTTGGCCCTGGTCGCGTCGGTCAAAGGCTATCGCCTGATTCTGACGATGCCCGAATCGATGTCGCTGGAGCGGCGTCGCTATCTCAAGGCACTGGGAGCGGAGCTGGTGCTGACGCCGCGCGAGCAGGGCATGGGTGGAGCAATCGAGCGGGCCAAGCAACTCGCGGCCGAGACGCCCAACAGCTGGGTACCGCAGCAATTTGAAAATCCCGCCAACGTCGAGGTGCATGCGCGCACCACGGCGCAGGAAATTCTGGCCGATTTTCCCGAGGGCATCGATTACCTGATCACCGGTGTAGGAACCGGTGGGCACATCACGGGGGTCGGCGCGGTGCTCAAGCAGCGTTTTCCCAAGATCAAAGTCTTTGCCGTGGAACCCTCGGCCTCCCCCGTGATATCGGGCGGACAAAAAGGGCCCCACCCGATTCAGGGTATCGGCGCGGGCTTTGTCCCGAAGATCCTTGACACCAAGCTGCTCGACGGCGTCATCACTGTCGATGCGCCCGACGCGTATCGCTATGCCGTGCGCGCAGCGTGCGAGGAGGGGTTGTTCCTCGGCATCTCGTCGGGGGCATCGCTGGCGGCCGTCGCCAAGAAGCTGCCGGAGATTCGCGACGGCGCGTGCGTACTGACGTTCACCTACGACACCGGCGAGCGCTATCTGTCGGTCGATGGACTGTTCGAGGCCTGAGCGTTGGTGGAATGCGGCGCCTGGGCCGATTCCTGCCGGGCGCGCGGCGCTGTGATTGCCGCCAGCCCGGCATCGACGTCCGGGTACAGCAGCCGTACCCGCAGCTCGCGCTTCATGCGGTCGTTGCGCAGGCGACGCGATCCGCTGAGAAACAGCATGCGCTGTGGGCCGGCGGCAATGCGCACCTGGTCCCACGGCGCGCGCGGCGGGCGCGGCAGTCCGACCCGATCGGCGACGCGGTCCAGGTACTCCCCCAAAAAGAGCTGCGTATCGTCGGCGATGTTGTAGACCCGGGCCGGTGCTGCGCGATACAGCGCGGCGATGCAGGCCCGGGCAAGATCATCGGCGTGGATGTGGTTGGTCACCACGTCCTGTGCGGGCAGCGCAACGGGTATCGCGTCGCGTAGGCGATCAAGCGGCAGGCGATCGGGGCCGTAGATGCCGGGAACCCGCAACACGGCGGCGCGCCAATTGCTTGCCCGCAGGCGCGTCTCGGCGTCCAGGCGCCGCAGCGCCCGCTCATTTGCCGGTGCCGGCGGCGTGGTCTCGTCCGTCCAGGCGCCGCGGCGATCGCCATAGACCCCGGTCGTACTGATGTACAGCATCCTGCCGCCGCGCGCGCAGCGCAGCGCACGCAACAGGCGCGGCGCCCGCGCATCGCGGCGGCCGCACGGTGACGTGGGCGCCAGGGCAATCACCGCCCGCGCCAAGGCGCCGATCCGACGGATGCCGCCAGCCTGGTCCAGGTCCAGAACCAGCGGAATCGCGCCGGCGCGCCGGACGGCAACGGCACTTGTCTGGCTCCTGACCGCGCCAAAGATACGGAAGCGGTCGCGCAGGATGGTGATGATCCGCAGGCCGATGTCCCCGCAGCCGACGATCAGCAAGCGCGGCCGACCCAGGTGCCGGCGCGGCGATTGTGGTGGTCCAGGCAGCACTCCGAGTGCCGACGCCGGCGTTGCTTTGACTGGTGCTAGGTTCATGGTGCGTGTACGGCCCGCGCCGCTACCGGATGATTTCCGGGGTCCGCGCTCCTTGGTCGACATTTGCTATGTTCTCACGCATGCCGAGCCAGGTGAAATATGTCTGTCGCGATGTTCTCGCGCAATGCGGCCTGCTGGAACAAAACCTCCTCTACGAGGTGTTGCTCCGGCGCCTGCACCAGCCGGCGGTGCACGCCGGACGAACGACGAGGCTCGCTTTTGACCGGAGGCCCCGAGTAGCTTCGCCCGGCCACCCGTCCTCACTTTCCTCATTCGCCGAGGTAGGCCTCGCGCACCTTCGGGTCGTGCAAAAGTTCGTCCGCCTTGCCGCTGAGCGTGACCGACCCGGAATCGAGCACGTATGCCCGGTGCGCGGCCTCCAGCGCCAGCCTGGCATTTTGCTCGACCAGCAACATCGGTATGGCGCGCGCCGATGCCGCACGTATCACCTCGAAGATCTTTTCGACCATTATGGGAGACAGTCCCATCGATGGCTCATCGAGCAGCAACAGCCGCGGATGGCTCATCAAGGCCCGTGCCATGGCCAGCATCTGCTGTTCGCCCCCGGACAAGGTGCCGGCAAGCTGGGCTGCACGCTCCTTGAGCCGCGGGAATGTCTGGTATTGCTGTTCTAGGTCGACCGCGATGGCGTGCTTGTCGTCGCGCGCATAGGCACCCATCAGCAGGTTTTCCGTAACCGTCATGCGGGTGAAGATTCCCCGTCCTTCCGGCACCATCACCAAGCCCCGGCGCAACAGCTCGTGCGCCGGTACCGAGCGCGTGCTGCGGCCTAGGTATTCGATCGTGCCGCTCCAGCCCAGCGACCCCGTGACCGCCCGCAGGGTGGTCGTCTTGCCCGCACCGTTGGCGCCGATCAGGGCGACCAATTCGCCGGGCAGTATCTCCAGGTCCACGCCCTTTACGGCCTGGATGCCGCCGTAGGCCACGCGTAGGCCGGCGACGCGCAACACGGGCGTGCTCATCGGCCCTTACTTTGGTTCATGCGCGCGCCCAAGGTACGCCTCAATGACAGCCGGATCGCGTTGCACCTGTGCCGGCGCGCCCTCTTTGATGATGCGGCCCTCGTCGAGCACGGTCACCTGGTGGCAAAGGCCCATGACCAGCTTGACGTCATGTTCGATCAGCAAGATCGTGACGCCGTCGGCGCGGATACGTTCGAGCAAGCCGCGCAGCTCGACTTTCTCCGTGGCGTTCATCCCCGCGGCGGGCTCATCCAGGGCCAGCAGCTTTGGTTCGGTGGCGAGCGCACGTGCAATTTCCAGGCGGCGCTGATCGCCGTAGGAGAGCGTGCGCGCCTGCAAGTGTCCATGGCGGCCGATGCCGACGTAATCGAGCAGCTCGCGCGATCGCGTTCGGATCTGCTCTTCCTCCTGGCGCGCGGCGCGGGTACGCAGGACCGCGGCCAGCGCGCCGCAGCGGGTGCGGACGTGGCGGCCGACCATGACGTTCTCGAGCGCGGTCATGTCGGGAAACAGCCGGATGTTCTGGAAAGTGCGCGCAATCCCGGCCGCGGCGACTAGGTGTACCGACGTCGGCGCGTAGGCGCGGCCATCGAGTTCGAACGTACCCGCATCGGGCCT
>OMSW01000277.1:8114-25136 GCA_900290295.1 Burkholderiales bacterium
CGCTCTTTGTGCCGTGGTGTCTGCCTCCGGCCCCGGGCCGTCCGCCGGGACGGCCGCGATGCCATGTTGGGGTGCGGGCCACAGTCCCTTGGGCCGGTACAGCATGATGACCACCAGGGCTACGCCATACAAGAGCATGCGCAGCACCTCCGTATCGATCACCACGCGGCCAAAGAGTTGCACTTGCAGCGGCCCGACCGTGTGCCGCAAGAACTCGGGGAAGACCGACAGCAGTACCGCCCCGAGGATCACGCCGGGAATGTGGCCCAGTCCGCCGAGCACGATCATCGACAGCACGATGATCGATTCCATCAGCGAGAACGACTCGGGCGACACAAAGCCCTGGAACGCCGCGAACATCGTTCCGGCAATGCCGCCGAACGTGGCTCCCAGGCTGAATGCCAGCAATTTGACGTTGCGCACGTTGATGCCCATCGCCTTGGCGGCGATTTCGTCCTCCCGGATCGCCATCCAGGCGCGCCCGAGCCGCGAATCCTGCAGGCGCGCGCACACCAGTACCGAGACCGCCGCAAGTGCGGCGAAAAGGTAGTAATAGAGCTGCAGCGACGTTAGCTGCAGGCCGAAAATGCTAAGCGCGCGATCAAAGCGCAGTTCACCGATACGCACCGGGTCGATCAGCGTGATTCCCTGCGGCCCGTTGGTAAGGTTAATCGGCTCGTTCAGATTGTTGAGGAAGATGCGGATGATTTCGCCGAAGCCGAGCGTAACGATTGCCAGGTAATCGCCGCGCAATTTGAGCACCGGTGCCCCGAGCAGCACCCCGAAGGCGGCCGCGATCGCGGCTCCGAGCGGGATGACGATCCAGATCGGCACGTGCAGGCCGCCGGGAAAGGCCTGGGCAATGCCCGGAAAGTTCTGCGTGAGGTGCGGCGATGCGAGCAGCGCGAAGGTGTACGCGCCGACCGCGTAAAACGCGATGTAGCCCAGGTCCAGCAAACCGGCAAAGCCGACAACAATGTTCAGACCCAGGGCCAGCATCACGTACAGCGCTGCAAACGCCAGTGTACGTACCCAGGCCGGTCCCAGCCAGCCCGCGACCAAGGGCAGCACCAGCAGCGCAAGTGCAACGAGCACGGTGGCGCCCAGGGCGGCCCGAGGATCGTGGCGCAGACGGAATCGCAATGTGTTCACGGCTGCGGTTCGTTGGCGTCCCAGGCGCGCCGTGTCTCACGCGCGATCGGCGACCCGCTCACCGAGCAGGCCCGACGGCCTCAGGATCAATACGGCGCACAGGACGATGAATGCAAACACGTCCTGGTAATTGCTGCCGAAAACACCGCCGGTGAGTTGGTCGATATAGCCGGCACCGAGCGCCTCGATCAGACCGAGCAATATTCCGCCGAGCATCGCCCCTGGGATATTGCCGATCCCTCCCAACACCGCAGCGGTAAAGGCCTTGAGACCGGGAATGAACCCCATGTAGAAATGCGCCACGGAATACACCGCCGCGTACATCACGCCGGCCACCGCGGCCAGCGCCGCGCCGATTGCGAAGGTGGCAGCGATGACGGCGTTCGGATTCACGCCCATGAGACTTGCGACCCGCGCGTTTTCTGCCGTGGCGCGCATGGCCCGTCCCAGGCGGGTTCGCTGTACCAGCACCAGCAGACCGAGCATGATAATCGCCGATAGGACGAGCACCAGCAACTTGGTAATCGTCACGGTTGCGGGGCCGATGGCGATCGGATCGGACGAAAGCAGCTGCGGGTAGGTCAAGTGGTTGCGACCCCAGATGATCATCGCCAGTGTCTGCAGCAGTATCGACACGCCGATCGCCGTGATGAGGGGAGCCAGGCGCGGCGCATTGCGCAGTGGGCGATAGGCGATACGCTCGATCACCAGACTCAGCAGTATGCAAACGGGAATGGCGGCGAGCATGCCGATGATCATCAAGCCCCAACCGGGAATCGCAGGAGCGAAGGCGTGCGCCAGCGTTATGGCGCTGAGCGCGGTGAGCGCGCCCACCATGAGCACGTCGCCATGGGCAAAGTTGATCAGGTTGATGATCCCGTAGACCATGGTGTAGCCCAGCGCAATGAGGGCGTACAGGCTGCCCAGAACCAGGCCGTTGAAGACCTGCTGCAGAAATGTGTCCAGGGATCCCATTACTGACATCTCGAGAATTGCTCGACACCGTAGCTTCGATACGAGCACGGCGGGTGGCAAAGACCCGGAGGCGCGGCTGCGCGGGGGCTGGGAAGCGCCCTCGAGCTCCGCCAGCCAGTGGTAAATCGAGTGCGGATGTCTGCGGTTCGCAACTAGCGGGAAGTGGACAGGTAGTTGAGCTGCCCGCCCTGGACGCGGAACATCGAGATGGCGCCATTTTTGATGTCGCCCTTCGCGTCAAAGGCGATATGCCCGGTAAGACCGTCATAGTCCGTGCTGGCTACCGCGGCGGTGACGGCGGCCCGATCCAGCGAGCCGGCGCGGCGGATGGCATCGACGACCACGTACACTGCATCATAGGAGTATGGGGCGTAGATCTGCACTTCGGAGCCGAACTTGGCCTTGTACTTGGCCATGAACTGCGCACCCTTGGGCAGCTTTTCCACTGCTTCGCCGGCGCGCGAGCAGGTGAGGATGTCGGCACCGTCGCCCGCGAGCTTGATAAATTCGGGCGAGCAGGTGCCGTCGCCAGACAGCAGCGGCGCCTTGATGCCCAGCTGGTGTATCTGCTTGGCCATCGGACCGGCGGTGTCGTCCATGCCGCCGTAGATGATCACATCGGGGTGGGTGGCGCGGATCTTGGTCAAGATCGCGTTGAAGTCGCTCGCCTTGTTGTCGGTGTACTCGCGCGACACCACCGACACACCGTGGTCCTTGAGCACTTGCTGGACAACATCGACCAGGCCCTGTCCGTAGGCCGTCCGGTCGTCGATGATCGCCACCGACTTGGCCTTGAAATCGTCGATCGCATAGTTCGCCAGCGCGGTTCCTTGTTGGATATCGTTGGCGACAACGCGGAACGCGGTCTTGAAGCCCTGATCGGTGTATTTCGCCGCGGTGGTGGAGGGGGAAATCTGGGGTAACCCCGCATCGTTGTAGATTTTTGACGCCGGGATCGAACTGCCGGAATTCAGGTGGCCAACGACCGCGACCACGCCCGCATCGACCAGCTTTTGTGCCGCCAGGGTCCCTTCCTTGGGATCGGCCTTATCGTCCTCGCCGAGAATCTCGATGCGGTAGGTCTTGTCGCCGAGCTTCACGCCGCCGGCGGCGTTGATCTCATCGGCAGCGAGGCGGGCGCCGTTTTCGTTGTCCTTGCCCAAGTGGGCGTCGCCACCGCTCAACGGTGCGACATGCCCGATCCGGATCACGTTTGCGGCCGACGCGTTGGTCTGGGCGCCGCTGTCGGAGGCTGCGCCGGGTTCTTCCTTGCGACCACAACCGAGCAATGCGAAGGCTGCCACGACGGTAGTGGCAGCTATCTTCATCCAGAACGTCATTTGGCTCCCTCTGCGCCGGGGGTGTCGTACCTCGTACCCCGACCGGGTGAAGGGGCGGATTCTACGCCCAAGACCACAATGCCCTGGGCGTCTTACGATGCAAGCGACCCGCCGAGAAGCAGCGCCGCCAGGCCGGCAGGACGTTGCCACCGGCTACGCGTTCACTTTAGCGACAGGATCCATTTCACCAGCGATTGCGCTTCCTCCTCGGTGAGCTTGGGATTGGCCGGCATGACATTCTTGCCCCATACGCCGGTGCCGCCCTCGCGAACCTTCTTTACCAGGCGCGCCTCGGCGCCAGGGTCATTGGCATACTTGGCGGCTATCTCCTTGTAGGATGGTCCCAGTACCTTTTTGTCAACGCTGTGGCAGGCAAGACAATTCTTTTGCTTGGCCAACTCGAGCTGGGCCAGAGCACTGCCGCTGAACATGGCGCTGACGATGGCAACGGCGAGTAGTTTTTTCATCGAAGGCTCCTCAATTGTTAATATTCGACCAACCGGCCATGCCGGATAGGGCCGCAGTTTAACTTGTGCGCCGCAATGTACGGCTCTTTAGTCGCATGAATATTTGCGCTGGATCAGCGCTTTTGGCCCGCTCGCGCGGCTTTGCAACGGCGGATAATGGCAGGCTCTCGTACCACCAAGCTGGACACCAAGGTGGAAAACGGGAGGTCTTGGTTTTACCGAAGTCATCGAAGTTTCACGTGCCTAGGGTTTACGTCTGATCCAATGTGGCTTCTTTGGTCCGCGCTCGCACTGCTGCTGCTGCGCTATTTCGAAATCGGCTGGTTCGCCACGCTTTCTTGGTGGTGGGTTGCGCTGTCATTTGCCGGGGCATTCGTGTGGTTTGAATTTATTGAGCGCTACCTTGGCCTGGAGAAGAAGAAGGCCATGGACGAAATGGAAGAGGCCCGCAAGGCCCGTATCAAGCGGGCCCTGGAGCGCAAAGGCCCCGAAGGGAACCGGCCGCGCTGAGCCGACGCGAAGGCCAGACCCCGTGCGCACAGACGTGCATAGGGCCCGCAGAGCGACCCGCCGCCATCGACCGGGGTGCCAATGAGACACTGGCTCGGCAGCTAGTCCGCGACGAAGAACCACGTGCACTGGATAAGGTCATTTACGATCTCGTATACGATGAGCACCTCGTAGGGCTGGTCCCTGACACCCGAAATGCGCTCATGGTCGACGACCTTGTTGCCGAGAACGATGCGGTTCAAGAGTTCGGCGTGTAGGCTTTCCTTGTTGAACCGTTTGCTCGCATAAAAATCGCCGAATGCCGCCTTCCCGACGATGACGGGTTCTACGTTGGGCGGACGAAAAACGCGTATGCGCTCGCTGTACAGAGCGAGAAAGCCACCGATGTCGCGCGCGTTATAGGCGTCGAGCCGGCGTTGTATGACTGCCTCGGGACTCATCCGTGCGTCCCCCCGTCTGCACCAGCGTCTGCTGTATCGGTCCAGGCCGCGGTACTTCCGCCGGCGCTCGCGGCCAGCCCAAATGCCAGGACATGGCACCGAAACGAAGAGCCCTGGGAATCATCCGCACGCCCCGGTAAATCCGCACGCCGTACAAAATTCGCAACCGTCGCGCTTGATCATCGCTGCGGCCCCGCAACTCGGGCAAACCCGGCCCTTGATCGGCGCGTTGCCCAGTTCAACCGTCTTGCGGGCTTCGGGCATGGCCAGGATCCCGACCGAGCGTATCGCCCGGCCATCGTCGTCGAGTATCCCCAGTACCTTGTAGCGGTGCAGCAGCAGCGCCGCGATGTACGCCACGGTGCTGGGGTATATCGCCGAGCGGTCGACCCCGGGCACGGGCGCCCAGAAATCGCCGTTTTGCTCGCCGAAGTTGAGCAGCTTGCGCAGCTTCATGCCGATCCAGTTGGCGTCGACCACACGCATGTCGAGCGATATGAGTTTGCACAGGCCATCGAGCACCCTGGGGTACTCCCCCGCCAGCCAGATCGAATAGGGCCGGCGGCTGCTGTCGGGCAGGGTAAGTTCCTTGACGCCCAGGACAAAATCGTCGCCGGTATTTGGATTGGTGACGTCCACGGTCCAGCTCATCGTCCCCGCCGGACCGGCTTTTGGCTCCTTGCGGGAAAACAAGGCATCGAGCACCGGCGTCGGATGCGCGTCCAGATCCTTGAAGGTGCCCAGTTCATCGCAACGCCAGCGCACGATCTGCGCGAACGCGGCAACCACGCCATTGACCCAGATCGGATTGCCCTCGGGCGGGAAAGGCAACATGAAACCTTGCTCGTCGCGTGCCCGCGTCAGGGCGTCGAGCTTCATCCGGAACCAGGCGCGGTCCTCCGAGCGCATGTCCATGGATAGCGACTTGGCGATTGCGCCCAGGCCGCGCGGCTGTTCCGCGCCATTGACCCAGACCTCGAAGGGCATGGGAGGATTGCCCGTCTGGCCAATGAATATCGCAAAGGATTCGCTGCGCGACGGAATCTCCACCATGTAGGTCCACGCCAGGTTGCCGGCCGACAGATCCGGGCGTCCGGGCCACTTCAGGCTTGCCAGTGCCGGCTGAGGGGTGAAATCCAGCCGTACGCGGCGATTGGCATCGTCGCCGCCTCCCGAGTCGATGTTGGTCTGCGGCAGGCTGTCCTTGGCCGGCACCGAAAGCACTTCGCCGATAACGCGGTTGGGACGGTACGTGGTGATGCCCTTGAGTCCAGACCGCCACGCTTCCAGGTAAATCTTGCGGAAATCCTCGAACGGGTAGTCCTCCGGGACGTTGACAGTCTTGCTGACCGCAGCATCGACGAACGGCTGCACCGCCGCGATCATGCGCATGTGATCGAGCGCATGCATCTGCAGTGCGCCGACAAAGCTCTCCGGGAGGGCGTCCGGATTGCCGCCCATGAACTTGTACAGGCGAAAGGCGTAATCCTCGACCTGGTATTCCTGGCGGGTACCGTCGGGCATGCGCTTCTTGCGCATGTACGTCCAGGAAAAAGTCGGCTCTATGCCGCCGGACGCGTTGCCGGCAAATGCCAGGGATATCGTACCGGTGGGCGCGATCGACAACAGGTGAGAATTGCGGATACCGTGGATTCGAATCTGGCGCTGGAGTTCCTCGGGCAAGCGCGAGGCGAAGTGCGGTTGCGCCAGGTAACGCTCGCCGTCAAACAGAGGGAAGGCACCTTTTTCGCGAGCGAGGTCCACCGACGCCTGGTAAGAGATATCGCGCATGTGGCCGGCGATGCACCCGGCCATCGTGCGTGCGCTTTCGCTGTCGTAGCGCAGGTTGAGCATCGTCAGGGCATTGCCCAGTCCGGTAAAACCCAGGCCGACCCGGCGCTTGTTTGCCGCCTCGGCACGCTGCTCGGGCAGCGGCCATAGGGTTGCTTCGAGTACGTTGTCGAGGGCACGGATGGCAATGCGGACGACCTCGGCATATCCGGTAAAGTCAAACGCTGCTTCTGCAGCAAAGGGATCCCGCACAAAGCACGTGAGGTTGATAGAACCCAGGCAGCAGCATCCGTACGGCGGCAGTGGTTGCTCACCGCAATTGTGGACGTACAGGCCGTTGGCATCGAAGGCGTGGACATCCGGCACGCGAACGTCGAACACGGGTGCCGATCCGGCGGAAACGACGCAATCGACTGTGGTCAAGAACGGCTCGCGATTGGCGCGGCGCCGATACGACGCCAAGGATTGTGCAAGACGGCTAGTCTTGTCAGAGTCCTTGAAGCCGATCAGATCGGCGAACCGAACCAGGTTGTCCCCGGAGATCACCAACTCGTGCTGCGCGCGAGTCGGGTATTGACGTGATCCGCCGTGGCCGTCCGGCAGTGTTTGAAAACCAGCCAGGCGCCGGTTTGCGTAGATTGTCGCAACAATGCCAAGCCGAAGCAGCATCCGTTGTGCGCACTCGAGCGTAGCCAGATCCGACTGGGCGAGACGCACACTCACGCCCTTTTCTTGGGCACCCTGAACCGATCCATCGGAGTCGAACAGGCCCCGAAGAAAGCCGCGATAAAATGGCGCGGATCCCGTTTCGATCTGTTTGCCAGGGCGCTTGCATCCCGGGTGCAACCCGAAGGACGCGGCCAGGTCGCGCAGCGGAGCGGATTTGATTCGCCATTCGTTTCGGCCGGCGACGTCATGCCAGCCGGCGAAGTCCGCTCGGTGACGCAGCACCTGCCCGGCTTCCAGCACGGCGTCCATCAGAGAACGCGCCGCCAACGAGATCGTCGGCGCTCCGTTAGCGACCGCCGCCTGGGTCCAGACCGACAGCACCGCGCCGTCTTCCTTCAGCGTGCCGTCGCCAACCAGAAATCCAAGCAAGTAGCCTTCGGCCTCGCTCCCGCGCCCGGGCCAACCCGAAAGCGCACGATGATTGTGCAAAATAACCCGGTCACCCGGCTCCAGCCGCCCGGCTTCGACCCATTCGGACTCGACCGCCCGCCGTGTCGCGCTCCGAACTGTGCGCACCCGATGATCGGCAGTAAGTCGGAGTCGAAATCCTTCACGGGTGCGGATTTCGATCAGCTCCTTGTGTCCGGTGGCGAAAAAGCCCTCCTCGCCGGAGACGTGCGGTATGCCGTCCACAACCGCAGCGTGAAGCGAACCCACTAGGTCTTCGACTTGGCGCGGGCCGTCGGCCGTCATCACCCAGGTGTCGGCGGGAACGCAGGGGTTGGTCGCCGTAATGGTTTCGCAATACGACAGGTTGTTGTCCTGGTTGATCCGATCGACGAAGACCACCCCGGGTTCGGCGTGATCGTAGGTCGAGTGCATGATCTGGTCGAACAGATCGCGCGCTCGTGCCGTGCGGTAGATCCAGGCGCCATCGGAACGCTGTGTGGCGCTCTCGCGATCATGCGGCTCGGCGACGTGCCACAGATCGATACTGGTGTCCGCCTCGACCGCGCGCATGAAGGCGTCGGTTACGGCCACCGACATATTGAAATTTGACAGCGAGCCGTCGCGCTTGGCGTGAATGAAGTCTTCGATATCGGGATGATCGCAGCGCAACATCCCCATCTGTGCCCCTCGCCGGGCTCCCGCCGACTCGAGCGTCTCGCAGCTCTTATCGAAAACACGCATGTACGACAGCGGGCCGCTGGCGCGCGAATGCGTGCCCTGGACCAAGGCACCACGCGGACGAATGTTGGAGAAATCGTAGCCGACCCCACCGCCACGGCGCATGGTTTCGGCTGCCTGGTTCAGCGCCACGTAGATCGACGGCAGCCCGTCCTTGGTGCCGCTGATCGCGTCGCCAACCGGTTGCACAAAGCAATTGATCAGCGTCGCCGAGATTTCCGTGCCGGCTGCGGAATTGACGCGCCCGCCCGGAATGAAACCGGCCACCATGGCTTCGTAGAAACGCCGTTCCCACTCGGAACGCAGACCGGGGGCTTCTACCGCGGCCAGGCCGCGCGCCACCCGGCGGCGCACGTCGTCGACCGTCTTCTCATCTCCCTTGGCGTATTTCTCCCGCAGCACATCGAGCGAGATCGGCTGCTCGTCCAGCAACACATGGGCTTGCTCTAGTTTCATTCGTTGTCCCCCATCCAAGGAACATCATTATGAACGGATCGGAACTCAGGATGACCATGATGATCGATCTCGTTATTAAAACGTGCGGCGATCGAAATCCTCATGCCATTGATCAATAAGAAAAAAATTCTTCCTTTTCTACTATATGTAGTATCACCACTCTAGAAATTCGCAATACCTGGTGCTAAAAAAAATTTCTTCCCAGTTCGTAACAATTGCCCGGCGGACTATTGACAGTGCTTTTATACTGGTTTATTTACGCCGCGCGAGCCGCTTTCACCTGCCCTTGGGACGCGTGCTTTTTTCGCGCCTGCCCTGCCTCATTTGCGGTGTCTGCGGCTGCGGTCCAGCGTATGCGATTGCGATCAACGGGCGAACATGAACCTGCAACAGTTCCGATACCTGCGTGAAGCGGTTCGCCAGAAACTGAATCTGACGAGCGCGGCGCGCTCTCTGCATACCTCGCAGCCCGGCGTCTCGAAGGCGATCATCGAACTCGAGCAGGAGTTGGGCGTCTCGATCTTCGCGCGGCACGGCAAGCGCATCCTGGGACTCACGCCGCCGGGCCAGCAGGTGCTCGACGCGGCGGAGCGCATCATGAATGAGCTCGACAACCTCAAAAAACTGGCGCGCGATTACGCCGGCAGTCCGGAAGGAACGTTGCGCCTGGCCACGACCCACACGCAGGCGCGTTACGTGCTGCCCGAGGTTGTGCAGCGTTTTGCTCGCAAGTTCCCGTCCGTGCGGCTCAAGCTGTTGCAGGGCAATCCGCCGCAGATCGCGGCCATGGTCGCCTCCGGCCAGGCGGACGTGGGAATGGCAACAGAGACCCTTGCCGATACGCCGGGACTGGTTTCGATTCCGGTATATCAATGGGAGCATGTGGCCGTAGTGCCGGCGGAGCATCCCTTGGCGCGCTTTGCTGCCCATGCGACGCGCCTCACCCTCAAGGAGCTGGGCCGCCATCCTATCGTTACCTACGAGATGCATTTTTCCGGGCGTAGCCGCATCGATGCGGCATTTGCCGAGGCCGGAATCGAACCCTCAATCGTGCTCGAGGCCATCGATGCCGATGTCATCAAGACCTACGCGCGCGCCGGCCTGGGGGTGGGTATCGTCGCCGGGGTTGCCACGGAGCACAATTCCGATGGCCTGGTGGTCATCGGCTGCGGACACCTGTTCGGCCGCAACACGACACGCCTAGCAATTAAGCAAGGGGTCTACCTGCGCGGCTTCGTCTATTCCTTCATTGAAATGGTCGCCCCTGGCTGGGACCGGCACAGAATCGAGCAGCAGTTTCGCAAACGGCCAGGCCCGTCCAAATCGGCTGCGACATGAAGGTCTGCGTGGTCGGCGCCGGCGCAATCGGCGCCACGATCGGGGTCCGTCTTGCAGCCGGTGGCCATGAGGTATCACTCGTGGCGCGCGGTGCCCATCTTGATTCCATCCGTGCCGACGGCCTTCGTTTCATCGACAATGTCGGCGGGCACAGCGGCATCTACCGCCTCGCGGCAAGCGCCGATCCGGGCGAACTGGGTTTGCAGGATTGGGTCTTTCTGGCCCTCAAGGCCCATCAACTGCCGGCCATCCTGGCATCCATCAGCGCGCTGCTGGGGCCGGAAACGGTAGTCGTGCCGGCGATCAACGGGCTGCCCTGGTGGTATTTCTACCGAAGCGGCGGCGATTTTGATGGCATTTGCCTGCGCACGCTCGATCCGCATGCTGACATGATGAGGCTGTTGCCATGCGCACGAATACTTGGTTGCGTCGTACACCTTGCGGCGGAACTGCGTGCCCCGGGCGAGGTCCATTGCACCGCAGGCCGCAGGCTCATCATCGGAGAGCCGGACAATTCCGACACCAAGCGCCTGCGCGCGGTCGCCGCTGGGCTGGCGGCAGCCGGTTTTGCAGTCGAATGTTCCCGCGACATCCGACGCGAAATCTGGATCAAACTGATCGGCAATTTGTCCTTCAATCCGATTGCTGCGCTAACGGGTTACCGCATGGACCAGATCTGCGCCGACGAGCAGCTGTTGGACGTGATCCGCGCGATCCTGCGGGAAGGAGCGGCAGTGGCGGCACGACTCGGGGTTGACGTGGGAATCACTCCGGACGAGCGCATCGGAATCGCCCGCCAGCTTGGCGCCGCGAAAATCTCCATGCTGCAGGACCTCGAAAACCGCCGCTCGCTGGAACTGGCGCCGATCGTCGGCGCGGTGATCGAACTGGCCCAGCGCGTTGGCGTCGAGGTGCCTGCCACGCGCACCGTCCATGCGCTTGTGCAGGCCCGCGCCCGAGCGCTGGACTTGCCGGCGGTCTAAAAGCGGAATCCGAGCTTGACGCTGTAGCTGTGTATGCCGCCGGTCGAGTCTGCTTCGACGTCGACATTGGCGAGGCCAAAATTGACGTTGACGCCGCCGAAAAGCTTTCCCTGCGTCAAGTTTTCTTGCTGCAGCGATAGGCCGTTGGTCGAACTGCGTGACCAAACCTCTCCCACCCCCGCGTACGGCGTAGCGAGCAGGAACCCTTTGGAGACCGAGACGTCGGCGCTTATGCTTTCGAACCCGAGTTGGCTGACGCCGTCCATCCGGGTAACCGCCGCGCGCAGCGCCACGGCCGGCACTGCCGTGTTGCCCGGCAGCACCGCCCATTTCAGTTCCCCGCCATAGATGTTCAATCCCCCCGAATCTGGCACGCGGGCATACATCACGCCTACGTCGACGTTGTAGGGCAAGCCCTTGACGGCGCGCACGGACGGCTGCGGCAAGGTGCTGTACACCGAGCCGTTGGTGATGGCCTTCTGGATGGACGCTGTATTTGCCAGCGTTGTCCCCGTAAGCGCCACGCCCAGGTCAAATCCCGTGATTCCGAGTGGATCGGCCGGCTCGAGCGGCTTGTACGAGAAGGCCGCGCCCAGGTCCTGGGCCAATTGGCGAAACTCGGACTGGTTCAAGAGTTGCAGCGATGTGATATCGAAGCTCGACGCAAGCGCACCGGTACTGAGGCAAAGTAGCCAGAGAGCGGCTAAGATTCGATTCATATGCAACCTCGACGTAGCAATAGAAAAAGACGGGCGCGGATCGTGGCCCGCTGACGGGCGCTGGAGCCGGCCGTCCGAACCAGGGCTGGGACGGCGGCGCGAGCCGACGAGCCGGCTAATCGGGAGTCTAACAACGGCGTCTTGCATTCGCCGTGGCGCAAAGCGCGAGAGCATGCGTATTCCTCCGCTTGAACCCGCTCATCCGTCCGCAGTAGAATCGCGGACTCGGTGGGGGACGTAGCTCAGCTGGGAGAGCGTCGCGTTCGCAATGCGAAGGTCGGGAGTTCGATCCTCCTCGTCTCCACCACTACCATCAATCCCGTGAGTGCACTTAAATGCGATTGAATGCTTTAAGTGCTTGAACTTGCAGCCGAATTCTTATAGCCCTAGCGTTCGGCGAATGCAAGTAAATGTTCGACAGTGCACCCCGATGAATGCGATTTTCGGGGGACGGCAGGCGGAACGGGAGAAATCATGGCAAGGCATCTTTTGAAGGCGCGGCAGATACAGACTGCAAGCGCAGGCGATCTCATCGACGGCGATGGATTAATTCTCCGGGTCAAAGCAAAGACCGCATCCTGGGTCTTGAGATATACGGGCCCTTCAGGCCGGCGTCGCGAGCTGGGTCCAGCGAAGCAGCTGCCGGCAAGTCATTGACCAACGCGCGCAATGACGCCGAGGACGCGCGCCAACTGCTGCGCGATCACCGCGATCCCATCGACGAGAAACGCGCCACGCGCGACCGGGCGCGCAAGGCCGATGCCGAAAAGAAGGTCGAGGCAGAGCGTGAGCGCACGACGCTCGCCAGGGTTGCGAGGGAGTACCACGAGCGCGTCGTCGAACGTAAGAGCACGCCGCTGCAACCCGCGAGTGGCTTTCGAGTCTCGAGCGTCACGTCCCGAAGACGATCTGGCCCAAGCGCCTTCGGATTTCAAGCACTTGCTGCCAACAACGGGTACTACAACACCGCCTCAGGGTTCGCGGCACTTGTGTCCAACACGACGGGAGCAGGCAACACCGCTACGGCGATGCAAGGGCTGTATTCCAACACGTCTGGCGTCTACAACACGGCAACCGGGATTGATACGCTTTATTACAACACGCTCGGCTACTACAACACCGCCTCCGGGGCGTTCGCGCTGGTGTCCAACACGACTGGAGGCAACAACATCGCAGTGGGATATCAGGCCGGCTATAACCTGGCCACGGGCTCCAACAACATCGACATCGGCAACCAGGGGGATCGTCTGCGGAAAGCGCGACGATCCGGATCGGCTCACTAGGTGCGCATACGGCGGCCTACATTGCGGGAATCGATGGCGCGGCGGTCACCGGAAGCTCCGTTTTCGTCACGTCCTCGGGACAACTCGGAGTGCTGGCTTCGTCCGAACGCTATAAGACTAATGTCACGGCGATGGGATTGAGCACTGGGAAGCTGGACCAGTTGCGGCCGGTGACTTTCAAACTTAAGACCGATCCGCAGGGCACGGTGCAGTACGGCCTTATCGCCGAGGAGGTCAGCGAGGTGTATCCGGCGCAAGTTATCCGCGATGCAGAAGGCAAGATCGACGGCGTTCGCTATGAAGAACTCGCACTGATGACGCTGAACGAGGTGCAACAATTGCATCAGAAGCTAGTAGCGCAAGCGCAGCAGCTTCAGGACGTCCAACAACAACTTGCAGAGGTAAAGGAACTCAAGCAGCAGCTTGCCGAATTGAAGGAGCTCAATCAGGCAGCGAAGACATCACAAGTGACGTTGCAGGAAAAGGAGAGACATCCAGACCGGCTGTAAACGATCACGTCCTGGCCTACCCGAAAACGACTAGGCGAGGGAATAGCTTGAGGAGGGTCAGCTTAACCGCTGGCCCGTATCTTTTTTATCGATGCCCTCGGTACGGTTTGTCACGAGTCATCGGTGCCCAGTTCCCGCTGCCAGTATGCGCAGCCTGCTCTTGGCGAGCCAATGACCTGGGTGCCACGGTCACGTTCGCAATAAGCAGCTGAACCTCCTGGCGCAGCCCGCGGATAGCAGACCCGTTAGCCGGATGCCCAGCCGAGTAGCTGTCACTTTTTAAGCATCTTCTCGCGGAGCTCTTGCAGTTCCTTCTTCGCAGTAACCTGGAATTCATCCAGTTCGGTCTTGAGCTGAGCGACCGCATAGTCGATCTCTTCGGGGCTCATTAATTGTGCGCTCAACAAGATATGGCCATCGTGTTCCGACAAGTCGATGCCGAGGGAAAGGTAGACGAACGGCGACAACGGGGGGTCGCCCTTGGTCCACTTCGAGAGCGGGCTGTAGAGAGCAAATTGACTCATTTCATCCTCCGAAGCAGGGGAGCCAGACACTGCCAATATAGAGCAGCCAACTGGTTCGCACATCAATAGCGACGAGTCAAACGCCGACAATGTGGCCACGACAGGGTTACAGCAGTCGTCATCCGTCCCCGCCTCTCGCTCCCAGAACGAGCAGCCGTTCCCCCGAACTCCTCGCTAAGGCGAAATATTCCGTCGCTGGACGGTATCGACTACGTCGAAGGAAGTTCTATAGGTGGGATCAGGGAGCGGAATTCGCGGCGCTGGCGGCTGTATCTCGTCGTGCACCTGGCGTTTGCCCATCTCCTGGGGCGCTAGGCGTTTGTCCATCTCCTTGAGCCCCAGATAGCCGCTTCTTTCAGCGTCAAAGCGCTCATTGATGCGTTTCATTTGCAGCTGCGCGTCGGCGCGAGTGTTCTCTTTTTTTTCCGTCAGCGTTTTGTTGGTGGCGAAGGCGTCCTTTAGTCCTGGGGGGCGTTCGCGGTTGGTGTAGAACTCCGCTTCCTCGTCTAGGTGCTTGCGCTCCTTTTGGTACCGGAACCTGGAGCCGGGTGCCCCCATCCCTCCTTTGAAGGGTGGGGAAGTAGGGTGTCGGTACCGCAAAGCATTGTCGTGGCTGTCGGGGCAAACGCCTTCCTGGTCCGTTAGCCGTCGTTTGGGGTTGCGCGCTGCTGTCGATGATGGGGAGAGGAATCACTCACTAACAAGGCTTCTACTTTTTTTCTTCGCTGAGACAGCAGCGAGTTGCTTACTGCGACGATTTGGCGATTACCCCAATGGAGTCTGTCGCACTTCGGCAAGGCAGGCGGTCGGTTGCCGATTTGGGATAGCGAAGGCAAGTCGGTGCGGGTAGCGTCTTACACGGCCGCGCGGTGGACCGGATTCTCGTGTTGTAACTTCATGACAGATTGTTCAGTAATAAATTGATATGGAAAGAGCGATGCTCGTTTCCCCGGTCAACAAGGTGAGCCGCTCAGAAGCCTTGTCGAAGTCTGCCCAGAGCATTTCCGCGGAATCCGATCATGTACGCGGGCAAGCTCGTTCTGGCGCAGGTAATGAATTACATGCCCCTGATCCGATTACAGCGGTCAGTGCGAAGGACACGAGTGCTCCAGTCTCGGAACTGCTGATCGGCAGGCGCGCCCTAGCGGTCTGGGCCGACGCCCTCGACGAGCTGCTGGCGGCCATTGGCGCACCACCAGCGACCTGGTGGACGGCACTCGATGTCTGGCTCTCGACGCATCCTGATCACGAGGCCTGGGCAGTGGTCGTGAGATCCGGTCAGCGGCTCGACGCGGCGATGGTCCTGTCCCGGCGGCCCCGTCTCGGCGTGTGGGTGGTCGAGCGGGTCGGTGCGAGGGGCGAGCCGGGGTGGCTGGCGGCGCGAGATGCCGCCGCCGAACGGGCACTGGCCGACGGGGTCGTCTCCGCGCTGTGCGAGCTTCGTCGGCCGTGGGTGCTATACCTCTTGGATTTGCCGTCACCGTGCTTCGCAGTCGATGCGCTCCAGGCGGCGCTGCGGGTGACTCGCGTCGAACCCGGTCCGTTGGCGCCGTACGTGCCATTCGAGCCTGACACGACGATCCGAACGTACCTCTCCCGCAACACCCGGTCGGCGGTGGCCAAGGCCCGCAATCGAGTCCTGCGCGAGAGGTCGAGCCTCGAGGTCCGCTGGACCGACGAAGCGGACACCATCCAGCGATGCCTGCCCGAGATCCTCGACGTGTATCGAGCGCGCAATATCCAACTGCACGGTGAAAGCGACATCGATGATCCGAGGGAGGCTGCGACGATCATTGCGATGATCCGCGACCACGCCTTGCGTCGCCGCGCGTGGCTGCTCACAGTGCGCATCGATATGGAGCTGGCCGCCTTCGCGATATGTTTTGTATCCGGTGGGACGATGTGGGTGTACAGGAACTTGGCTTCTCCCGCGTGGCTGCGCTACAGCCCCGGCACGATCGCCAATACGGAGGTCGTCCGACGCGCCTATGCGGACCCGACGATCCACACAGTCGACTGGGGCGCAGGCGTCCAGCGCTACAAGGTCAGCGGACACGGCACGCTGCGGCGTTCGCAGCACCTTTATGCATGGTCCTCGCGTCCGGTCCGGCTCGCGTGGAACCTTCGCCAACAACTACACAAGTGCCGACCCATGGCCTTTGCGAAACGACTCTCTAGTCGTGACTTGTTCAAGCGGGCAAAGGATGTTTTGCCGCGATTCCTGCAGAATGGACCATGGCCGAATCGAAATACCATAAGCGTCCCGCCCCGCAACTCCTCGAAGTCCGGGTTGCAGGGAGATTGCAAGGTCGAATCGCTACCACGGGGGACAACCGGGGGACGCGGTGAGAATCCCTCGCAAACCGAGCAACGGCGCGGGGCTTGACAGACCTCGTCTCCACCATCTCTTTGGATAGTCTATTCCTTTCAAGGAGTTGGATTTTCAACAAGCCTCTTGGATCCGTGGTCGTGTCCAATCGAGGCAACTGCGTCCTACGGTGCATACCTGTGCCGCCCACGCGGTGGCTCGCTTTACGTCCGGCTTTTACTCTCCCCAGACCTTGGGCCGTGAGCGGCCTGTCGGTCTCGATTTGAAAAGATTTGAGAATTCCCCCGTAGCGGTCGGTCAGTGGACCGCAAACAGCTGCCGCACAGCCTCCTGATTTGTTTGGACATCA
>OMSW01000275.1:0-645 GCA_900290295.1 Burkholderiales bacterium
TCCTTAAAGGTTGGGTTGGGGTGTGAGCATCTTCGTTACGCTCACAGGAACTAACGCAAGGGGTGTGCCAACCCACGATAGGAGCGCCGAGAACAACAATAAGCGCCTGAAAAATATAACAATGATTTGCAGTGAGCCGAGCATTTCTCAATCTGCATTGCAAAGAGATGTTTGGCGCCAGAAAACACAATTCAGGCCAACTGTTCGCCATAATAAAACGCGTCAAGTCCAATCGACCAGCGCGTTGGCCACATCCTTGCCAAGGAAGATGGCGGCCATGCCAAGGCACGGGCGTTGATCGGCCAGCGCCGCTGCGGCCTTGTCCCCCCGGGGCAGCGCCGACCTTGGCGACGCGGCGCCCGAGGCCCGTATCCACGGATCGTCGATTCCGGCACGTACCGCCGCACCGTGTTTACTTGCCCATCTGCGGGGCTATCTCCCGATCCCCAACCCGCGTGCCGGGTCAATATCCGAACGTCCTGCTTGCTCCTAGGTCAACATGGGTGGCCAAAAAGCCGCCATCGTCACCCAGGTGGGTCAGTTTTACTTCGGCGCGGTCGGTCAGTTCTGCGTCGGTGGTGACAGTCGCGAGCAGACCAACAAATTCCTCGCGAACTGTTGCCTGACACCCATCAATCACGAGCC
>OMSW01000275.1:655-39056 GCA_900290295.1 Burkholderiales bacterium
CTCAGTCCAACCAACGACTTTTATTAATTTCAACCCTTATGGAGAAAATCATGGCCATCACGAAAATCATCGATCTACCCAGCAGCCGTGCCCTGGACTACAAGGCCAGGTTGGCCATCAGCGGCGCAGGTGCCGGGGACTGGGTCATCAACGCTTTCCCGGCTTGGGTCGCCCCGGCCCCCATGCCCGGGGGTGTCGAGGTGTTCAACTTTAACAACTACACGTACATCGGACAGATGGTCAATCAGACCACCAACGTGGCAATCAGCAATTCGGGCGCCAATTCGACCAACACGGCGGTGCTGCTGACCTCCCTCGGCAACACGGGCCGCTGAGCGAAGCTGGCCTGATCCGCGAGATCAACGAGGATGCCTGCGTCGATCAGCCCGAGCGCGGACGCAGGGCGATCGCCGACGCAATGGGTGGCCATGCGCTGGGCGAGTTCGCGACCCGCCTGGCCACCGCCGACGACATGGCCGACAACTGACGCTCCAGATTGAGAACTTCAACGTCCAGAAGTCGGCCTCCGGCGTTAGAATCACGGCCCGCCCGGCTCAGAATGCGCTGACCCTCGACCTCGCTCGCATCCCACTGCGTCCGTATAGTAGCCAGCCCCGAAGGCGATCCCGTGAGCATCGAATCCAAAGACCGGGACAACAGCAAGTTGAAAATCAAGGACTTACAAAACAGCACCTTAAGAATCGAGGACTTACAAACTACCAGCTCGTTTCGGTGGACATCGGCCTCCCGCTCCCACCCAGGCCGGGTCCGCCAGGTCAACGAGGATGCCTGTCTCGACCAGCCCGAGCACGAACTTTGGGCCGTCGCCGACGGCATGGGCGGACATTCGATGGGTGAGTTTGCAAGTCGCCTGGCGGTGCACAGCCTAATGGACCTGCCGACGCCGGCAAGCCTCGAGCAGCGGGTCAACGCTGCAAGGGAGCGGCTGCAGGAAGCCAATCGCCACCTTCGTGCCGAGGCGCTGCGGCGCAAAACGCCGATCATCGGCACCACCATCGCGGTGCTGCTCGCCGCCGGGCGTCGTTGCGCCTGCCTGTGGGCCGGCGACAGCCGCATCTACCTGTACCGGGCCGGGCGCCTGAGCCAGTTAACGCGCGACCACAGCCACGTCGAAGCCGCGCGCTCGCGACACGTTTCGAGCTCGGACGACACGCCGGTGCGCCCGCGGGCGAACCTGATCACGCGCGGGCTCGGGTGCGACGACACGCTGGAGCTCGATGAGGTCACGATCGAATTGCTCGACGGCGACATCTTCCTGCTGTGCAGCGACGGGCTCAGCAACGAGGTCAGCGAGCTGTCGATCGAGCAGGCTTTGCTGCCGCGCATTTGCACTCTGGCGTGCGACGCGCTGCTCGAAATGGCGCTGCAGCGCGACGCCAGCGACAACATCACCGCCGTCGTGGTGGACGCCGAAGACTTGAGCAGCCCGGACCGGACCGTGCTGCGTCCGGCGCCGTAGGACCGCTCAAATCGCCTTGTCGGCGCGCGCCGCCGCGCGAAATTCCTTCGACTGAATGCCGTGCTTCTTCAGCAGCACCTGAACGTGCGATCGGTTCATGTTGCAACGCTTGGCCAGCTCGATCACGATGCCGCCGACTTCCTGCAGTCCTCGCTCGAGAAACTCGCGCTCGGCCAAGTCGCTTGCGATACGCTTGGCCTCGCTGAGCGCATCGGCGCTCAGCGATTGCCCATCGCCGCCCGATTCCGGACCCGCTGCGGCCCGCGCCTGCGACGCCGGCCGGATATCGGCGGGCAGGTGCTCCAGATCGGCCGTCTGCCCCGCAAGGCACGAGAGTCGGTAGACGATGTTGCGCAGCTCGCGGATGTTGCCCGGATAGGCGTAGTCGAGCAGAAATGCCCGCAACCGCCGGGTCATCTCGACCGGGCGGCGCTTGAGCGCTTCGGCCGCTTCGTCGCCGAAGAACTCGAACAACAGCGGAATTTCGTCCTTGCGTTCGCGTAGCGGCGGCAACGTGACGTGAATGACGCCGAGCCGATAGAAAAGATCCTCGCGGAATCGGCCTTCATCGCTTAGTTTGCGCAAATTGCGGTTGGTGGCCGCAACGACGCGCGTATCAACGCGGATCAGTTGGTCCGAACCTACCCGCTGGATCTCGTGCGCTTCCAGCACGCGCAGCAGCTTCACCTGGCCCGGCAGTGGCAGCTCGCCGATTTCGTCCAGAAAGATCGTGCCAGTGTGGGCGCTCTCGAACTTGCCTTTGCGATCGCCGACGGCACCGGTGAACGCGCCCTTGCAATGGCCGAACAGTTCAGACTCGAGCAGGTTGTCGGGAATTGCGCCGCAGTTGACCGAAATGAACGGCCGGTCGGCCCGGTCGCCGTTGGCGTGGATCACCTTGGCCATAAGCTCCTTGCCGGTGCCGCTCTCGCCGTCGATCAACACGGGCAGCCCCGTGGGCGCGGCCTTCTCGGCAATCTCCAGCGCCTCAAGCAGCTTGGGGTTGTCGCCGAACGCGCCCTCGAAGATGAAGCTGCGCTCGATCAGCGCTTTGCGCCGCTGCCGCCGCGACAGATCGCTTCGAGTCGGCTCGGCAGCGGCGGCATTGACGAACCGCTCTTTGTGCGAAAGCTGCATCACCTCGTCACGCAGCGCGCTGGCCTGCCGCAGCAGCTTCTCGATATCCGGCCGATCGAGTCTGGAAGCCCAACGCAGCGCCGAGCGCAGTATCTCGATCTTTTCGAGCAACCCTGCATAGGAGATCGTCGAGCTGCCGCCGGGTTCCTGGTCGAGTATTTTCATGCAGCGCTCAACTGCTTCTGCACCAACTCGTAGTACATGCCGCGGCACTCAACCAGTTCTTCGTGCCGCCCCTGTTCGACGATCTTGCCCTCGTAGAGCACCAGAATCTTGTCGGCTCGCATGATAGTGCTCAAGCGGTGCGCAATGACCACCGCGGTGCGGCCCTTCAGGATGTCGCTCATGTTGGCGAGGATATTGCTCTCGGACTGCGTGTCGAGCGCGGAGGTCGCTTCGTCGAACACCAGCAGGCGCGGATCGCGGTACAGCGCTCGGGCAATGCACAGGCGCTGGATCTGCCCGCCTGAAAGGCCCATGCCGCGCTCGCCCACCACCTGCTCGTAGCCCAGTGGCATCTTGCTGATGAACCCGTGGGCATCGGCCCTCTTCGCAACTTCCTCGATGCGGCGGCGGTCGGGGCCGTCACTGCCGCTGGCGATGTTCTCGGCAATGGTCCCCGAGAACAGCAGGTTGGTCTGCATCACGTAGCCGACTTGCGCCCGGTAGTACTCCTTGTCAATCACGCTCATGTCGTAGCCGTCGACCATCAGCTTGCCGTCGGTGGGCGGATAGAAGCCGACGAGGAGCTTCGCAAGCGTCGTCTTTCCCGACCCGCTGCGGCCGACGATCGCAACCAGCTCGCCAGGCTTGACGTCGAGGCTGATGTTTTCCAGAACATAGGGCGTCTCATTGCCGCCGTAGCGGAAGTAGACGCCATCGAGACGAATGTCGCCCTGCAGGTCGGGGATCGCAACGCGCGAGGCTAGTTCTTCGGGCCTTTGCTCGGGCTCGAGGTCGAGAACGTCGCCGAGGCGCTCCATCGCCACGGAGGCGTCGTTCAGGAGGCTCCATAGTCCTACCAAGCCCATCAACGGTGCCAGCACGCTGCCCATCAAGGCATTGAAAGCGATCAGCTGACCGATGGTCAGTTCACGCGTCAGCACCAGGTCGGCGCCTGCCCAGAGAATGGCAATCGTGGTGGCGGCGCTTAGCAGCTGTCCAGCCAACCCGACCCCGATGTTGAACGACTGTGCGCGGTACTGCACTTCGAGCGCCTTCGCGTACTTCTTCTCCCACTAAACACCTCGCGCGCATAGCTCTTGACCTTCGGCGTCACGAGCACGGTCAACCCCAAGATGGGGATGACGAATGTGATGAGCAGCAACGTTAACTTTACATTATAGAGGAACATCACCGTGAAGTAGATGAAGATCATGAGCAGGTTGAGCACGGTGGTAATGGTGGATTCGGTCAGGAAGGCCCGGATCGTCTGGTTTTCCTGGAAGCGCGCGAAAATGTCGCCCGTCTTGCGTTTGGCAAAGAATGAGTACGGCAGCGACAGCGTGTGCCTGAAGAACTGCGACATCATCGTGAAGTCGAGCTTGCGGACCATAAAGTTCGCCAGCGCCGCCCGGATCGTGGCGGTCAGCTGCGTGAAAAGGTTCGAGACGATCAGGCCGGCAATCAGCAGGTGCAGCAAATTCACATTTTGGTGAACGATCACACCGTCCAGGATGTTCTGGATGATCATCGGTGGCACGATGCCCAGCACCTGGATCACAAAGGTCGCCATGAACAGATGCAGCAGGATCTTCTTGTGGGGGATCAGGTAGCTGGCGAAACGCACCCACGGCGAGCGTGATGCGCCGATCGTGGCCACATCCTGGCCCGGCGTGAAGCTCAGGCAGGTGCCGCTCCAGCCGCGCTCGAACTCATCGACGCTCAACTTCCTGAAACCGACCGCCGGATCGGCCAGCCACACCTGCCCGCTGGAGACCCCGTACACCACCACGTAGTGATAACCCTCCCAGTGCACGATGAACGGGAGGTCGAACGAGCGCAGCGTATCGAAGGTGCACTGCACCCCCCGCGTGGTGAAGCCGAGCGATTCGCCGGTGCGCGCTAGACTTTCCAGCGTCGCTCCCTGCGTCGTGACGTTCGCCAGTTCGCGCAACTTGCCCAAGCTCATGTCGATGCCGTAGTGCTTGCAGATCATCGCCAGGCACGCCGCCCCGCAGTCCATCTCTTCGGCTTGCTGGACCCAGGCGAAGCGTCGGATGACCTTCTCGCCAAGCTCCGGCTTGGATTTCAGATCGAGCATCAGCGGGAGCTTGCGCCGCTCGGCAACCTTCTTCTGCCGCTGCAACTCCCTGTCCATGACCCGAACCCGCTCCTCCAGCGCCTCGCGCAGCTTCGGGTTGCGTTCGAGGATGAAGTGGATGGTCTTTTCGGGTATCACGAGCAGTGCGGCATCCGCGCTCGCGATCACCGACGCGGCTTGCTCCTGGCGCATCAGGCAGGCCTTTTCGCCGAAGGTTTCACCCTGGCGCAGAGTGGCCAGCGGATAGTCCATATCTTCGTCGTGGCACACGACGCGGACCTCCCCGTGGCGCACGACGTACAGCCGGCGATCTTCCCGCGCGCCCTGCTTGAGGATTTCCTTGCCAGCGCCGACCTGCTTCACGCCGACGCTGCGGATCAGTTCTTCCAGTTCATCTTTGTCAACCTTGCCCTTGAGGTCGAACAATTGGCTGATCAGCCCGCCCGCCGAACTGATTGCGACGCGACTGGCGACGAACGCGCGGGCTGCGGGGTTGCCTGCGACGATCGGGGCAATGACACTGCGCGGGATGAACAGCAACTCGGTCTTGCCGGATGCGCGTGCCGACGACTCGTGGCGGTAGTCGCGCAGCATGACCATTTCGCCGAAAACGTCGCCCGCCTTGCGTAGGCCCAGGCTGGTCTCCTTATCCGCTCCCACGACGAATAGGCGGATCGAGCCGGACTTGACGACGAACAGGCCTTCGGCCACTTCGCCGGCGCTGCAGACGGCATCACCGAACGCCAGCATCCGCGACTGCGCGCTTGCGGCCAGGCGGTCGATGTCGTTGCGCGTCAGCGTGGAAAACAAGTCGACAGACGACAGGAACTCGGCGCGCGACTTCGTCTCTTGCGTAGTCATGGGGGTAGCGGTCCCAGCTAGCCGGCTTCGATGACGTGTTCCTGAGCTCTGGCCCGCAGCCACTCTTCGCGCAACAAGCGACGCACCTCGGTGGCCGTGTCGTCGTCGAGTTGGGCCGGATGCTTTGCGTTCACCCGGAAGATCTCGAAGGCCGATCGATCCGCCGACGCAAACGGCCCGAGCAAATCACCGACGGCGGCATTGAACACCTTGGCCTCGACATCGGTCCGAAGCGAGCCTCGGAGCACCTTGCCGATCATGCCGCCATGGTCCCGCGTGTCGGCGATTGAATGCTCGCGTGCCATCTCGTCGAAGCTGTCGGGATCCTCGCGCAGCACAGAGATCATTTCCTTGGACTTGCCCTCAGAATCGAGAACCATATGGCTCACCTCGATGCTGTCGAACTTGGGCGAGTTCAACTTGAAGTACCCCTGCACGGCCTGGTCGCTGCAGACCTTGTGCATCATCTTTTCTTGATACAGGCTGTCGGTGATGAAGGACTCGAACTCGTCTAGACTGATCCGCATCGCATCGAGGTACTTGTTCGTGTCGGACGCGCGGTGCAAGCCGCGTACCCGGCGAAACTGGTCGGCGCGTTCCTGGATCTCTGCCTCCGGCACCCGGATGCCTTGCTTCCTGGCGCCGAGCACCGTGAGGCGGTCCCGGACGAACTGCTCGAGGAGTGCCTCGAACTGCCCCGTCAGCTTCAAGGTCCGCAAGAACTCGGCGACGTCGATCGCATTGCCATCGATCTTCACAACTGTCGTCATCTGATTCTCTCCTTCGAAGTCGAAAGAAATCGGTCGCCGGGGCGAGTGGTTCATCCGCCGATTTGCCGGAATGGGTCCAGTGCCAGATCGATCACCCGCCGGGCACGTACGACAATCTCGACCGTGGCGGTCATTCCGTATCGCAGCGGGTACTTGGTGTCCGCCACCAGGTAGTGATCGCGCTCCAGTGACACCCGTGCCTCGTACACCGGCTGCTTGGTCTGCTGCGCCGGCTTGGTGGCCGGCGAGACGTATTCGAGCGTGCCGTTAATGACCCCGTACCGCTGGTACGGGAATGCGCTGAACTTCAGCTTGACCGGCAGGCCTTCTCGCAGGAAGGCGCGGTCGTTCTCGGCGATCTCGACCTTGACGACGGAGCGGGAGTTGCTTGGCGCGATGCCGCCCAGCGGGGTGTTGGCCTGGACCTTGTCACCCGGCTGCGTTGACGTCAGATCGGTGATGACGCCGGAGACGGGGGCGACGATCTGGAGGAAATTGTCCTTGTCGATGTTTTCGAAGCGGATACGAGCCGCCGCATCGGCCTCGACGCGCGCGGTTTCAAGCTGCAGCCGAAGTTTTTCTTCCGCGTTGGCGAGTTCGTTCGCAGCTGTCTCGTAGTCCAGCCGCAGCTTCTTGAGTTGCTCGCCGCTCGATTCGACCTGGGCCTGAGCCTGTTCGAATTCCTGGCTTTGCCGTGCGGTCAATTCGCTGACCCTCGATTGCGCCACACGGTAGGCATTCTCGGCCGCGAGCAGTGCGTTCTTCTTGCTTTCGACCTGCAGCTGCGACACGCCGCCGCCGCCGGGACTCGCGAACACGCGCTCGAATTTCTCCGCCTCGAGCGCGGCCGCATCGCGCGCTCGGCTGGCTTCCTGGACATTCATGCGCGCCTCGGCCAACTGCGCTTTCTGCGCTTCCACCAGCTTGCTGGTGCCGTGGGCGATCCGCTTCTGGTGTTGCTGCTCTTCGAGCTCCATCGCCTGCCGCAGCGTTGCAGCCTTGCGCTCCAGCAGCGCCTTCCTCTCCGGGAACTGCCGCCAGTCCCGTTCCGCGTTCTCGAGCTTCAACTGCGCTTGCATCGCGCTGCTCGCAGCTTCGATGGCACCCCTGGCGTTGAGCCGGGCCAGCACGTCGCCCTTGGATACCGGCTGGCCCTCGGCCACGTAGAGATTGGCCAGTTCGCCATCGACGGGCGCGTAGAAGCGCCTGAGTTCCGAGGCAGGCATCAGCGTGCCCTGCGCGGTCACGATTACGTCGGCCCGCCCGATGAACGACCAGGCCAGTGCGGTCAACACCAGCGCGATCATCGTGTAGACGAGGGCGTGCAGCACGCGCCAGGGCTCCGCGGTCAGGATCGCGATGCCCTCGGAGCTGTGGTCACCGAGCGCATCGGCCAACGGTACGAGGCGATTGCCGTGCGTCATTCGCCCGCCTCTCCCAGCAGCGCAAGTTTGGTCCTCAGCAGCTCCGGCTCGAGGACGTTGCGCAGTTCTTGCAGCGCGCTGCGCTGCTGACGCGCTTCCGTCTGGATCTCGTCGCGGATCGCGGCCCACTGTCCGGCTCCGGCGGCGTCCACCTGCGAATAGATCTGCATGCCCTGCTGCGCATACCGGCTCGCGTCGGCCAGCAAGCGAGCGCGGGTCCGGAACTGATCGGATATCGTGGTCTCGATCCGCTGCGAGGCTTCGATCGCGCCGTCGTTCCGGTATTCCTGCCACAGCGCGCGCGCCCGATTCATGGTTTCCTGTGCCCGCGCGATCACCTTGTCCTTTTGCAGATCCAGGTCGGCCGCGGTGGCGCGCACGTAGTAGACGTCTTCGTCGGGATCGAGCGACCCGCGGAACGCCAGCAGTTGCTCGAAGTAGCCGCTTGCGGGACGCGACTGCTGCAGTGCTGCGAACCGGGCCGTGACGCCTTGCCGGCGCTCCAGTTCGTGGGTGGCAGCTGCCGCCCAGCGACCCGCCGCCATCTTCTGCAGGACGTCAAGTGCCTGGCTTGCGTTGCCGTCCTTCCAGGCTTGCGTGGCGGCGTCGTACTGCTGGAGGACGTCCGCGGGAGGGATCTGCCCGCTCGCGGCCAGCGCGCGAAAACTCTGCTGGAACGGCGGGGTCATGAAGCGCGCCTTGCGCAGCAGAGCGAACAGCCGTCCGGATTCTCCAGTGCGTGCTTCCCGTCTGATCTCGATGTAGCGCGCCAGATCCTGGCGCACAATGTCCAGCCTGCCGAGACGGGGATACTTCTCCGCAGACTCCTTCAGCACAGGCTCCAACGCTTCCGGATTGTCCCGGTTCAGTTCGGTCGCGATGGTCGCCTTCACGCGTTCGATGACCGCCAGGTACACGGTGGCTTCGCTTTGCAACTTACGCAGATGGGTGAGCGCTTCACTATACCTATCGCTGAACTGCGGCACGTGCGACGCGATCCGGGCCAAGGCGCGCTGGTGCTCGCTCGTGTTGTCATTCCAGCGCCCGATGAGCGACTCGATGCTGTCCTCGTCGGCGTAGATCCGGATCGGAGCCTCCGGGCCGCCGCGACCGCCGACCAACCGTTCGAGATTGCCCAGCCAATCCAGCTCGTCGATCAGCGGGCGCAGATCGGAATTGCGGATGCCGAACTCGGACATGCCGGCGAGAACGCCCTTGGCGCCGTCGAAGTCCCCGGCCTGCAGCTTCGCCAGCCACGCCGGGACATTCGCCTTCAGGGTCGCCTCGGTGGCCTGTGCCTTCAGATCGACATCGTCCGGGTGTTTCTCAAGGAGGCGACTGGCCAGCGCGGCGGCCTGCGCGTACTCGCCGCGCGCGACCGCGTCCTTGAGTTCGCGCTCGGAGGCGCCCCACAGATACAGCGTCGCGGCGAGCGCGCCGAGCGCGGCCGCAACCGCTGCAACCTTCCACCAGCGTCGCTTCGTGCCGTCGGGCTCGCCGCCGGCAAGAACCGAAGTGATTTCCGACAACAGCACCATGACTCGTCCGCGGGGCCGGCGCTTGACCGGCACTTCCTTGTCGGCAGTCGCAGGCGCTGTCGAGCAGCTCGCCGCGTCGCCGTCTCGCGGCTCGTCTGCGACGCAGAAGATGTGGAGGAACGACGTCGGGGCGGCCACGAACTGGGTCTTGTCACTCGGATCCAGTGGCGGCTCGGCGAGCACGCCTTCGGCCATCGGGGCACGTGGGACGCTCGGGGCCGGCTCGGCGGGCACGCCTTCGGCCATCGGGGCACGTGGGACGCTCGGGGCCGGCTCGGCGGGCACGCCTTCGGCCATCGGGGCGCGTGGGACGCTCGGGGCTGGCTCGGCGGGCACGCCTTCGGCCATCGGGGCGCCTGGGACGCTCGGGGCTGGCTCGGCGGGCACGCCTTCGGCCATCGGGGCGTGCGGGACGCTCGGGGCCGGTTCGACACCGGACTCCCGCGTGATGCCCACGCGGTAAACGAAATGATCGCCGCCGAAGGCGACCAGGACACCATCGTGCAGAGGCACCGCGTGCTCCTGCAGACGCAGGCCGTCGACGTAGGTTCCGTTGCCGCTGGCGAGGTCCTCGATATAGGCCTGGCCGCCCTTCTGATAGATGTACGCGTGGCGCCGTGACAGGTAGCTCCGCTCCCGGCCATGCTCGTTCTTGTTCTTGTAGCGGGAGAACGTCGCATCACTCTTGCTGACGAGGAACGGGAATCCCGTGACGACGATCACGTCGAGACCCGAGCCGACCGATTCGGGGGTCAGTGTCAGCGTCAGTCCCCCTTCGGCGCGGGACTTCATCGCGCGCGGCGTGATCTGCGCGCGGTACGAGAGCACGCCACCGAAGCAGATCTCGTCGCCATTGCGCAACTGGCACGGCGTCTGCCCGACTGCAACCCGGTTGACCTTCGTCCCGTTCCGACTCTCCAGGTCCGCCAGGTAGACGACACCACCCTCGCGGAAGATGCGCGCGTGCCGCCGCGACAGCATCGAGAGTATGTCGCTGCCGTAGGACGCAAAGGGCCACTCGGCCCGACCAACGGCAAACACGGCGTCGTCGATGCATATCTCGCCGAGCCCTGGCCGGGACAAGGGCTTCAGGACCACGTCGAGCTGCGGATCGGGCTGCGCCTTCATTGCGCCTCTCCGCTTCGTTTCGTCACTCTGCAGCCCATACGCCAACCCGTCAATTGCGTACATTCGCGACCTCCAGAGGGGCCCAACCGCCACCGAGCGCCTTGTACAGCGTGACCGTGTTGGATAGCACCTGCTGGTGACTAGCCAGCAACTCAAGCTGTGCGGTAAGCAGCGAACGCTCGTTTTCGAACACGTCGAGCTGCGACACGACGCCGATCGCGAGCTGCGCCTCGGTCTGGTCCGACACTAGCCTCAGCTGATCGACCTGCTTGCGCAACTCCTCCCTCTGCTGCCGGTGAGCGTCGAGGTTGATGAGCGCGTTCTCGACTTCTTCGTACGCGGCAATCACCGTGCGACGATAGTCTTCTTCGGCGACCTTGATCTGGGCCTCGGTGGTCTTGACATGCGCCTTGATGCCCGGATTGAGCGCCGGGATATTGATGCTCGGAAGCAGCCCAAAGGTGAACGACCTGAACAAGTCAGTGAGATTGAAGCTGCCAGTGCCTCCCTGGCCGGTCAAGCTCACCGACGGCAGCTGCGCCAGCCGCGCCTGCCCCATCAGGTCATGGGCCTCCAGCACGCGGAATTCGGCCGCAACGACGTCGGGCCGGCGGGCGAGCAGCTCGAGCGGCAGCCCGGCGGGCACTGCCGGGACCTGCACACGGTCCTGCAGCCGCCCGGACGGGACCTTGAACTCCCCGGCGGGCACGCCGATCAGGGTGGCGAGGGCGTTCTGCGCCACGTCACGGCATCGGCGCAGCTCCAGCAGATCCTTGGTCAGGCCGTTGTTCTCCGCGCGCTGGCGCAGTACCTGGGTATCGGGGATCAGGCCGTTGCTGCGCATCGACTCGTAGATGCCCAGGATCTGCTCGTTTTTTGCCAGCGCGCGTTGTTGCTGTTCGATCTGCTCGTCGAACTGCAGGATCTGGAAGTAGGTCGCCGCGACGTCGGAAACGATCTGCAGATATCCGGCGCGCCAGTCAGCCTCCGTCGCACGGAACTCGGCAGTCTGTGCCTGGACGCCCTTTTCGACCTTGCCCCAGACATCGATGTCCCAGCTGACCCGGGTGCCCAGATCGAATTGCTTGCTGAACGTTTGGCCGGCGGTCTTCTGCAGGCTGCTGCCGGCGGCGATATCCACGGTCGGCAACGCGCCCGCGCCCGCTTCGGCAATCTGCGCGCTGGCGACCTCGATCCGCGCGGCCATGATCTTCAAGTCGAAGTTGCCCGCGATCGCCTTGGTCACCAGCGTATCCAGGTAAGGATCGCGGAACTGCGTCCACCACTGGGGCGAGATGGCCTCGGCGGCCGAAACGTTGAACACCGCCGGCCGTGACCATGTCGCCTTCGCCGGGGCCTCGGGGCGTTGGTACTCGGGAACGCGGACGTCCGCACAAGCGCACAGCAGCCCCGCAAAGAGGCCGGCGAGAAGAAAGGTTTGCTTCATTGCGTCCCCTGTTCAAGGATCGGAGCCTCCGACCGGAGATTCTGGACCAGGATTCCCATCTCGGGAATGGTCCCGACATGGAGCGGTTCGAGTGAGTCAGAAGCGTTGGACGAACTGTAGGCAAGGACTCGGGCCGGCACAAGTGACACAGGTCATGCGCTTCATCGGATCGCGCACCACGCAAATGCACGTCTCGGCGCTGCGCCGCGAGGGCGACACCGCACGACGGGGCCTGCGTTCGCGGACGTGACTTCGGTCATAGGTTGACGGGGCGCAGGGGCTGACGTGGCCTTGGGTTGCGCAATATCCTCGTATAGTGACGGTGAAGTACCGGCAGACTGTTGCGACGTGGGATCCAGGGGGGTCCACGCTGAGTTCATCCATCCTCGGGTTGGTTGTCGCGGGGGCGGTGTTTGCGGTGCCGCTGGCCGCCGTTGGATCGGACGGCCCGGCCGTGGTGATGATCCTCGAGGGCAGCGCGGTCGTCTTTGGAGGTACCTCGAAGCTGGGCGCGTCTGAAGGGGTCCGCATCCAGCCGAACGATCTGGTCGAGACGGGCAAGGACACCTTCCTTCGTCTCGAGTTCGGGGACGGCACATCTCGGCGATCGTCGGTGCCATCGCTTCATCGGACCGTCCGGTCGGTCCGCTCGCCGATCCAGCAGCCAATTGCCGAAAAGTTGTCCTGCTTGGGCTCCGCGCGCGATAGCGTTGCGGCGGCCATCGATTCGAGCCAATCCTCGGGCGTCGAGGCCTGTGCGAGCAAGGCCTCGATCTTCGCCTCTTCGAACCCGCTCCACCAACCGTCGCTGCACAGCAAGAACACGTCGGACTCACGCAGCTCGAGCGGCTCCGAGACGTGCGGCTCGACGTCCCCTTCCGAACCGAGCGCTGCCAACAGCAAACCGCGGTGCACGACGTCTTGCATCCGTGCGGGATCGACCACGCCCGCGTCGAGCATCCATTGCAGAACGCTGTCATCGCGGGTCATCGCGACCACGCGCCCGTCACGCCAATGGTAAAGCCTCGAATCCCCGACATGACCCCATAGCGCGCGGCCCGTCTTGGTGTCGATCATCAGCACCACCACCGTGGCGTGCATTGCCGACGCTGGATCGGTAGCGCCTCGGCTGCGCTGTGCCGCGACGACCGCATCGTGCGCGTCCAGCAGCAACTCCGACAGATCACTGGCGTCGACCGGGGGACGGCTCCGAAAACCAGCCAGGACACGGTCCACGACCAGGCGCGAGGCCAGCGCGCCGTCGCTGTGACCACCGGCACCATCGGACAGAACCAGGCACCAATGCCCTCGAACCTGCTCCACACCCACGCAGTCTTCGTTGCGGGTGCGCGCACCGATGCACGACCGATGGGAGACCCGCACCGCGAGCGAACTCACTTGGGTGGCTCCCCGGTAGGTCGCGCCTGGGCCCTGCCCTCCTGCACGGCAGCCTCCAGACGGCGGATCTGCGCCTCGTACGCGTCGCGAAAGGCCTCGCCGAACAGCCGTTCAAAATCCTCCTGAGCCTCCTCGCGCAGCGAACGATAATGCTCGAGGTACAGTTCCCAGAGGCGGGCCCTGCGGTGCGCAGGGAGCAGCGAGTCGAGCACCGATTTGGTGCTGAGCTGCTTTTCAAGCTGCATGGGATCGAAACGGTCCAGCACGGCAACCAACGCCGCTCCCATTCCGGCCATCACCCCGATCTGGTGCGACTGCAGATCGATCAGCGCGTCGCGCAGGGCCGAAGGCCCGGCCAGGAACCCGCGTGCCGGCGGCTGCAGCAGCAATTGCAGCGCCACGGTCGCGTCCGGCGAGAACTTCAGCGGATTGTTGCCGCGAACCTGGATCATGGTCATTTCCGCCTGCATCTTGTTCTTGGCGACCGCGCGCATGGACACCAGGCGATGGATCCCTTCGACGGCGATCTTCATCATCGCGCCTATGGCGCTGAGCAATTCCGGTGAAGGACCGTTGGGCAACGGCAGCTCGACCCCAGCGCCTTCGACAAAGCCCCGCCACAAGGCCTCGCCGCTGACTGGCGCATCGCCACCGGAGCCGGATTGCCGCGGCCGCGGCGCATCCTTGCGCAGCGCCGCCGGGGCTAGCTCGGCCTCGGCCGGCGGCGCTGGCGCGGAAGCAGCCACGGGTGGCGGCGCGCCGGCCGGTGCGCGTCCAACCGGCGGCGACCCGGTGCGTCCGCGCAAGATGGTCGCGCTGGTCTCGTCACTTTCGAAATCGACCACCAGCTTGTAGCCACCGATCCGGAGCTCGTCGTTTTCATCCAGCGCAACCCGCATTCCGGAACTCAGCGGCCGCCCGTTGTGCAGGATCGGGTTCGCCGCGCTGACGTTTTCGATCCAGTAGCCGTCGTCCCCGTGGGAAATCTGCGCCTGTACGCGCGAAATCATCCGCTCCGGATCAGGCAGCGTGAACGTGGCGTTGTCCGAACGGCCAATTTGCCCGCCGCGCTCATCGAAGCGGCCAATGAGCGGCCGGCTCATTGGCTCCTCGTTCAGTGATAGGGCACGAAGAACGAGGCTCATGGCTTGGTCACCGTTTTGATCGGATTGGTTCTGGGCTGGCAGCTGCGTCGTTGCCCTCGCGTACCAGTAGACCGTGGCTTGGCGCCGCCACGCAAGTCACTAAAGTCATATTGACCGGATTGACCGGTCATAGCAAAACGCCTTTGTGGTGCGGCGCAATATCGGCCCGAACAAGCGCAGCCACCGAGCCATGATCTCATCGTGCCAGCCGCTCGACCAGACGCATCAATTCGCGCGGCTGCAGAGGTTTGTGCAGGATCACCAGGCCTCTCTCATGCGCCAGCTTCAGCAGTTCAGGCGAGGTGTCACCGGTGATCAGTACGGCCGGAGTCGAGTCACCGCACACCGCCCGTACAGCGCGCACTGCGTCCAGGCCGTTTTCCTGTCCGCGCAAGCGCCAGTCCGACAGGATCAGGTCGATCTGGGCGCTGGACTGCTTTGCCAGATCAACCGCCTCGGCAATGGTCGCCGCAACGATGACGTCGACCAGCATCGGCCGCAACAGCTCACGGGTTGCCTCCCGGATCGCACGCTCGTCGTCGATCAACAGGACGGTGACGCGCGCCACCGTGCGCGGCGGCAAGGTATCGGCCTCAAGCGGCGGAGCCTCGATTGTTCCAAGGTCACCGGCTGGCACGATGACGCGAAAGACGCTGCCACGCCCCGGCGTCGAACGTACCTGCAACGGATGCTCGAGCAGATTGCACAGGCGCTGGACGATGGCAAGCCCCATTCCAAGACCGCGGTTGCGGTCCCGCTCCGGGTTGTCGACCTGGTAAAACTCCTGAAAGATCATCTCGATCTTGTCGCTGCCGATGCCCACGCCGGTGTCCCATACCTCCAGCGCAACGCCGTCCGGGTGACGGCGCGCGGCAACCAACACCCCGCCGCGGCGCGTATAACGCAGCGCATTCTGGACCAGGTTGGCGAGCACTCGCTCCAGAAGCTGGGGATCGCTCAGAACCTTGCGACGTGCGGCCCGGAACCGTAAGGATAAGTCGCGCGCCTCCGCGTCGCCACCGAACTGCTGGTAGAGCCGGCGAAACAGATCGCGGATCGGAAACGTCTGGGGCGCCTTCTGTATCACACCGGCATCGAGCCGGGAGATGTCCAACATCGCGCCGAAGGAGCTTTCGAGCGCCTCGATTGCGTCCATCATGTTGCGAACCAGCGGCTTCTCCGGGATATCTTTCAGGCGCTGGTCCAGCGCCGCGCAAAACATTCCGAGCGCATGCAAGGGCTGCCTCAGGTCGTGGGCCGCTGACGCCAGGAAGCGCGTCTTTTCCCGGTTCGCGCGAGCCACGACTTCGACCTGTGCCCGCAGTTGCTCGACCAGATCTTCGTTGTGGAACCGCGCCGCCAGGCCGAGGGCCAGCGAATCGTTCTGATCCAGTGCCAGGCGCATCAGTACCAACAGAAAAAAAGCCGCGAGCACCGTCAAAAACAACGAATCGCCCGATCCGTTGAGCGCCAGCGTCGCCAGCAAGGGACCGAGCGCAAGCAATAGCGACAAATACACGGCCGGTCGCGACGCAGCCAGTAGCGGTGCCGTCAGGCCGGCGGAAGCGAGCCAGATCCCGGTGAGCAAAGTATCCGCGGCCGGAGTTTGCGATAGAAACAGCGGCGGCCCCGCCCCCCAGGTGCAAGTCGCCACGGTCAAGAGGGCAAGCCAAGGCCCGCGCAAGGCAAGTGCGTCCTGCGATTGCCGCGCGCCACTGACCCGCCAAATCAGCAGCAGCCGTAACACCGCGAGCAGAACACAAACGCCGCACCAGAGCCACACCGACTTCGACGCTCCCTGCCGGTCGAGCGCCGAGGCAACGAACAGGCTGGCCAGCACGGCCGCAATTGCCGCGCGTCGATCGCCGACGTACGCGGTCCGGTATAGCTCTTCCGTGACGCGGCGATCTTCGACGGCCCCAACCGCAGCAGGCGCGACGTTGGCAAGCTCGGGAGTCATTGCGCGAGTCCCGTCATCTCGAATGATCGGGCAGGGCGTTTCACGCGCGCCGCAGACGCAACCCAATCGATCAATGGAACAGACTGATCAGGTGCGCGCGGGATTCGACGTCGAGTGCAAGCAAGATGGCGGACACATAGTTTTTCACGGTACCGAGCGAGAGCTCAGTCGCCTTGCTGATTTCTTGGTTGCTGCAACCCTCGAGGATCAGTTCGAGGATCTGCAAATGCCGCGGCCCCAGTTCCGCGACACGGTCGTAGTGGGCTGTCCCGGCCAGCTTCGGAAAGCGCTCGGAGATCGTCGCGCGGGCCGGCCCGCCTGGGGGCCGCAGCAGCGACAGCAGCGCAGCCTTGACCTGATCCGGGGTCCATGATTTGAGCAGGTAGCCGATCGCACCCATCGCCTGCGCCTGGCGGATCACGAACTCGTCTTGGGTTCCCGTGAGCATCGCAATCGGCAAGTTGGGAAATTCATCGCGCAAGACGCGCAATCCTTGCAGTCCCTTCGAATCGGCCAGGTTCAGATCGAGCAGCACCAGATCGAAGGGTCCGTCACTTCGGCAGGCCGTGCGCGCCTCATCGAGCGAACGACACGGCTTGATCTCGCACCGCACCTCGCCCAGCGACTCCAGCAACATGCCCGTCCCCAATCGGATCAGATCGTGATCCTCGACCAGAAGGACCTTCTTTTGCGTTTCCATCGACGCCCTCCTTGAGCCGCACGGTGCGCGCCGGCGCCCCGCGTCAGGACTTCTCCCAGTCCCCAGTTTACGACGGCGCCGCCGGATTCCGAACGACCGGCCACCGCTTGCGCGACGTTTGTGCCGCCACTGCTTGAGCCTAACCTCCACCCCCGAACGCGTCCAGCCGTTTTCGCGTCGGCGCGCCATGCAGTCATCGACCCGGCGAATGGCTCAGCTGCTTTTCCAATCGTCGTCTTGCCAGGCGTCGCTTTGCATCTGCACAGTGGCGTAAGTAGTGATCGGCAGACGGCCCTTGCTGTAATAGTTGCTGCAGTTGTCCTTCTCGCTTGCAACGCCACCCCCATCCCCGCGCCCGAACGCGTTGACGCCGCTGTCGATGCCGCACAGGACGCTGCCGAAGACCGTCTTCATGAGGGGGAACTTCAACTCGTAGGCATACACGACCTTCATCCTGAGTTCATTGGCATCCTGGATTGTCAGGCCCGACGAGTGCCCCTCGTTGTTGGCACCGTAGTAGCGGTGCTCGAGGTTGTCATTGGGGATCGCGAGATGATTGTTCGCACTCCCGTCGGCGACGTTGACGCCGAAGTCATTGAATGCCGACTCCGGCGGGCTGAAGCAATCGACCGTCAGATTGGGCGCCGACAGAATTGAGTTGACAGTAAGGTCGCATTTGATGCGTGCTGTACACGGAACCTGAAGGACGTTTCATCATGCTCGAACTTGTGATCGCAGGACTGTTCGCGGTGACCGTGACAATGGTCTCGTTTCAACGCGTCGCATCGTTGCCGAGGTTCCGGGCGATGACTGACAGTACATGGACCCGCCGCCCCGGTTTTACCGGATGACTTGGCCCTTGGTGTTGCTTGCAGCCCACCACTTCGGCTGGATGCTGCGCGAGGCCTCAAGCGTGCGCATACGAGAGTCGCTGCGCCGTGCGGGCCAGGACTACACGCTGACTCCTGCGCAATTCTTCGCCGGCAAACCGCTGGCGGCGGCTCTGGTCGCGCTGGTACTGGGCTCGATGATGGCCTGGATCGGCCAGAACCCCTGGACGTTCGGACTGGCCGGTACGACGTTCGGATTTTACTGGCCTGAAATGTGGCTGCGCGACATGGCCAAGTCGCGCAACATGCGCATACTCAAGGGGACGTCGTTTTTCCTGGACATCGTCACGCCGTGTTCCATCATCCACACCATCGGCATGTGCTACCCGATCGACGTCGTGTTCGTCGATCGGGAGGCCCGAATCGTTCGCGTGTTTCCCCAGGTACGGGCCGGGCACATCCGCTTCGTCCCTGACGCTCGCGCCGTGCTCGAGCTAACCGCCGGGACCGCCGTCCGGCACGGGCTGGCCCCCGGGGTTCGGCTCGCCCAGATGGCCGACGCCGTGGCGTGAACGGCCTAGCCAAACTCGCGCAGGAAGCGAGCCCGGTCCCCAGCGTCGATCAGGTGTGCCGCGAGGCCGGCGAGAAAGTTCTCGCGGCTGACGCCCGGTTGCGCGGCCCTCTTAGCCAGTACCTGAGCGATCGGCCCCATGTGAACCGCGAGCAGTTGCGCGGCGCGCGCAACCTCCTGGGGTGTCGGAGCCCTTGTATGCTGGGTAAGGGGGCCGCCGCCCGAGCGGGCGACCACCACCGTCGCCTGGTCGGCCCCGGATGGCACTGCGGGCGCGGGAGCCGGCACCAGCAGATGGGCATTGCGCTGCAGGAACTCCGAACGCTCCGTTGCCGTGCCCAGCTGCTCAGCAAGCCGATGCACCAGCGCAGCGTAGTCTTTCGATTTGCCTGCGGCGCGGCGCACCATGGCCTTTGCAACCGGCCCTATGAAATGCGCCAAGTGCTGCTCGACACGGCGCAGTTCATCGATGTCCCATCCGGCTGCAATCAGGGTCGCGCTGGACCCGGTGGGAGCCGCTGACTCCTTGCCGGTTAGGCCCATAGCGGGCAGCGCTGCACTACGCGCCGCTGCGGGTCCCGACGTTGGATCCTGCGTCCCGCGGCCCGCGGGCGCGAGCGGCGGAGCGCAAATGATCGTTTCCTCGGAAACGACCGGATTGACCGGCTGGGCATGAGCCTGCAGCAGCGCCTCCCGAAACTGCGCCGCGCTGTCGTATCGGTCCTGCGCCCGTTTGGCCAAGGCGCGCAGAACGATCGGATCGAAGCGCTCCAGCGACGGATCGCGCGCTGCCACCGATGGCGGCACCGGCGTTTCGTGGCAAACCTTGAACATAACGCTCTCCGGAGATCCGGTGAAGGGCGCGACACCGGCGAGCAATTGGTACAGGACGACCCCGGCCGAAAAAACGTCGATCCGGCAGTCGAACTCGTGGCTCAGATACTGCTCCGGCGCGATAAAGCCCGGCGTCCCCATGATGGCACCGACCTGTGTCAGCGTGGAGGTCTCGATGCGGGCGATTCCGAAATCCGCAACCTTGACCCGGCCATTGTTCATGATCATGATATTGGCGGGCTTGATGTCGCGGTGCCAAACGCCGTGCTCATGCGCATATTGCAATGCATCCAGCAATTGCGAGAGGATGCTGACGATATCCTTGGCCCCGAATTTGACCTTTTGCTCGAAGTAGTACCGAAGGCTGCTGCCCTCGACGTACTCCATCGCGATGTAGGCGTACTCGTCTTCTTCGCCGTACTCATAGACGGCGACGATACCCGGATGGATCAGATTGCCGGCTGCCTGGGCCTCATTCTTGAAGCGCGCGGAGAAAGCCGCGGCGCCGTCATCGTCGAGAAGATCCCGGCGGATGGTCTTTAGTGCGACCGGGCGGCGGATGTTCGGGTCGAACGACTTGTAAACGACCCCCATGGCTCCTCTGCCAGCCAGGCCCAACAGCGGATACTTGCCGAGCTGCGTCGGGGCCTGTGGTCGATCCGGGGCTTTCGCCGTGGTCTTGATCGTAAACTCCCAGAAAGCGGGCGCTAGGTTTCCAGCATCTTCATGGCCTGCACCAGGCTCTTGCGCATCCGTGCCAGGGACTCGCTGAGCGTCTGTATCTCGTCGCCACTGCGCACGTTGAAGTCTGGAGCATCGAGCGCCCCCAGGCTGACCCGGTTTGCCAACGCGGAGATCCGCGTCACCGGCCGGATGAACATCCACCAGAGCAGCAGGTTCAGTATCAGTCCGATCGCCACAAGTACACCGGCCAGCGAGGTCATGAAGGCGATGAACGCCTTGCGCGCCCGCGCAAATGGCACATCGGTCGGAACCGAGACAACCTGCGCACCAACGGTCTCGTTAAAGTTCCACCCGAACCCGTTCGCGGTGCCGTACTTGTCGACCATGGTCCTTGGCGCGACCTCGACCGTGCTGTGGCAAACCAGGCATGCCGGGTCGGTAATCTTCAGTGGTCGCGCGAAAAATAGTGACCTTCCGGTCGGCGTGTCGCGTACGCCGAACAGCTCACTGTCGCTGCCATTGCGGAACTGGTTGATGATATCGGCCTCCCATTCCACGGCCCGGTCGCGCGGGTTGGTTGGATTGAGCATCGCCTCCTTGTACGCGTACTCCGGATATTTTTTGCGCAGCTCGTTGAGCACCTCGGTGGCAGAAAATGCCGGAACCGATTCCGGCAAGAAGGTATACCGCATCTGGGTTTCGAGCAACGGCTTGATCCTGGTGTTCGTGTAGCCGCGCACCGCGATCGCATTGGCCATCAACAGCCGGGCGTTCTCCGCGATCTCTTCGCGCGCGTTCTTTTGCAGCAGTTCCCAAGAAAAATAGCCGCACGCGCCGATACCCACCAGGAACAGCAGCAAGAAAACCAGATTGAACTTGACCAATAGATTCATGGCGCCTCCATGGGTACGACGTCCTCAATGTGTGGCCGCACCGGTCTGCGGTTGCGGCGCTGGCACGGCCACCGGCCCTGAAGCGGGACCTGCGCCCGCCGGCGCGGTCTGTGCCGCCGGCTTCGGCTCGTAGAGCTCAGGGTAGAGGACCGGTTCCCACTCGGGATGCAAGGAAAGACTCCGTTCGAGCGATGCTCGAAATGCGGCGTCATCGGCCTTTGCGCGCCACAGAAGTACGAACTGGCGCCGGATCGGCGGTTCCGCGTTGACCCAGGATTCGACCTCAGAATACGAAAACGCACCCTGGCTCTTCGCGACCACTTGCCGACCCTGGAATTTCGCAAGGCGCAAAGGCAAGGCGTCCCGGAACGAGCGCGGCAGCGAGGCCACAAAATCCGGCGCAGGACGGGCCTGCAGCGATGGAGGTTCGTCCTGGCGAACCGCGAGAAAGTCTCCACCTTTCAAGATAATCGGCTTCGCACCACGCGCTCGGTGGTCGATCCAGCGTGCCGTGCCCTGCTCATCGAAAACGGCCCCCGATCCGTTGTCGGCGTGGACGACCACAACTCCCGCCAGGTCAAGTACGTCGAACCGGGGCGAAGCAAACGAGGCCGAATAGCGCGCTTGCGGTTTGCCGGAAGTTAACTTGAGCCAGCCCGAAAGCAAATACAAGCCGGGACGCTCGGATTTCCTTCGCGCCGGGTGGTTCAGTTGTAGCAGCGTTTCCGGACCCAGATCGACCGACGTCCCATCGTCGTACTCGATCCGCAGGAAGGCATCGTTGCCGGTATGAACCAGATCATCGGCGAGCAATCGAACTCCCTCCGCCGCATCGAGCTTGTACAGTGCACGTATCACGACCGCCTTGCCTTCGACGATCGTGGCAATGCCGCTCGGCTCCGCAGCTCCGGCCAAGGTCGAGATCCCGAGCATTGCGACGGCAGCCACAGACCTGAACACGGTCGTTCCTCCCATTTGCGTGTGCAAGACCGCCCCGATTCTCGATCGGCGTTTTGCTGACTAGCTGGCTTGACGCAAACAGGTTACGAACTACGGCTGGTGGAGTCAACAAGCGCTGCTGGGTAAGGTTTCCCCCTCATCCCGCATTGCCGTGAGTGGGTATTTACTTTCTACGATCGGATCGATCGAAAAAGGAAAGCGGATCTTCCGGTCCGGCAGCTCCCCCGCCAGATCCGCTATGGCTGGCGAACGGCCGGGCCAGCCGGTCTTTCGACCCGGGTCAAGACAGATCGGGAATGCTGACGCCCAAGATCAAGCTCGCAGTCGCACCCGACTGGGCGATTGTCCAGGTTGCTGCCGCCCTCCCTCACGTTTTTTTGTCCGTTGCGGTTCCTTGGCCACGTGATCGCTCGATCGTTATCGCATCGGCTGGCAGCGGCGCAACGAAGTTAAAACGATTACATGTGACTTTGGCAACGCCATGTGACTTTGGCTAGCTGTCGAAGCGCCTACCGACCGATACCGTCTCTCCTCGACGCTGTGCACCCGGGCAGATCGAGACCATTGATGCGACCGCGCTGGCAGCTTTGTCCCAGGCAATTGGTGAAACACCCAATCCATTAGAAGAAGGGGATCCCAATGAGAAAACGCAGCCGCTACCTTAGCCTCGACGACACTTGGTTCGTCGTGACCCTGGCTGTACCTGTCATGTTTTCCGTCGCCTTCGACGTCGATTCCCTCGCAAGGTCCACCGCAATCGTCCTGGCGCACCAGCCTCGTGCGGATGCCCGCGTGAAGGTCGTCGCACAGGTCAAGACCGAAGCTGCACAGCCCGAAGCGCGTGTTCGCTAGAGCGAGCAACGGCGCAATGCGCCGGGCCCCTGGCCTCAGTCCCGGCATCTCGCTTTGACATGCTCCATCAGCCGAAGACTAGGCCGTCGGTCGTGGTGCGACCGCGCTCCCGCTTCTGGCCTTGGCATCGAGGATGAAGACGACTTGCCTGCTCAGCAGCGGCTCGGTAATCAACAAGCGTTCCTCGGCAGCCGCGGACCGGCGGTGCGACACCGGCGTGGAGACGACGTGACCGAAGTCACCGTCCATTTCGGCATCCCGAGGACTTTAGTCAATAGGCGGGCGAGGCTGATCGGCGCAGGATTGATCTCGTCAGCATTCAAGATTTACCTGTCGATGAGGAGATAAAGATGCGCAACGCATGGATCCTCAGGCCGCACCAGATCAAAAGTCGCAGCGCGCGCGGCAAACTCGAACGCAGCGAACTCAAGGTTCTGGCCAAGGGTGACTCGTGGTTCTCCACCGGTTCGTTCCCGGTGTGCAACATGCTGCAGCAAATGCAGTTCTCCCGGAGCGCGTGCATTTTGAATCTCGCGATCCCGGGCGACACGGCCGCAGCCATGTCGGAGCGCATCCAGAACTGGAACGATGAATTTAGCTTTCAAGTCGGGGCGCACGACGCACCGCGCTGGGACGCGATCCTGATGTCGGCTGGCGGCAACGATTTGATCAACGCGCTACCCCACCTCATTCGTGGCGGCATAAACTCCCATCGCGCGAGCGACTATGTGGATTCCGAGGCGCTGTTCGCACTCGAACAGGGACTCGTCGCAAGCTATGCGCGCATCGTAAGCTTCCGCGATCATGAAAGCAGCCCGAACCGAGGGGTGCCGATTTTTGTACACACCTACGACTACATGACGCCCAGTTGCGCGCCCGCGCGCTTTTATGACCTCGTTACGATCACCGGCCCTTGGCTGTCTCCCCAGATGCGCGCTGTTCCGCGTCATCTTTGGGTTGCCTTGAGCAACTATCTGGTCGACCGGGTGGCCAATACTCTACGATCACTGGAAGTGACACTGCCGAATTTTGTCGTGATCGACACTCGCGGCACATTGTGCAGCGTCCGGCCCGAGACGAGCCGCCGCTGCGGTGACTGGCAAAACGAAATTCATCCGTCGCGCGCTGGCTATCAAAAGCTCGCGCCCGCGGTCGCCAGCGTGGTAGATCGGCACTTGCGCCGCAGCGCCGAACGCCCCTGCGGTGCAGACGTTTCGTTGCCCCGATCCGATGATGAATCCCGATTTATTACGGATTGCGGAAGCATGGCCGGATTTTTGCGCCGACTCCGCATGCAACCATAATGCCAAGGATCGGTACGGAGACCAGGACAACTAGCACCAATCCGAGATAATCGTGGCCATCGAGCGTGCGAGCCGCGCGCCGGCAACAAGAAATTGCGTTTTGCGTACGTTCAGCCACCGACCAGTTTGAATTCGATCACCACTTCATCCTGCATCGCGAATAGGCCGCCCAGTGTCGAGTAGGGCTGCACGTCAAAATCTGTTTGACGCAGCACGAAGGAGCCGTTGACGAAGAGGCGATCCGGCAGTCCTTCGACGCCGAGCGGGATCCACATTTCGCGCGTGCGCCCATGCATCTCGACCAGTATCTTGGCCGCGAATTTCGGTGATTCTCCCGTGATTTGTAGCGAATGTATCCACACGAAGGGGAATCGGTCCGATTGCAAACTGTCTTCGCCGAGCATGTGGGCACGCGTGCTCTCGACGTCGGCCGGCGAGAACTGGGAAGCGTAGGCCTCACCCAGACCCGAGCGCAAATCCGGGTTGTCGATCTCGAGTTGGTCGAGGCGGAATTCCAGATCAAAACGGCCGCTGTCCGGCCCACCGCGCGGAAAATAGAAATATCCCGTGAATCGCGGAGCCGAAAGAATGTGGTTGTGCCCCAGCTTCGGCGCCCTGCCGCCCCGAAAGGCATAAATCCGGATTGCCGAACTCTTGGGATCCAGGTGAAAGACCCTTCCGCCGGCCGCGCCGAGTTGCGCATAGATTGCCGTCAACTCGCCACCTTCGGCACGCCCAGCAATCGGGGCTGCGCCGGCCGTGGAGGCCGGGGGATTCGCACTGCAGCTCAGCAGGGCAAGGCCTGTGATCATGCTTGGCAAGACGCTGGCAAGTTTCCTGAAACTCATATGGACTCCACTTTGGCGCTTGCTTCGCATCCTTCGATTGCGTGATCGAACTCCAGCGGGTCCCGAATCACTTGTGGAGCGCCGGGCGCGTCGGCAATAATTCCCGATCGAAGCGGCCCCCATGTTGAGAGCATCTTGTGACGGATTGGAACCCACAGGCCAAGCAGATGGCCGACGAGTCGATGGTGCGCAACCTGGATGCGCAGGCGCGGGCCATCTGGCCCCAGGAACGGTCCCTGCTCGATCGCTACGTCTTGCCGGCCGAGCTTCGCATACTCGATGCCGGCTGCGGCACCGGTGAGGCCGCCTCGCGACTGGCCGAGCATTTTCCCAGGTCGCAGGTACTCGGCGTCGACATCATCGACGAACACCTGGAGCTGGCTCGATCGCGGTGTGCCCGCCTGGCACCACGACTCTCGTTTGAACACCGCAACGTGTTCGATCTCGAGTTCCCAGACCATAGCTTCGATCTCACGGTATGCCGCCACGTGATCCATTCCATTCCCCATCCGGACCGGGTAGTCGCGGAATTGGTACGGGTCACGCGGCCGGGAGGTTACCTGCATCTCATACCGGAGGATTACGGGATGCTCCACTTCGAGCGCGGCGCACTCGACCCACGGGAATTTTGGCATGTTGCGCCGGAGCGGTTCGGCGCCGCAACCGGAACCGATCTTTACATCGGCCGCCACATCTTCGGCCTGCTGGCGGCGATGCGGCTGGAGGAGATTACCGTGGACTACGTGATCGTTGACACGCTGCGCGTGCCGCGCGAGACGTTTGCCAGCATCCTCGGGGCCTGGCGCGATGGCTACGCAGAATCGATCGGGCAGCTGACACCGATCTCGAGCCAGATGGCGCGGGCCTACTTTGAGCAGATGATCGCCCAGGTACGCGATCCGCTGCGCTACGCAGTCTGGATGGTCCCGGTGGTGAGCGCGCGCGTGCCCGCGACTGCAGGCGCGAGCGCCGCTCGGCGGTAACGGGAATCGCCGCGACATCTGTCGCTTCCCCAACAGCACCGAGGAGCCATCATGCCCCTGTCTGGCCACCCAATCGCAGCTTCGCTACGCGCCTCTGACACCGGCAAGATCGTCTCCGTCCGCGAAGCGGTGCGCCTGATCCGCAACGGCGACACCGTTGCGACCAGCGGTTTTGTCGGCATCGGTTTTCCGGAGAACGTCGCTGTCGCGCTCGAGGAACTCTTTTTGGAGAGCGAGGGCGGTGACCTGCAAGGCCTTGGGATACCGCGCAACCTGACGCTGGTCTACGCCGCCGGGCAAGGCGACGGCAAGGACCGCGGCCTCAACCATCTCGGCCACGACGGTCTGATCGCCCGTGTCATCGGCGGCCACTGGGGCCTGGTGCCGAAGCTGCAGCAGCTCGCGGTCGGCAACCGCATTGAGGCCTACAACCTCCCGCAGGGAGTGATCACGCATATGTTTCGCGACATCGCGGCCGGCAAGCCGGGAACACTGACCCGAGTGGGACTCGGGACCTTCGTCGACCCGCGTTTCGGCGGAGGCAAACTCAATGAACGAACCACAACCGAACTCGTCCGACTGATGGAAATCGACGGGGAGGAATTCCTCTTTTACAAGGCCTTCCCGATCCACGTAGGCATTATCCGCGGAACTACCGCCGACCCGGACGGCAACATCACGATGGAGAAGGAAGCGTTGACGCTCGAAGCGCAGGCGATCGCCATGGCCGCGCACAATTCCGGTGGAATCGTTATCGCCCAGGTCGAACGCATTGCCGAGCGCGGCACTCTGAGCTCGCGCCAGGTCAAGATTCCCGGGCTGTTGGTGAACTGCGTGGTCGTCGCGGAGAAGCCTGAGTACCACATGCAGACCTTCATAGAGCAGTACAGCGCGGCATTTTCCGGTGAACTGAGGGTGCCAATGTCAACGATTGCGCCAATGCCAATGAACGAACGCAAGATTATTGCCCGTCGGGCGGCGCTCGAACTCAAGGCCAATGCAGTCGTGAATCTCGGCATCGGCATGCCGGAGGGCATCGCTGCGGTCGCGGCCGAGGAAAAGGTCATCGATCTGCTGACGATGACCGCCGAGCCCGGCGTAATCGGCGGCATACCGGCCGGCGGCCTGAACTTCGGCGCGGCGGTGAATACCCAAGCCATCATCGACCAGCCCAGCCAGTTCGACTTTTACGACGGTGGCGGACTGGACATTGCCTTTCTCGGTCTGGCGCAAGCCGATCGCGAGGGCAATCTCAACGTATCAAAGTTCGGCCCTCGCCTGGCCGGTGCCGGAGGTTTCATCAACATCAGCCAGAACGCCAAGAAAGTCGTTTTCGTTGGCACTTTCACTGCCGGCAACCTGGAAATCGAGATACGCAACGGCCAGTTGGCGATCCTCAACGACGGGCATGCGACGAAATTCGTCGACCAGGTCGAACATCGAACCTTCAGTGGTGCCGAAGCCGTTCGTCGCGGCACGGCCGTGCTGTATATCACCGAGCGCTGCGTCTTTCGGCTCTGCCCGCAAGGGCTCGAACTGATCGAGGTCGCTCCTGGCGTTGACATCGAGCGCGACGTTCTCGCTCACATGGCTTTCCGGCCCATCATGAAGGCCGAACCGGCAATGATGGACGAGCGGGTGTTCGCCGACGAACCGATGAACCTGCGTCCCGAGCTGCTGGAACTGCCCTTTGAAGAGCGCCTTGCCTACAACCCGGACGGGAATGTCTTTTTCGTCAATTTCGAAGGACTCGCGGTGCGCAGCCAGGCCGATATCGAGCGGATCCGCTGCGCCGTCGAGGACAAGCTGGCGGCAGTCGGGCACAAGGTGTACGGCGTTGTCAACTACGACCGCTTCAGCATCGCGCCGGAACTCATCGATGATTACATCGTCATGGTCAAGGGACTGATGGACCGGCACTATCTTGACGTAACTCGTTATACCTCCAGCACCTTTCTTCGACTCAAGCTCGGCGAAGCATTGGCCCGAGGCAACGTCGCGCCACACCTGTATTCAAATGCGGTCGAGGCCCAGGCGAACCTCGAAACCGACTGATGGACCGCTTGATACCGCCGCACGTCTACGTGATCCCGTTCCAAAGCCCTGCGATCCAGTTTCCGACGTGGGCGTGATATCTCCTTGACAACCGCGGCTTGCCATAGGCGGCCAACTGCAAGGTGAACAATTTCGGCGCCTGGTCCCCAAAGTCCTCGATTCGGCATCGGAAGCGCCACGCAGCTTGATCAAACTCGCGACTGCCGGGAGCATCGTCGGACTCTTTCAGGCATCCAGATCATCGTGCCCGGGAGCACATATGCCGTTTCAACAACTTGTGTTGTATGCGCCTTGGACGTCGTCGGCGCCGGAGGCGATTCGGGACGGGCATGTCATCGTCTTTGATGGTTCCGTTTCGTTACAATTTAATGCAACGGTACCGTTGCGTTTTATTTCCGAACGGCTTAGGCTGTCCTGCATGTCCCGATGAATAAGGGGACACCTTTCCGGAGGGACCAACCATGCCAAAACTCAGAAACGCACTGATCGCGGTGGTGCCGCTCGTTGGGCTGAGTCTTGCCCCGGTCAACTCCGCATTGGCCTACGGCCATGAATTCGCACACGGCCATGGATTCGGTCGCGGACTTGGCCCGGTCGGCGCCGTGGCAGCCGTGGTCGGCGTGGCCGCGGCCATTGTCACTGCACCATTTGTGATCATCGCAGCCGCTGCACAGTCCGCGACACCGGCCCCGGCCTATTACCCGCAGCCCGCGTATTACCCGGCGCCCGCCCGCGCGGCGTATCCGCCCGCGGCCTATTACCCCCCCGCATACCCGCCCGGCTACAACTATGGTCCGCCCCCGGGCTACTATCCATCCGCGGCCGCGTATTACCCTGCGCCGCAGGGGTACTACCCGCAGCAGTAAGGCCGACTTGGGCGCATGACCTCACACACAGCGAAGGCGACCCGAGGATCCGACCCGCACCCGGCAAGACCGCGCGGTGGACGGCCATCGCGCGCCGTGGCCGAGCAGCTTCGTGAGCACATCCTGGACGTTGCGACCGAGATGCTGCTCACCCATGGCTACGGGGCCACGAGCATCGAGGCAATTGCTCGCCGCGCCCGCGTTTCGAAAAGAACTTTCTACCACCGCTTCCCAGACAAGCCGGCGCTGATGAGCGCGGTGGTGGTCCGCCTCATCGATAGCCTGCGTCCGCCGGCTGACGTTGCGTTGATCGAAGGCCGCGGACTGGAGCAAATCCTGGTTCACCTGGCCTCGTTGATCTTGCGCGCGGCACTGACGCCCCGAGTGCTACAGCTGCACCGCTTAATTGTCGCCGAGTCGCAGCGCTTTCCGGAGCTGGCGGCGGCGGTCGCGATGGCCGGCGGCCGGCAGGAGGCGGTGACATTGATCAGCGATTTGCTCGTGCGTCACGGCAGGAGCGCCGCGGTAAAAGCCACGGACGCGAACTTCGCCGCACAGCAATTCCTGCAGATGATCGTTTCGCTGCCGCAGCTGCGCGCGATCGGCCTTGGCGCACCGATGAAGCCCGCCGAACTCGACGTCTGGGCCCGAAACACGGTCACGCTGTTCCTGAACGGTTTTAAGAAGCAGACGAATCGTTCGACGCCACCGGGTCCACCGGGCATATAGCCGCGCGCATCAACGCACGGCCGGCGTGAGCCCGCCCCGGCGACTCGATCGATCGCTTATCCGCGCCTTTTTCGTGCTCCGGTACGCGCTTCGCCGCAGCACTGTGCGTTTGCGTCTTTTTGCCGCCATATCAGGCAGGAGTTACGTGCACCGCTAAGGCGTCGGGTGCTTGCGCGTAGCAGTTCTCGTTTTTGCCCTCGCGAGCGCCGTCTTCATGGCCACCACGGCATCGACGGTATACGGGCCATCGACTGGGGGTCAGGGCCCAGAACGCCAAGACGACGGCCGTGCTGTTGGTCCGGGTCTTCCCGCTAAGCCGCCTCCCGCTGCGCGCGTTTGCGCTCGTTCTCCGTGAGGTATCGCTTGCGCAGGCGGATCGTAACGGGCGTGACCTCCACGAGCTCGTCGTCGGCGATGAACTCGACCGCATATTCAAGGGTGAGCTTGATCGGCGGTGTCAGGTCGATGTGCTCGTCCTTGCCGGAGGCACGCACGTTGGTGAGCTTTTTCTCGCGGATCGGGTTAACGACAATATCGTTGTCGCGCGAGTGGATGCCGACGATCATGCCCTCGTAGAGCTTGTCTCCCGGCGACACGAACATGCGCCCGCGCTCCTGCAGTTTCCAGAGCGCATAGGCGACCGCGTCGCCATCGTCCTGGGAAATCAGCACGCCGTTGCGACGCTCCCCCAGGTCGGGTGCGCGCACCGGCCCATAATCATCGAATACGTGGCTGATCAGCCCCGTTCCGCGCGTCATCGTCAAGAACTCCCCCTGGAAGCCGATCAGTCCGCGCGCGGCGATCCGATACTCGAGGCGCACGCGGCCGCGCCCGTCGGGCTGCATGTCCAGCAGGTCGCCGCGGCGCCGGCCGAGCTCTTCCATGACCGTTCCCTGGTGCTGCTCCTCGACGTCCACGGTCAGCATTTCAAACGGTTCGCAGCGCTCGCCGCCAATATCGCGGAAAACGACACGGGGGCGCGAGACCGCCAGCTCGTAGCCCTCGCGGCGCATGTTTTCGATCAGGATCGTCAGGTGCAATTCGCCGCGCCCGGAGACCTCGAATACGGTCTCATCGTCTGTTTCGCGCATGCGCAGTGCGACGTTGGACTTCAATTCGCGCTCAAGGCGTTCGCGCAACTGGCGGCTGGTCACGAATTTTCCCTCGCGCCCGGCAAGCGGACTGGTATTGACGCAGAAATTCATGACGAGGGTGGGCTCATCGATATGCAGCAGCGGCAGCGCCTCGGGACAATCCGGCGGACAGATCGTCGATCCGATATTGAGCGCCTCGATTCCGTTGACCAGTACGATATCGCCGGCAATCGCCTCGTCGACGATCTCCCGCTCGAGTCCCTTGAACTTGAGCACCTGGTTGACGCGACCGCGCGTGGGCGTTCCCTCCGGACCGTCCAGCACCAGTACTTCCTGCCCGCTGCGGATGCGGCCACGCCGGATGCGACCGATGCCGATTTTTCCGACGTAACTCGAATAATCGAGCGAACAGATCTGCAGCTGCAGTGGGCCGTTGGGATCCTCATCGCGCACCGGAACGTGTCGCAAGACGGCTTCAAACAACGGCCGCATTCCGATGCTGCCCTGCTGGGCCTGCGGCAGCCCCTCCAGCGTATCGGCAGCGTAGCCATTTAGCGCCGAGGCGTAGACGACAGGGAAATCCAGCTGATCCTCGCTGGCGCCGAGCTTGTCGAAAAGATCGAAAGTCGCGTTCACGACGTAGTCCGGTCGCGCCCCGGGCCGATCGATCTTGTTCACCACGACGATGGGCTTGAGTCCCAGCGCGAGGGCCTTGCGTGTCACGAAGCGCGTTTGCGGCATGGGACCTTCGACCGCGTCAACCAGCAACAGCACACCGTCGACCATCGAGAGCACCCGCTCCACCTCCCCGCCGAAGTCGGCATGGCCCGGCGTATCGATGATGTTGATGTGCGTGCCTTCGTAGACGACCGCGCAGTTCTTGGCCAGGATCGTGATGCCCCGCTCCCGCTCCAGGTCATTGCTGTCCATTACGCGATCGGCGATCTGCTGGTTGTCGCGAAACGTTCCGGACTGCGCCAGCAGCTTATCGACCAATGTGGTCTTGCCGTGGTCGACGTGCGCGATGATGGCGATATTGCGCAATGCTCTGGGTTTCATGTTGCGTCCTCGATTCCGTTCTCTCTTGTAATTCCGTTCACTGCGCGGCGCGCCGTGGTGCAGGGCTGCGCCACCAGCCGTGTTGCCTCCAGCCAGCCGCCGCGGCAGCTCGCGATTCCCAGCAGCCGCCCAAGGGCGTCATAGACCCGCAACCGAGGCCAATCGCCCTGCTGCTGCACTTTCTGGCCATGTCCAAAACGTACTGCTGCATGGGCGTCGAGCGAAACGCGCGGCAAACTGGTCAGCAGCGCATCAATGGGCAGCAGCCGGGCTCGACGGGCATCGAGCTCCTGTCCTTCCAGTTCCACCAGCGTCGTGGCCTGCGCCAGGCGCAAATGCCCCACGCGAGTGCGGCGCAAGGCATGCAGGTGCGCACCGCAACCCAGCGCCCTACCGATGTCCTGCGCCAAAACGCGCACATAAGTCCCCTTGCTGCACTCGAGCTCAATCGACGGCCGCCGCTCGTCCCACTGCACCAGCTGCAGGCGGGAGACGACGATCGGCCTGGGCACGCGCTCCACGTCCCGCCCCAGACGCGCCAGTTCGTACAGCGGGCGCCCATGGCGTTTGAGTGCCGAATACATCGGCGGCACCTGTTCTCCAGTGCCGACGAAGCGCCTCAGCACGGCTTCGAGGCGAGCGCGGCTAACATCGACCGTGCGGCGTTCCAGCACATCTCCCTCGGCATCGCCCGTACTGGTCGTCACACCCAATTCGATCTGCGCCAGGTACTCCTTGTCCGCTTCCAGCAGGTCGGCCGAGAATTTTGTCGCCTCGCCGAAGGTCAACGGCAGTAGACCGGTCGCCAGGGGATCGAGCGTGCCCGTATGTCCTGCCTTTCGTGCCTGCAGCAGGCGCCGCGCCTTTTGCAAGGCCAGATTCGACGACAGTCCCAGCGGCTTATCCAGCGCCAGCACACCGTCAATGGGATCGGCATGAGCGCGCCGCATCGCGGGTCCCCGCTCGGCCTATTTCGTTTGCGTACCCGAAACTGCGCCGATATTCTCGACGCCTTCAGCGGGTTCGCCGGCACTGCGCAGCGCCTGCTTGATCAAATCATCCATCTGGAATCCACGCTCCAGCGAAAGGTCGCGCACGAACACCAGGCGCGGCACCGTGTGAATCCGCAGGCGCTTGAAAAGCAGATTGTGCAAATGGCCGGCCGCAGCGTTTAACCCGGCCGCGGCGTCGGCCGGATCCGACCCGATCACCGTAAAAAAGACCTTGGCGTGGGCGTAGTCCGGCGTCAACTCGACGCCGCTGATGGTCACCATGCCAACGCGGGGATCGCGCACCTCGCGCGCGATCAACTCGGCCAGGTCGCGCTGGATCTGGTCGGAGACGCGCTGGGCCCGGTTGGGCGATTTCATCGGTCGAACCATACAACCCAAGCGCGGCCGCGGCTCCGGATTACCCTACGACACCCGCACGCGGGCACGACGGGATCAGCGGATTACAGCGTTCGTGCGACCTCCTGCACCTCGAAGATCTCGAGTTGGTCGCCTTCCTTGATGTCATCGTATCCCTTGAGCGATAGGCCGCATTCAAAGCCGGCTTTGACCTCGCGCACATCGTCCTTGAATCGCTTCAGCGATTCGAGCTCACCGCTCCAGATCACGACGTTGTCACGCAGCAGGCGCGCATTGGCGGTTCGCTTTACCACGCCATCGAGCACCATGCAGCCGGCAATCGTTCCGACCTTGGAAACGCGGAATACCTGACGGATCTCAACGAGTCCGAGAACCTGTTCGCGCTGCTCCGGCGCCAGCATCCCCGTAAGGGCCGCTTTCACCTGGTCCACGGCATCGTAAATGATGTTGTAGTAGCGAATGTCGATGCCATTGCTCTCGGCAAGCTTGCGCGCGGATTGCTCGGCGCGCACGTTGAATCCAATAATGACTGCCTTGGAGGCCACCGCCAGGTTGACGTCGCTCTCGGAAATTCCACCGACCTGGGCGTGAACGACCTGCACCTTGACCTCGGCCGTGGAGAGCTTGGTCAGCGCATGCACCAGGGCCTCCTGCGAACCCTGCACATCCGCCTTGATGATGAGCGGCAACAGCTTTGCCGCACCATCTCCCATGTTCTCGAAGATGTTCTCGAGCTTCGCGGCCTGTTGACGGGCAAGCTTGGTATCGCGGAACTTGCCCTGACGGAACAGCGCGATCTCCCGCGCCTTGCGCTCATCCCCCAGAACCATCAGTTCATCGCCGGCGGCGGGAACATCGGACAGGCCCTGGATCTCCACCGGGATCGACGGTCCCGCCGAGGAAATCGACTTGCCCGACTCGTCGAGCATCGCGCGCACGCGCCCGAAGCAGCTTCCGGCAAGCACGACGTCGCCGCGGCGCAAGGTCCCGGACTGCACAAGGACCGTGGCCACCGGACCGCGGCCCTTGTCGAGCTGCGACTCGATGATGAGGCCTTTTGCCGGCGCGTCCTTGGGACACTTGAGCTCGAGCACCTCGGCCTGGAGCAGGACCTGCTCGAGAAGTTCGTCGACCCCGCTGCCGGTCTTGGCCGAAACCGAGACGAAAGGCGAATCGCCGCCGTACTCCTCCGGCACGACCTGCTGCGCAACCAATTCCTGCTTGACACGATCGGGATTGGCTTCCGGCTTGTCGATCTTGTTGATCGCGACCACGATCGGCACGGCCGCCGCCCTGGCATGCGCGATCGCCTCGATCGTCTGGGGCATGACCCCATCATCGGCGGCCACCACCAGAATTACCAGGTCGGTGGCCTTGGCGCCACGCGCGCGCATCGCGGTAAAGGCTTCGTGACCCGGGGTATCCAGAAAAGTGATGACCCCACGCGGTGTCTCGACGTGATAGGCACCGATGTGCTGCGTAATACCCCCCGCTTCCCCAGCGGCAACCTTGGTACGACGGATGTAGTCGAGCAACGAAGTCTTGCCATGGTCCACGTGTCCCATTACGGTCACCACCGGCGGCCGGGGCAGCAACTGCGCCTCGTGGGCCGGCTCGTCGCTTACTGCGAGCAAGGCCTCCGGATCATCGAGCTTGGCCGCGAAGGCCTTGTGGCCCATTTCCTCCACCACGATCATCGCCGTTTCCTGATCGAGGACCTGGTTGATCGTGACCATCTGCCCGAGCTTCATCAGGATCTTGATGACCTCCGATGCTTTCACCGACATCTTGTGCGCCAGCTCGGCGACCGTGATCGTCTCCGGCACCGAGACTTCACGCACCACCGGTTCGGCCGAGGCCGTGTACTGCAGCTTTTCGCGTTCGTCCTGGCGCCGATGCCCCTTGGGCCCGCGCCAGGCACCGACTCCGGTTGAGGCATCGCCCCGGGTCTTGATCTGGCGGCGCTTGGCTGCGTCCTCCGACCAGCTGGAGGCAAGCTTGGCGGACTTGACCTCTTTGGCACCGGGCTTCTTTTCGTCCTTGCGCTCTTCGGTAGTACGCAACAAGGGCGTTGCGGCCGTGGGCTTGTGCAGCGTGCCCTCGGCCGCCGGCGCCTTGATCAGCTTCTTGGGCGCCGACATCATGTTCTTGATCGCGGCGACTTCCTCGTCCACCACGCGCCGGGCCCGATCCTGCGCCCGGTGCACATTTTCCGCGTGCTCCGCGGCGACCGCGGCGGCCTTCGCTTCCGCCGCCGCTGCGGCAGCCTGCTCGGCGTGAGCGCGGTCGAGTTCGGCGCGGGCCACGGCGGCGCGGGCCACGGCGTCGCGCGCGACGACATCGCGCGTCGCAGCTCCGGTCGGCGCAGCCTCGCGCGCCACGTGGGCTTCCTTGGCCTCGCGTTCGCGCCGGTGCAATTCGTCGAGATCGCGCTGCGCGCGCTCGGAGCGCTCGCGCGCCTCACTTACCTGGCGCGCGACGAATTCGGCCTGCCGACGCGCTTCTTCCTCGCGCCGCGCCATTTCCGCATCGTCGATCACCATGACCTGCGGAGCCACCACGGCCTCCACCTCGGCGTCCGAATCGCGCTTCACAAATACCCGCTTCTTGCGCACCTCGACCTGGATCGTGCGGGCCTTGCCGGTGGCATCGGCCTGCTTGATGGCCGAGGTCGAGCGTCGCGTCAGGGTGATTTTGCGCTTCTCGACCTCCTGGCCACCGTGGGCCTTGCGCAACGCCTCCAGCAACCGCGCCTTGTCGTCTTCCGACAGTTCGTCGCTTTCGGCATGCTTGGCCACGCCGGCCGCGCGCAGCTGGTCCAGCAGCGCCGGCGGCGTGAGCTTGAGCTCGGTGGCAAATTGCGCAACTGTGTTGCTGGCCATGCTCTTTGTTTTCCTCTTTCCGTTAACCGTATACGCGCGCTCTACGCGAACCAGTGGGCGCGGGACCGCCATGATCAGCGCACTGGCTCGCGGCGCGTCGATTCCCGCCATTTCAACGAGTTCGTCAACGCCCAAGTCACCGAGTTCATCGCGTGTCCGAACGCCGCCGGCCGCGAGCTTGATCGCCAAGTCCGTGTCCATGCCGTCGAGCTCGAGCAAGGACTTGTCCGCGCGGTCAAGGTTCTCTTCGCGCTTGATCGCCTCGGTCAGAACCACGTTGCGGGCCCTCGTACGCAACTCCTCGACGGTATCGGCATCGAAGGCCGATATCTCGAGCAGCTCGTTCACCGGAACGTAGGCGATTTCCTCCACGCTGGAGAAGCCCTCACCGATCAGGATGTCGGCTACTTCCTGATCGACGTCCAGACTCTGCATAAACGAGTTGCGGATGCCCTCGCGTTCCTGCTGCTGCTTCTGGGTCGACTCCTCGGCCGTCATGATGTTGATCTGCCAACCCGTCAGCTCGGAGGCCAGGCGCACGTTCTGGCCGCTGCGACCGATGGCGATGGCCAGGTTGTCCTCGTCTACCACGACGTCCATGGCGTGCTTGTCCTCGTCGACCACGATCGAGGATACGTTGGCCGGCGCCAGCGCACCGATGACGAACTGCGCCGGATCGTCCGACCAGAGCACGATGTCAACACGCTCGCCACCGAGCTCGTTGGTGACGGCCTGGACCCGCGACCCACGCATGCCGACACAGGTGCCGATCGGATCAATTCGGCGATCGTTGGTCCAGACGGCGATCTTGGCGCGAACCCCAGGATCGCGCGCTGCCGACTTGATCTGCAGCAGGCCCTGTTCGATCTCGGGCACCTCGAGTTCGAACAGCTTCATGAGAAATTCCGGCGCGGTGCGCGAAACGATGACCTGCGGCCCGCGCAGGGAACGGTCGACCTTGGCAACGTAGGCCCGGGCCCGATCGCAGGTTTTCCTTCGGAATCATCTCGGAGCGCGGCAGGCGCGCCTCGATCTTGCCGATCTCGATAATGACGTCACCTTTGTCCATGCGCTTGACAGTCCCATTGACGATGCTGTCGTTGCGCGCCAGGAATTCGGCCAGCAGCTGCTCGCGTTCCGCGTCGCGGATTTTCTGCAGGATGACCTGCTTCGTGTCCTGCGCGAAACGCCGTCCAAGGTCCTGCCGCGGCAACTGCTCCTCGATATATTCATCAATTTCGATGTCGGGAATCTGTTCGCGTGGTGACCGGGCTCCTGCAGGCCCGCCTCGTCTGGAACGACGTGCCAGCGGCGGAAGGCATCGTATTCGCCGCTTTCCCGATCAACGGCCACGCGAATTTCGACGTCTTCCTCGGCAAACAGTCGCTTGGTGGCGGAGGCAAGCGCCGATTCGAGCGCGCCAAAGACGATTTCCTTGGGCACGCTCTTCTCGCGTGCCAAAGCGTCAACTAGCAGCAGAATTTCTCGACTCATGGCTCAAACCCTATATCGTCAACGATCATTCTGTGCGCGATTGCGCCGTACGATCGATCGCATCGCGGTCGAACTCCCATTCGGGCGCAAGGCGCGCCTTTTCGACGTCGGCCAGCGCAAACTCTAACGTCTCGCCCACTTCCACCTTGCGGGCACGGGATCCGCGTTTGCCGCGCGGGCCCGGCGGCGGTGGTTCCGGCACCAGTGTCATGCGCACACGATCCGATGCACCGTGCGCCGCCGCAAGCCCCGACACAAGCCCAAGAAGGCGTCCGCGCAAGCGCCGCCGGCCATCGATGGGCGAATACAACTGCACCTTGACCATGGCCCCGGCAAAGCGCACGAAGTCGCGTGCGCCCCGAAGCGGACGGTCCATCCCCGGCGACGAGACCTCGAGCCGGTCATAATCGATGCCCTCGACGGCAAACAAGTGGGTCAATTGCCGGCTAACCCGCTCGCAATCGTCGATGCCGATTCGTTCTGCACCCCCGGCGCTCGCCCCGGCGCCATCGGCCGCGGCGAGGTCCAGGGTCACCCGCAAAAGCCCATGACCGGCCCGCTCGAGATCAACCAGCTCATAGCCGAGTCCCGCCACCGTGCGCGCAACCAGTTCGGCCAGTGGCGACGAGGGCATCGCGCCATCGGCTGCTACCGCCAAAGTCGGCTCCCGCATCTCGTCCCGCACCCTGTTCACTCGCCGTCCGCCATCGCGTCAAGTCCGCCGTCGACCAGCACGGTGGACCGATCCCGTGGTCGGCCAGACGTGCGCGCCTTGCGCAGCAAAAAAAAATGGGCCGTCGTCGAGCCCATTTTTTCTCATCAACAGGCTGGCGCTACGGCTC
>OMSW01000274.1 GCA_900290295.1 Burkholderiales bacterium
GTAATAGAAGGGCAAGCCCGCGCGCATAGCGCGAATTGCGCTGCGCAGGTCGCCGCTGCGGCGTGCGATCAGCAAGGGGTCGCCGAAGCGCGAACGCACTCGCTGCAGCCAGTGATCCCAAACCGGGTTGGACTGGCGCGCGTAGATCGACACCCCCCGCATTTCGGACAGGAGCCGGATTCCGCCCAGGTCCAGGCCTACAAAATGGGGGGCCAGCACAAGGAGCGGCTGCTGGGCGTTTTCCCGCAGATGCTCCATACCTTCGATGCGCACGAAGTCGCGCACGACAGCGAGGCTGCCCTTCCACAACACGCCGTAGTCGAGCGCCGCGCGTGCAATGTTGCGAAACAGGCGCCGCACCAGCGTGCGCCGCTCCCGCGCTGTCATCTGCGGAAAACAGGTGCGCAGGTTGGCTTCGGCGATACGCAGGCGCCGAAGCACCACCAGGGAGGCCAGGTCGCCGACCACGGTGGCGACGCGCAGGCGCGTAGCGGCGGACCAGCTGGCGGCACTATCGATCAGTGCAATCCAGAGACGGGCGATCGTGGCGTTCATGGTCGCTTTCACGTCCCGGGCGCCTGCACGCCAACCGGCGTCTTGTAGCGGTTGTAGCTCCAGAGGTACTGTTCCGGGCAGCGCAGGATGAGTTGCTCCATGGCGCGATTGATGCGGGCGGCATCCTCCTGTGGCTCGCCGCTCAGCGCTTCCTCGAGCGCTTGCCAATGGATGCAAAACCCCGCTCCGCGTGCAAGGCGCCGGGCGAAAACCAGTACGACCAGCGCGTCATGCGCGCGCGCCAGTCGTCCGGGAAGTGTCATGGTGAACGCGGGACGCCCGAAAAACGGGGCCCAAACGCCCTCGCCCCGGGACGGCACCTGGTCCGGTAGCAGGCCCACGATTTCTCGGTTGCGCAAGGCCCGCAGCATCAGACGAACGCCGTGCAGGTCGGCCGGCGCCAGCAGCAACCCGTGGCGCGCTCGAGCCTGCTCGAAGATCGGTCGCAGCACGGCCTTGCGCGGAATCCGGTACAGGGCCAGCATGGGTCGCGATTTGCCCGCTGCGCTTGCCATATAGCTCTGGGCGATCACCTCGAAACACCCCAAGTGCGGCGTGAGCATCACCACCGCGCGATCCTGCGCCAGGATGGAATCGATCAGCTCGGGGTTGTCGGTCTGCACGCGTGCCAGGATCTGCTCTGCCGGCCTTGTCCAGACCCAGGCCAGCTCCAGAACCTGTTTGCCGCTTTCCGCGACCGCCTGGCGCAAAACGCGGGTGCGATTGGCAAGCGTCTGCGGCACGTTGGCCCGGATTCGGCGACGGTAGCCGGGCGAGGCCCAGTAGACGACCCAGCCCAGCATGCCGCCAACGGCGTGCAGGGCCCGCAGCGGCAGCAGCGACAGCACCCGGAATGCGAGCATCAGCATCGGAATCGCCGGGTCGCGGCCGCAGTCGGAGCGCGCTGCGCACCCAAGGCACGCAGTTGCATGCGTCGATTTGACATAAGAAAGCGAGATAGTACTTACGAATGCCGTGCAAGGTCGCGCGCCGGATCGCTTATACTTACGCCGCGAGCCGCTGATTTAATGGTCAACTTGCAGGGCGGATCGTGCCAGCGGCATCAGCTGTTGGCAGCAATATCTGCTAAAGCGTCACCCGCCCAAGCGGCCATGGCGCGCTGTTGGCCCAGGAGCGAAACATGGCGGGCGACTATCTCTTCACCTCCGAATCGGTGTCGGAAGGCCATCCGGACAAGGTGGCCGACCAGATCTCGGACGGCATTCTTGACGCAATTCTCGAACACGATCCGCGCGCACGAGTGGCAGCCGAAACTTTGGTGACCACCGGGCTGGTGGTGCTGGCCGGCGAGATCACGACCCGGGCGAGCGTTGACTATTCGAGCGTGGCGCGCGAGGTGATCAAGCGCATCGGCTACGACAACAGCGACTACGGCATCGATCACAAGGGCTGCGCCGTCATGATTTGCTACGACCGGCAAAGCCCCGATATCGCACAGGGCGTCGACGAGGGCAAGGGCCTGGACCTGGACCAGGGGGCCGGCGACCAGGGTTTGATGTTCGGTTTTGCCTGCGACGAGACCCAGGAATTGCTTCCCGCACCGATCTTCTACGCGCACCGCCTGATGGAGCGACAGGCCGATCTGCGCCGCGACGGGCGCTTGCCGTGGTTGCGCCCGGATGCCAAATCGCAGGTAACGCTGCGCTACATCAACGGTAGGCCGCACTCGATCGATACGATCGTGCTATCGACCCAGCACGATCCCGACGTAAGCCACGAGACCCTGCGGCAAGCCGTCATAGAAGAGATCATCAAGCCGGTGCTGCCCAAGCACTGGTTGCAGAACACCCGCTACCTGATCAACCCCACCGGACGATTCGTTATCGGCGGTCCGCACGGCGATTGCGGCCTTACGGGCCGCAAGATCATCGTCGACACCTACGGTGGCGCCTGCCCGCACGGCGGGGGCGCATTTTCGGGCAAGGATCCATCCAAGGTGGATCGGTCGGCGTCGTATGCAGCCCGCTACGTTGCCAAGAACATCGTAGCTGCTGGCCTGGCGCGCCGTTGCCAGGTGCAGGTGAGCTATGCGATCGGCTATTCCCAGCCGATCAACGTCACGGTCGACACCGCCGGCACCGGGGTGATCGGCGACGAAATCATCGCAGGACTGGTGGGCGAACACTTCGATCTGCGACCGAAGGGCATAGTGCAGATGCTCGATTTGTTGCGGCCGATCTACAGCAAGAGCGCGGCCTACGGTCACTTCGGTCGCGACGAACCGGAATTTACCTGGGAGCGCACGGATCGCGCCGCAAGCCTGCGTGACGCGGCCGGCCTGAAGGCAGCGTAGGCGGCACTTCCCGCGCGCCCAGACTTGGTGTGGAACGGACGTCCGGCGCGTGCCCTGGTATTCTTTTTTCCGCCGTTTCGGGGCGTCGCCCAGAAATGGCCTTGTTGCCATCGGCATGCGCGCTGATTCTGCGCCGGTGGGCGGGCCGCGGCGCCTGTGCGAGGCAGCGGCGCCGTATACTGCGCGTTCTGCTTCGAGGAGCGCTGCAACCGTGACCGATCGAGGGTCGCGAGCCAGGCTCGAAGCACCTGCCGCCACCCGCGGTGCGGATGCAACGGCGCTCGCGAACCTGCCTTTGCGAAAGGAGGGCGCGAGATGAGCGCCGTGCGAAAGCCCCATTCCGGTTCGGATTACGTCGTCACTGACCTTGGCCTGGCGGATTGGGGGCGCAAGGAAATCCTTATCGCCGCCACCGAGATGCCCGGCCTGGTGGCGACTCGCGACGAGTATGCCAGCCAGCAGCCGCTGCGCGGCGCACGCATCACCGGCTCCTTGCACATGACGATCCAGACCGCTGTGCTGATCGAGACCCTGCAGGCGCTCGGCGCCCAGGTGCGCTGGGCGTCGTGCAACATCTATTCCACCCAGGATCATGCGGCGGCAGCGATTGCTGCCGCCGGCACGCCGGTGTTTGCCAAGAAGGGGGAGACGCTGGAGGAATATTGGGACTATACCCACCGCATCTTCGATTGGCCCGATGGCGGCTACAGCAACATGATCCTGGACGACGGCGGCGATGCGACCTTGCTGCTGCACCTGGGGGCGCGCGCCGAGACCGATCCCAGTCGTCTTGGCCATCCGTCCAGCGAGGAGGAGACGGCGCTGTTTGCCGCGATCGGGGCGCAGCTTCGACGCCATCCGAAGTGGTATTCGACGCGCCTGGCGCATGTCAAGGGCGTGACCGAGGAAACGACAACCGGCGTGAAGCGGCTCTACCAGATGGCCAAGGATGGGATGTTGAAATTTCCCGCCATCAACGTCAATGACTCCGTTACCAAGAGCAAATTCGACAACCTCTACGGCTGCCGCGAATCCCTGGTCGATGGCATCAAGCGCGCGACCGACGTCATGATCGCTGGCAAGATTGCCGTTGTCTGCGGCTATGGCGATGTGGGCAAGGGCTCGGCGCAGGCCTTGCGCGCCCTGGCGGCGCAGGTCTGGGTCACCGAGATCGATCCGATCTGCGCGCTGCAGGCGGCTATGGAGGGGTTCCGCGTTGTGACCATGGACGAAGCGGCGGACAAGGGCGACATCTTCGTCACCGCAACGGGCAACTTCCATGTCATCACCCACGATCACATGATACGCATGAAGCATCAGGCGATCGTTTGCAATATCGGCCACTTCGACAACGAGATCGATATTGCCGGAATCCGCAAATACCCGTGGGAAAACATCAAGCCGCAGGTTGACCACGTGATCTTTCCGGACGGCAAGCGCATCATCTTGCTGGCCCAGGGACGCCTGGTAAATCTCGGCTGCGCCACCGGGCACCCGAGCTTCGTGATGAGCTCTTCCTTTGCCAACCAGGTGCTGGCGCAGATCGAGTTGTTCGCGAACACCAGCAAGTATCCGGTTGGCGTTTACGTGCTGCCTAAGCACCTGGACGAGAAGGTCGCGCGCCTGCAGCTGCGCAAGCTGGCTGCCAACCTGACCGAACTGAGCGACGCCCAGGCACGCTACATCGGTGTCGACAAGGCCGGGCCATACAAGCCGGATCATTACCGCTACTAAAGGGCGGCCAACCCCGACCCGCGACGCAGCGGGCGCGGCTCGCTCATGACCGCTTAGGATAGGCGCCGCATGCAATCACCACGAGTATTCAGTGTGGAGTTCTCCCCGCCGCGCAGCCCGGAGGGGGTGGAGAAACTGCGCGCGGCCCGCATGGAGCTCGAGCAGGTGGCACCGGCGTTTTACTCGGTGACCTTTGGCGCCGGTGGCTCGACCCGCGAAGGGACCCTGAGCACGACGCTGGAGATCCACGCCGCCGGCTTGCACGCCGTGCCGCATATCTCCTGCGTTGCCAGCACGCGGGCCTCGGTGCGGGAGCTGCTGCGCACCTATCGCGCCGCGGGCATCCGCCACCTGGTGGCGCTGCGCGGCGATGCGCCTTCCGGGATGGCCGGCAGTGCGGGCGAATTCCGCTATGCGGCCGATCTGGTGGAACTCGTACGGGCCGATTTCGGCGACTGGTTCCGGATCGAGGTCGCGGCGTATCCGGAGGCGCACCCGCAGGCGCGCTCGCCGGCCGAAGACGTGCAACACTTCGTACGCAAGGTGCGCGCCGGGGCCGATTCGGCGATCACGCAGTACTTTTACAATGATGATGCGTACCGGTACTTCGTCGACGAGGTGGCGAGGCTGGGTTGCACGGTGCCGATCGTTCCGGGGATCATGCCCATTACAAACTTCACGCAGCTGGCGCGTTTTTCCGATAATTGCGGCGCCGAAATCCCGCGCTGGATACGGCGGCGGCTGGAGAGCTTCGGCGATGATCGGGCCTCAATCCGGGCCTTCGGGGCGGACGTCGTGACGGCACTTTGCGAGCGCCTGCTGGCGCAGGGCGCACCGGGACTGCACTTTTACACCATGAACGTCGCGGCGCCGACCCTGGAAATCTGGCGTCGTGCCGGGCTGCCGGTGCCCAAGCAATGAAGCCCGGCCCTCAGCACTGGCAGCCGGCACGCGTTCGCGCGGCGGCGCTCGCCTTGGCCACGCTGCTGTTGCTGCCCCTGCCAGCGATTGTTGGGGCCAAGACGCCGGTGCCCGCGTCGGCGGTTACGGTCGCAAATGGAGTCGACGAGGCAGTGCTGGCGGCGCGCGTGGCGGCCGCCGATGGCGATGTCGATCGTGTTGCGGCGCTGGCTCCCCAGGTCGCCGGCACCTTGCTGGCCCCCTACCTGGACTATTGGCAGGCGTCGTTGCGCTTGCGTGGTCAAAACCCCGACGACTCGCTGGTGCGACCCTTCCTGGCGCGTTACGCCGGCACGGCCCTGGCCGATCGGCTGCGCGCGGACTGGCTGCTGGCGTTGGGCAGCAAAGGCGATTTCGCCACTTTCGATGCCGAGCGGCACCACCTCGTGATAGGTGGTGAGGACCCGCAGTTGAGCTGCTACTTCCTACTGGCACGGTACGCGCTCAACGACGGGCAGCGGCGCGAGCAGATTGTGCGCGAGGCGCGCCGCAACCTTGCCTCGACGACGGATCCGGGTGGCGACGGTTGCACCGCATTGGCCGAACGTCTGCTCAACGATGGCGTGCTGTCGATCTGGCCCCGCCTGCAGGCGTTAGTCGAGCGTAACCAGATTCCCGCAGCCGAGCAGGCGGCGGCGCGCTTGTCGCCGGCGGACGCCATCGCGATTAAGCGCTTGCTCGGGCAGCCGGGCGCGTGGCTGGCCGGGGTGGAGGCGCATCTGGACCGCATGCCCCATTCGCTTCCCTTGTTGGCAATCGTCGCATTGGCCCGTGATGCGCCCGACGATGCGGCTAAGTACGCCGAGCGCATCGACCCCGCTCTCACGCCGGAGGAGCGCGCGATCGTCTGGGGTCGCATCGGGCGCTTGGCGCAGCTCAAACTGCTGCCCGAGGCGCACGGCTGGTTCGGGCGCGGCGGCGACCTCGTCGGCGTTGGCATCGACTACGTGCGCCCGGTCGACGTACTGGAAGCGCGTGCGCGGGCCGCCTTGCGTCGGGGCGCCGGCAGCGCTGCGCCGGGCGCGTCCTCGGCCGGGGACGATCGCGAGCACCCGGTGGAGACGGATAACGGGCCGGACTGGACCGCCTTGCGCAAGGCGATCGCGCGCATGTCGCCCGATCAGCAGGCCGATCCGACCTGGGTCTACTGGAATGCGCAAGCGTTGATGGCGCAAGACAAGATCGAGGAAGCGCGTGCCGGACTGCGGTCGATCTCCGACCGGTTCAGCTACTACGGGCGCCTGGCGGCCGAGCAACTGGATCTGCCGCTGGTGCTCGCGCCCCGGCCAGAAGCGCCGGCATCGGAGCTGGTGGACGAGCTGGCGCAGCGACCGGGGTTCCTGCGGGCCCGCAAGCTATATGAGCTGGGCATGCGTGAGGAAGGCACCCGGGAGTGGAACTGGGAGTTGCGCGGCATGGACGACGCCAGCCTGCACGCTGCGGCCGAGCTGGGCAGGCGCCTCGGCGTGCTCGATCGAATGATCGCCTCGTCCGAGCGCACGCGCACGCTGGTCGATGTCGGGCAGCGTTACCCCATGCCCTATCGCGACCTGATGGCGGCGACGGTCGCCCCGCTGGCGGTCGATCCGGCGTGGATCTACGGCCTCATCCGCCAGGAGTCGCGTTTCATCGAGGACGTCCGCTCCAACGTCGGGGCCATCGGGCTGATGCAGCTGATGCCCTCGACCGCGCGTTTCGTCGCACACCGGATCGGCTTTGAGAATTATCGAGCCGACCGAGTTGCCGACGTGCAAGTCAATTTGCGGCTGGGTACGGAATACCTGAAGCTCGTGTTCGACGACCAGGATGGGCAAGCGCTGCTGGCCTCGGCGGCCTACAACGCCGGTCCGCACCGAGTACGAAAATGGCGCGCCGCGCTGGCGCGACCCTTGGACGGAGCGCTTTTCGTGGAGACCATACCGATCGAGCAGACGCGCGACTACGTAAAGCACGTGCTCTTTAATACCCTGGTCTACGGTGCCTTGCTCGATCACCCCGCGGAATCGCTACGTTCCATGCTGGGCCCGGTGACGCCCCAAAGCACGGCCGCCAGCGATCTTCCTTGATGTCAACTCCGCGCGCCGGCCCGGCGCCAGCGGAACGGGCGGCTAGAATGCGCGGTCCGGCGCGCCGCCTTGGGCGTATTCCTCGACCTCTCTCATCGGCATTGCAATGACGTACCAAAATATCTTGGTTCTCGGCGGGACCGGCTTCGTCGGCCGCTGCCTGGTCGATCGCCTGGCCGCACAAGGCCGCAAGGTATGCGTGCCGACGCGCCGGCGCGACCGCGGACGGGCCCTGCTGGTGTTGCCGACCGTCGAGGTGATCGAGGCCGATATCGGCGATCCGGCCGCACTGCACGCGCTGCTTGCCGGCCGCGATGCCGTGGTGAACCTGGTCGCCGTGCTCCATGATTCGGGTGCCGCTCGCCGGGCCGCCCTGGCGGGCGCCCACGCCAACGGTCGCTACGGGGCGGGATTCGCCGCGGCACACGTGGATTTGCCGCGAACCTTGGTGGCCGCGTGCCAGGAACGCGGTGTCCAGCGCCTGCTGCACGTAAGTGCCCTGGGGGCCGATCCCGACGGCCCCTCCGCATACCTGCGCAGCAAGGGCGACGGAGAACGGATCGTCCGCGACGCGCGGTCGATCGCCAGCACGGTGTTTCGCCCGTCCGTGGTTTTCGGGACCGACGACGATTTTTTGAACCGCTTCGCCGCCCAGGCGGCCTGGTTGCCTTTTTTGTTAATCCCGCGTCCACAGGTGCGCATGCAGCCGGTCTGGGTGCAGGACCTTGTTAGTGCGATGTGTACTGCGCTGGACCTGCGCGCCACCTTCGGGCGAAGCTACGAGATATGCGGTCCTGCGATCTACACGCTCCGGGAATTGGTGCAATTTGCGGCGCGCGCCGCGGGCCATCCCCGTCTAGTGATCGGCTTGCCGGATTTTCTGGCCCGTGCGCTGGCGCTTGGTTTCGAGCTGCTGCCGGGGCCGCCACTGCTTTCGCGCGACAACCTCCTCTCGTTGACGATCGATAATGTCGCCAGCGAGCAGCCGTATCGACCGGCGCCAGAGCTCGCAATCCGTCCTGCCCCGCTGGAACCAGAGGCCGCGCTGTATCTGGCTGGACTGCACCCGCGCACCCGCTTCGGTGGCTTTCGGGCCCGGGCAGGGCGCTAAGACACCCGGCCGGACCGCTCACGCGTGCGCACCAGCCGCGGTTTTTGCTATCGATGAAGACCTACATCGTCGGGGGCTGGGTACGCGATCGCCTGCTCGAACAGGACGGTCGCAAGCCGCCGCACACGGGTGACCGCGACTGGGTCGTCGTCGGCTCCAGCCCTGAGGAAATGCTCGCGCTTGGCTACAAGCCGGTCGGCCGGGATTTCCCGGTTTTTCTGCATCCGCAGACCGGAGAGGAGTACGCGCTGGCGCGCACCGAGCGCAAAAGCGCACCGGGCTACCGCGGGTTCGTCGTGCACGCGGCGCCGGATGTGAGCCTAGAGCAGGATCTGCAGCGCCGTGACCTGACGATCAATGCGATGGCGCTGGACGAGCAAGAACGGCTCATCGATCCCCACCAGGGGCACGCCGACCTGCGCCGGCGAATATTGCAGCACGTGGGTCCGGCCTTCGTCGAGGATCCGGTACGCATCCTGCGCCTGGCCCGATTCGCGGCGCGCTTCCCCGATTTCTGGCAAGAGATCGCGCGGGGCCTGATGGAGGACCAGCCGGCGCGAATGATCGAAGTGTTGGCCGACACGGGACTGCTTGCGCGCCTTGCGCCGGAGCTGGTGTTCTCATCTGCCGTACTGGCGGCCCTGAACCGCTGCGCGCAACACGGCGCCCCGCTTGCGGTGCGTGTCGCGGTCCTGGCCTCCTGCGCCGCATCTTCTGACGGCCTGCGCGCCTGCCTCGAGCGCCTGCGCGCCGACACCGATTCGTCACAGCTGGCGCGGCTGCTGTTCGATGTGCGCGCGGACCTTCACAGCGCCACGACGGCTCGCGAACTGGCGTCCGTGCTCGAGCGTGCCGACGCCTTGCGCCGGGCTCCTCGGTTTGCGCAACTGCTAGCCGCCTTTGCGGCCCTCGAAGGCCCTGGCGTCGAACGTTGGCTGGCGGCCGCTGCCGCTGCCAGCGCCGTCGATGCCGGTGCGATTGCAGCCCGTGTCGGCCCGGATCCGGCTGCCATTGCGCAGGCTGTTGCGGCAGCGCGTCGCGACGCCATTGCTGCCACCATCGCTACCGACCACTAAAGGCGGTGGCAGCGGTCGCCGCGTGCGAAGGCCAGTGGGATCGCCTCGAAATCGCGTCCCAGCGCCATCGCCTTTATCAGCTCCCCCATTTCCGCTTCGGACAGCAGCCGCTGAACGGCCCCCGCCGATGCCGGATCGAGCTTGTCGGCCAGCAGGTCGAGAATCCCGCAGTTCATGAGGAAATGCGCCTGCGAGGTGTAGCCCAACAGGTTCAGGCCTGCTGCGTCGGCGGCCTGGGCGCAGGCGGAGAAGTCGACGTGCGCGGTGATGTCGTTGAGTCCGGGCAGCCACAGCGGGTCGGCGTGCGCGTGCTGGCGATAGTGGCACATCAGCGTTCCCATCGTGCGCTGCGGGTGGTAGTACTCGCGCCGCGGGAAGCCGTAGTCAAACAGCAGGACCAGGCCGCGCCGCAGGCACGCGCCCAGGGCGGCGATCCAAGCGCTGGCGAGCGGGCACAGTTCCGATCCATATCCCTCGTGCAGCGGTCCGACCAAGGCTTCAATCGCCTCGACCTGCTGGGCCAGGCCCGGATCGGCCGCCCGCCCCTCCCAGCGCAGGGCCGAGCCGTCGCAGCGCACGCCGCGCTCGTATACGCCATTGGCCTGGCGCACGAACAAGCGCACCGGAAGCACATCCAGTACCTCGTTGGCGATGACCACGCCCTCGAAGCCCGTGGGCAAGCCGTCGAGCCATGTCACCGGCAGACCGGCCAACCGCTGCCGCTGGCGGGCGCGCAGGTCGGCCGAAACCTCGACGATGAAATAGCGCGCAACCGCGCACCCGCGGCGCTGAAGATCGACGATCAGGTCGTGTGCCAGCGCCCCGGTGCCGGCGCCGAACTCGAGCACCTGCGCAGGCAACTGCTCAAAGGCCTCGGCGACCTGCGCGGCGGTTGCCCGTGCGAACAGGGGTGAGATTTCCGGTGCGGTGACAAAATCGCCCCGGGCGCCGAATTTGCTTCCGATCGCGTCGTAATAGCCCAGCCCGGGCTCGTACAGCGCCATCTGCATGTAGTCGGAAAAGGCGAGCCATCCGCCCGCCTGTGCGATTCGCGCGCAGATGCGCTCCTGCAGGCGTAGGCTGCGCGCGCGCGCGTACGCGTCGGGCTCGGGCAGGACCAGGCCGGCGGGGCGATCCGACGGCCGGGCTATGGGTTGGGGCTCAGGCATCGTAGGCCGATGGTACCCGGCCGACCCGATACACTTCACGATGGGATGCATTCCACCATGACCGGGCACGCTCCACCTTCACGAACGGCGCTGGTTACCGGCGGCGCGCGGCGCATTGGCCGCGCCATTGCGCTCGCGCTGGCGCAGGACGGGTGGGATCTGGCGATCCACTATCACGGCTCGCATGATGAGGCGATGGCAACCGTGGCCGATATCCGTGCCCTGGGTCGGCGCGCACATGCCGTTCAACACGACCTGGCCGGGTGCGCAGAACTCGAACCGCTGATCGACGCCTGCGAGCGCGCCCTCGGGCCGCTGCAATGCGTCGTCAACAATGCTTCCTTGTTCGAACCGGATTCCGCCATGGACTTTGCGCTGACAGGATTCGATGCCCATATGCACACCAACGTCGCGGCGCCGGTGCGCCTGGCGCGTGCCCTGTACTCGCGCCTGGCAGCCGATGCTCAGGGCGTCGTCGTCAACCTTCTCGACCAGAAACTGTGGAATCCCAATCCCGACTTCTTCAGCTACACGCTGTCGAAATCGGCGCTGGAGGCGGCCACCGGTCTGCTGGCGCGGGCCCTGGCGCCCAGGTTGCGCGTCGTGGGAGTGGCCCCGGGGATCACCTTGCAGGCACGCGGGCAAACGCAAGCCGGCTTCGAGGCGGCGCATCGGGCCACGCCCTTGGGGCGCGCGAGCACACCCGAAGACGTTGCGCGGGCAGTGGTATTCCTGGCCAATTCGCCCGCCATCACCGGGACGACGCTGCTGGTCGATGGTGGGCAGCACCTGGTGCCCAGTGCGCGCGACGTCATGTTCCTGAAATCCTGAACGGCCATTCACCCCGACAGCCATGGCTACGCTTCTGAGCGATCCGCGCTTGGCCCATTGCCGGCGCATCTTCCTGCGCGATTGGACGGTCGATGCCAATATCGGCGTGCACTCGGCCGAGCGCAACGGCACCCAGCGTCTGGTGCTGAATCTGGATGTATACGTGGCGCTTAGCGCCTCGACGCCGTGCGGCGACGATCTGCGCGAAGTCATCGATTACGACTTCGTGCGCGCGGTGGTGGAGCAGAGAATCGCGCGCGGACATATCAATCTGCAAGAAACCCTGGTGGACGATATCGTGACCGAACTGCTGCGGCGCCCCGGCGTGGCAGCCGTTCGCGTATCCAGCGAAAAAACCGAGATCTATGCCGGCGTGGCCGGCATCGGTGTCGAGGTGCTGCGGTTTCGGGAGGCGGCGTGACCTCGGCACCGACCCGGCCGGACGGCGGGGCACCTGGCCAGGCCGAGGCCGCGCCTAGCGGCGCGGAGCTGCGGCGCGAACGGCGCTCGGCCTTTGAAGGCCGCAAACTGGAAAAGCGCCTGGTGCGTCTTACGGGACAGGCGGTAAGCGACTACGGCATGATCGGTCCCGGCGACCGGGTCATGGTCTGTCTTTCCGGGGGCAAGGACAGCTACGCGCTGCTCGACATGCTGCGCGTGCTGCGCGCACGCGCGCCGCTGCCCTTCGAGCTGGTCGCGGTGAATCTCGATCAGAAGCAGCCCGGATTTCCGGAGCACGTCCTGCCGGACTACCTGCGCGAGCAGGGCGTGCCGTTTCACATCGAGACCCAGGACACCCACTCGATCGTGCGGCGGCTGATCCCCGAGGGCAAGACCACCTGCTCGCTGTGTTCGCGGTTGCGCCGCGGCGTGCTCTACCGGGTGGCGGGCGAACTCGGCGCCACCAAGATCGCGCTCGGACATCATCGCGATGACATCCTCGGAACGTTCTTTTTGAACCTGTTCTACGGCGGCCGTATCAAGGCGATGCCACCCAAGTTGGTTTCCGATGATGGCCGCAACGTCGTGATTCGGCCGCTGGCCTACATTCCCGAAGACGATCTAGCGCGTTATGCGCAGGTAAAGCGGTTCCCGATCATCCCGTGCAACCTGTGCGGTTCGCAGGAAAACCTCAAGCGCAAGCAAATCAAGCAGATGATCGCCGAGTGGGAACGGCGTTTTCCGGGGCGCACCGAGAACAGCTTCCATGCCCTCGCGCACGTGACGCCCTCGCACCTGCTCGATCGCTCCCTGTTCGATTTTCCGGGGCTGCGCCCTAGCGGTATCCCCACCGACGATGGCGACATCGCCTTTGACGAGGAACCGGTCCCCGATGCGCCATCGCCCCCAGGCCGCTCCTGCGCCGATGGCCGCGACGACAGCGATGCGCGCTCGCGCCCGCAGCTCGTCGCGGGACCGCAGAGCTGGGATTCGTCTCCTGCGGTTGCAGCTACGACCGCTCCTGCGAGGCCTGGTCCATTGCCCGCAGAACCTCCGCGCATAGCTCCCGTGTCGGTTCGCAGCCCACAGCCAGGCGAATGAAGCCTTCGGCGACCCGGTCGCCCCAGCGCGCGCGGCGTTCGGCCGAAGAGTGCAAGCCGCCGAAGCTGGTGGTCGGGCGCAGATAGCGGCAGGCCTGCAGAAAGCGCTCGGCGGCGTCCTTGTTGGCCAGCGTCAGGCCGACCAATGCGCCGAACCCGCTCATCTGGCGCAGCGCAAGCTCATGTGCTGGATGGGACGACAGTCCCGGGTATGCGACTTGCACGGCCGCGCCGTGCCTTGCCAGGGCCTGGGCCAGGGCCAGGGCGTTGGCATGCATGCGCGTCAGGCGCAGTTCCAGCGTTTCCAGCCCTCGTTGCACCAGCCAGGTCTCGAAGGGCCCAGGGATCGCCCCGCACAGGCGCCGCCAGTCGAGCACCGCCGCGAGCAGCTCGGCGTCGCGCGAGGCGACGTGGCCGAAGACGACATCGGAATGGCCGTTGAGCACTTTCGTATCGGAATAGACGACCGCGTCGGCACCCAGGTCCAAGGGACGTTGACCCAGCGGCGTCATCAGCGTGTTGTCGATTACCAGGGAGCTGCCGCTGGCCCGGGAGCGAAGCGCGCAGGCGCGTATGTCGACCAGGTCCAGACCGGGATTGGATGGCGTCTCCAGCAGTATCAGCCGGTAGCCGTCGAACGATCGGTGCGCGATCTGTGCCGTCTCGCAGGTGTCGACCAGGACGCCGATCGGCGCGCAATACTTCTCGGCGGCCGAGCGTGTGCCCATGTACCCGTCGGATTGCAGCAGCAGGCGGTCCCCGGGCCGCAGTCGGCTGGCAAAAATCGACGCCACCGCGGCCGCTCCCGACGGGAAGATCACCGCGCCGGCGTCCTCCAATGCGCCGAGCGCCTGCTCCAGCGCGGTCCAGCCCGGATTGGCCCAGCGCGCGTATTGGTAGGCCCCGGACGGCTCGCTGGACAGGGAGTAGATCGAGGTGGGGACGATCGCGGGGGAGAAGGCCGTGCCGGGGGCCAGCCCTTTGGAGTTGCGATGCAGGAAATCGGCGAATCCTCTGCCCGCAACCGTCGAGCGCGCCGGATCGACCGGCGACCCGGACGTGCCTTCGGGCTGCCGCTGGCCGCCCGCGTCCCCACCCATGTCGTGCTTGCTGTCCTCACTCATCTCGTGCCTCGTACCGTGTGTAACCGTTTTGGGCGGTGCAAGCCGTGAAGATTACCGCGCTGGCTCGGTACTGCTACCCTAGTGCCCGCCGGGTTCGGACAAGAACACCGCATAACGCGAAATGCAAGGTGAACGCCCACGTGGATGCCCATTTGCACCATGAAAGTCATTTTCAGGCCAATGATCTCGTGCGCGACATCGTCATTGGCATGGCGGACGGCCTCACGGTTCCTTTCGCTCTGGCCGCTGGCATCAGCGGTGCGGCGGTACCCGTGAGCACGGTGATCACCGCCGGCGTGGCCGAGATCGCGGCCGGCGCCATTGCCATGGGATTGGGCGGGTACCTGGCGGCACGCAGCGAGTCCGAGCACTACGCCGCCGAGCTGGCGCGCGAGGAGTTCGAGATCGTCGAGAAGCCCCAGGCCGAGGCCGACGAGGTCGCCGAAATCTTTCGGCAGTACGGTTTGCGCCAGGAGCACTACGAGCCGGTCATCGAGGGTCTGCGCGAGCGTCCCATTGCCTGGCGCGACTTCATGATGCGCTTTGAACTGGGCCTGGAACGCCCAGAGCCCGCACGTGCCCAGCGCTCGGCGCTCACCATCGGTGCGAGCTATGTGGTCGGCGGTGCGATACCGCTGGCGCCCTACGTCCTGCTGCACTCGGTGGCCCAGGCGTTGCCGTGGTCGGCAGCGGTGACGCTCGTGGCCTTGGCGCTGTTCGGTTACGTCAAGGCGCGCTATACCGGTGCCGCGCCGCTGCGCTCGGCCCTGCAGACCATGGCGATCGGGGGCACCGCCGCGGCCGCGGCGTTCCTGCTGGCGCGCGCGATCAGCTGATTCCCAGGAACAGTTGGTATGCGCGGCTCTCGGTTTCGTCCTGATAGGGATATCCCAGTTCGGCCAGAAACCGTCTGAGCGCGCTGCGATCGCGCTTAGGAGCCTGCAGCCCGACGAGGATGCGGCCGTAGTCTGAGCCCTGGTTGCGGTAGTGGAACAAAGAAATATTCCAGTTGGGGGACATCGACGTCAGGAAGCGCATCAGCGCCCCGGGCCGCTCCGGAAACTCGAAGCGAAAGACCCGCTCGTCTATCGCCAGGGGCGAGCGCCCGCCGACCAGGTGGCGCAGGTGCAGTTTGGCCAGCTCATCGTCGGTCAGGTCGAGCGTGGCAAACCCGGCACGCACGAAGGCGCGCGCCAAGGTGCGGGCATCGTCGCGCCCCGCGGTCTGAATGCCGACAAAGATGTGCGCGGTCTTGCTGTCGGAGATGCGATAGTTGAACTCGGTCACGTTGCGCGTGCCCAGCAGGCCGCAAAAACGCTTGAACGAGCCGCGTTCCTCGGGAAGGGTGACCGCGAACAGCGCCTCGCGCTGCTCGCCGACCTCGGCGCGCTCGGCGACAAAGCGCAAGCGGTCGAAATTCATGTTGGCGCCGCTGGCAACGGCGACCAGGTTGCGGTCACGCAGGCGTTCGCGTTCGACGTAACTCTTGCAGCCGGCGATCGACAGGGCACCGGCCGGTTCGAGGATCGTGCGCGTGTCCTGGAATACGTCCTTGATGGCCGCGCACAGGGCGTCGGTATCAACGGTGACGATCTCATCGACGTAGCGCCGGCACAGGGCGAAGGTGTGGTGCCCCACCATGCGCACCGCGGTGCCGTCGGAAAAAAGTCCAACGTCGGGCAGGCGGACGCGCCGCCCGGCGGCGATCGAGCGTGCCATCGCGTCAGACTCCTCTGTCTGCACGCCGATCACCTTCACCTGGGGCTGCACCGCCTTGACGTAGGCGGCGATACCGCCAATCAGGCCGCCCCCGCCGATGGGAACGAAGATGGCGTAAATGGGACCGCCCTCCCGCGCGTGGTGCTGCCGCAGGATTTCCATGCCGACCGTGCCCTGGCCGGCGATTACTTCCGGATCGTCGAAGGGGTGAACGAAGGTCAGGCGGCGCTTGGCCTGCAGCTTGAGGGCGTGCGCGTAGGCATCGGAGTAGGAGTCGCCCAGCAGCACGGTCTCGGCACCGAGTGCCCGGACCGCGTCGATTTTTACCTGGGGCGTGGTCACCGGCATGACGATCACGGCCGGGCCACCGAGCCGCTGGGCGGCCAGCGCGACCCCCTGGGCATGGTTGCCCGCGGAGGCGGCGATCACGCCGCGCGCGCGCTCGGCCCGGCCCAGGCCAACCATCTTGTTATAGGCGCCCCGCAGTTTGAAGCTAAAAACCGGCTGCAGATCTTCGCGTTTGAGCAATACGCGATTGCCCAAGCGAGCCGAGAGGCACGCAGCGGGTTCGAGGGCAGTCTCGATGGCGACGTCGTAGACGCGCGCGTTGAGAATGCGGCGCAGGTATTCGTTGGATGACATAGCTAATAGGACAAGTGTCACGGTCCGTATCGATGGCCGCCGAGTGTACCGGGACTACTTGCGCGACCGTGACCGCTTTGGGACCTTTTGCCGAATCGACACTAGCCGTCTAGGTTATAGCGCCTCCGGGCGTGCTATCGACCCGTTGTGGACATACGTGCCTCTTGAGAGCGGTCGGTCCGCTGTTCCGTCGGGCTGCAGTCGTTGCCCGCCGCCATCGGTCCGACTCCGACATTGCGCTTTTCAGAGTTATCGCTCCACCAGATGCTAGACCGCAACATATTTACCAAGAGGATCGGGGCGTTCCATCGATTGGCGGCGCTCTCGTACTTGCTATTCCCGAGTAGCCATTGAACCGCTCCTACCATTGCGACTCGACGCGAATTTAGCTGTGCAGGAATGCGATCGCGTCAGCGGTCGTTCCGCTGTCGCTGCCCATGATCTCCACGCTTCCGGCGCCGATGACGTAAAAGACCACGCCGAGACTGCCGAAGACCGGTTGATTCAACGTGGCCGTGCCCCGGCCCGCCGTCACCAGGTAGTTCCCGGTGAGAGCCCCGGCGGAAGAGGTGCCCGTGATGGCGCCGTTGTTGAACGCTAGTTGCACGGTCGTATTCGGGGAACCCGACACCGGCGGAAACCACGTCCCGCCCGCGAGCGTGCCGTTGCCCAGCACCGAGTTCACCTGCGCCTCGAAGAAGCCGAAATCGGCCGTGGGCCCCGATGCGGCCACGATGTAGCCGTCGTTGAAGTTGTCCAGGTACAGCACGTAGTTGTAGGTGGTTGCACCGGACTTGAAGGACATCGTTGCCCGCCCGTTGGCGGCGATGGAATAGCTCCCGCCGGCAAGGCTTTGATTCAGGTTGGGCGCACCGCTGATCATTTGATCGAGCACGAGAGTGAACGTGCCGCTGGCGGGTCCAATCCCCGGGGTGAGCAGCCCGACCGAGGTGACCGACGTTGCGGGCGGCCCCGCCGCCGTGCCCCAGGTGCTCAGCACGACCGGGGCCGCCAGATAGCCGTTGCTGTATAGGCCCGGGTTTGCCTGCACGCTGACCAGCCCGCCCAGAACCGGCGTGCCGGCGCCCGAGTCCACGTCGACCGCGAACCCGCCGGAAGAGGAGAGCACGTAAAAGGCGATCTGAAACGTCGTATTTGGGCCAAGATGGAACGTCGCCGCGGAACGGCCGAACGCATCCGGGACGCCCACGGTCCCGGTGATCGCCACGCCCGCGGAGACGGCGCCGGCATCGTTGATGTCGCCGACGCCGCCGCTCAGCGTGCCGGGCGTGTTGAACTGGTTGTTGTTGCTGTCGGTGAAGCGGCCGGCCAGGCTCATTTGGCCGCCGCTGCCGTCGCCGCCGGTCATTGCGAAGGCGTAGTCGCCACTGAAGAAGCCCGACGGCGGGGCGAACGCGAAGCGCCCGGAGCCCAAGAGGCCGTTGGGGCCGCTCGTTGCCGCCAGGCGGCCCTTGCCGCCGGGGGCGGAGGCCTGCGTGACGAAACTGTAGGTCGACGTGCCCGCCGCGGTCGTCAGCGTGAGCGTTCCCTGATTGGCGATGGCGGGATCGTTCTTGCACGATCCCCCGGTGATCGCCTCGGCCGCCCGCGTGGCCGTCGTGTTCTTGAAGTCGTCTTCGCCCGTCACGTTGCCGC
>OMSW01000273.1:0-294 GCA_900290295.1 Burkholderiales bacterium
GCGGCTCACCATCGACTTCATCGGCGAGATGCTCTGGCCGGGCAAGATCGACATCGGCACACGAGTGGGCGCCCTGGGCCGCAGCTCGGTACGGCTGGAACAAGCCCTGTTCCAGGACGGGCAGTGCGTGGCATCGTCGCAAAGCGTGATCGTGCTTACCGACGCGCAGACGCGGCGGCCCCGCGCTTTGTCGCCGGCGACCATCGAATATTTGTCCGGTTTCCAGCGGCGCATTGCCCGCAGTGGCGATGCGCCGCCCGGGCCCGGCAGTGCGGCGACCCGGTAAGCAAAGGG
>OMSW01000273.1:304-886 GCA_900290295.1 Burkholderiales bacterium
CCCCCCCTCTTGCCTTACTCCCGATCAGCGCCGAACAGAATCGCTCATGACAGCGGCGCCGGCATCGCAGGCGTGATTCGAGCACGGTAAATCGAAGCCGGCCTCGAACGTCGTCCGCAGCAACGAAAAATGGGTGTAGTACCGCTTGCTCTGAACACCGGGGCCGTGCTGGTAGTTCGTTTCGACCGAACCCGACGGCGTTACGCGTGCGTTGCCGTTGCCCCTTGCCGCGAGTGCAAGGCACGCTGGAAATCACCGGTACGGGGGCGAGCGACCCTGTCAGCGCACGGCCTGTCCCAGGAACGCGCAGATGCGTGGATCTTGCTGGCGCGTAAAAAAATCCTCGGGCGGTGCGTCCTGGAGAATGCACCCCTGCTCCAGGAACAAGATCCGGTCGCCGACCTCGCGGGCAAAGCCCATCTCGTGGGTCACGACGATCATCGTCATGCCGGAGCGCGCGAGCTCTTTCATCACGTCGAGCACCTCCTTGACCATTTCGGGATCGAGCGCCGAGGTGGGCTCGTCGAACAACAGCACACGCGGCTGCATCGCGAGTGCGCGCGCGATGGCCACGCGTTGCTG
>OMSW01000273.1:896-17360 GCA_900290295.1 Burkholderiales bacterium
GCCTGCGCCTGGGCTTGCGCGCGCGGCGTCCCGCGTACGTGGCGCGGGGCCAGGCTGACGTTGTCGAGCACGCTAAGGTGCGGAAACAGGTTGAACTGCTGGAACACCATGCCGATCTCGGAGCGCAGCGCGTGGAGCTGCTTCGTGTCTGCCTGCCCGGGCCGGATCTGGATACCGTCGACCACGATCGTGCCGCTGTCTTGCCGCTCCAGTCGGTTGATTACGCGCAACAGGGTCGACTTTCCCGATCCGGACGCGCCCAGTATCACCGCGACCTCGCCCGCCTGGAACGTCGTGCAGACGTCGCGCAGCACATGGTGCGAGCCAAAATACTTGTTGACCTTGTCGATCGTGATCAGCGGAGCCGATGCCGCGGCGGGACTCACGCCTGCTGCCCCTCCACGTCAAAGCGCCGCTCGACCGCATCGGAGAATTGCGTCATGACGGTTGTCAGGACGAGGTAAATCGTCGCAGTGGCGATCAGGATGGGCACGGGTTGAAAGGTCGCTGCCTGGATCCGGTTGCCAACGTTGGTCAGCTCGAGCACGCCAACCGAATAGGCGAGCGAGGAGTCCTTCAGCAGGGCAACGATGTTGTTTACCAGCGGTGGCAAGGCGATCTTGAAAGCCTGTGGAAACGTCACGTAGACAAATGTCTGTGCCCGCGATAATCCGAGCGATCGCGCTGCTTCGACCTGTCCGCGCGGTACCGCCAGCAGGCCGCCGCGCATTACCTCGGCGTTGTACGCCCCGACGTTAAATGCCAGCGCTACGCACGCCGAGGCGAAATCGCTCATTTGTAAGTATGGTGCGATCACCGGCAACGCAAAATAGACAAACAGCACCTGGATCAGCAAGGGCGTGCCACGGATCACCCAAACATAGGCGGCAGCCGTCCAGCGCAGCGGCGGCACGCGCGAGAGCTTTCCCAATGCCGCTGCGATGCCGATGAGCAGTCCGGCGAGGCCGGCGATCAAGGTCAGTTCGACCGTGGTTCGCACGCCGTCGGCAAAGGAATCGGCGTTGCTACCGATCGGCTCCGGCAGCAGCGACAGTGGCAGCGCGCACAGCCAAAGGATCAGGACCAGCGCCAGCGTGGCGAGCACCATGCTCGCACTGCTGCGCTGCTGTCGACCCCACTTCGCCGGCCAGAGCTTCATACGCCACGGCCTACTTGCAGCGCACGTCCTGGCCGAAGTACTTGTTCGACAGCGCTGCGTAGCTGCCGTCTTGCATGCTTTGCGCCAACGCCCGGTTCCATGCCTGGACCAACGCAATATTGCCCTTGGCAACGGCTGCGGCAAGCCGGTCGACGAAAAGGAACTGGCCAATCCGCATGCCGGCCTCCGGCGCCATCTTGATGGCTTCCAGCGCGGTGAATCGGTCGGTCACCCAGGCATCGACGCGCCCGGTGAGCATCGCGGCGCGGGCATCGGTGTCCTGCGGGAAGTTCTTGATCTCCTTTATCCCGGGAATCTTGCGCACATTTTCAAGATAGGTGGTACCCGTCTGCACAGCAACCACCTTGCCCACAAGATCTTGGGCCGTGTTGATCGTCGGATGGACGGCGACGATCACCCCGCCCGAGCAGTAATGTGGGTCCGCAAAAGTGACGGCCCGGGAGCGCTCCTCCGTGATGCCGTGGGAGGCGATCACGAGGTCCCATCGGTTTTGCTGCAGCCCCGTGAGCAGGCCGTTGAAATCGATGGCCTTCCATTCGAACCGCAAGTCCATTCGGCTGACGACGGTCTGGGCCAGCTCCACCTCGAAGCCCGTCAGCTTGGTGCCTTTGAACACGTTGAAGGGAGGGAACTTTCCTTCCGTCGCCAAGATGATTCTGCCATCCTGGCGAATCTCATCCAAGCTGCGGGCCGAGCTATCGGCAGCAACGAGTAGACCGAAGGCCCCCAGCACCACCACCGATGTGTACAGCGCCGCCGTGCGCGCGGCGCGACGCACGCTGGCGGCCGCAAGAGTATTGGCGACACCAATGGCAAACACCCGTGCAGTCCTCCCGCCTCGTCCGCCACCGCCCGAGCGAGCGGTGCAAAAAGCGCGATAGTATCGTGTGCCGCGTCTCCCGAGCCATGCGCTGCGGCTGCTACTTGCCGCGGGCTGGACCGCCTCAACATGAATCGCGGCCGCGCCGACGCCCTGCTGTTTCTGGTCGCCCTGCTTTGGGGCACGACTTTTGTCGCGCAAAAAACCGGCAATGCATACGTCGGGCCAATCTTTTTTGTCGCGGTGCGCTTTCTTGCCGCGGCGGTATTTCTCTTGCCGATTGCGGCTTGGGAGGCCCGGCGCCGCCCGGCGGCGCTGGCGCGCGCCGACCTGATCGCAGCCGGATGCATCGGGGCGTGTCTGTGCGCCGCGTGCTGGTTGCAGCAAATTGGGATGGAATCGACCACCGCAACCAACGCCGGCTTTCTGACCGCCGTGTACATGGTGCTCGTGCCGTTCGTTGCTTGGGCGTTCTCGCGTCGCCCGCCGCGCCTGCTGGTACTTCTTGCCGGGGCGGTCGCGCTGTACGGCGCCTGGTTGCTGGGCGGCGACGGGCACGGCGCGCAGTGGTCGCGCGGCGACCTCCTCATCCTAGCCAGCGACCTGATCTGGGCGACACACATCACGCTGATTGGACACTTCCGGGGCATTGCGGGGCGCCCGGTGCTGCTGTCCTTTCTGCAATGCGCGCTTACCGGCCTAGTGTCACTGCCGCCGGCGCTGCTGTGGCAACCCGCGACGCTTGCCGCGCTGGGCGCGGCGCTGCCGGCCATTGTCTATGCGGGAATCGTCTCGAGCGGGATCGCCTTCACCTTGCAGATCATGGCACAGCGGCATACCCCGGCGGCCGAAGCGGCGCTCATCATGTCGCTGGAGAGCGTGTTTGCCGCCGTCGCCGGCGCGCTGCTGTTGCAGGAGACGCTTTCCCTCCAGGCAACCGTAGGAGCATTCCTGATCCTGACGGGCGTGGTGCTCGTCGAGACCGGCCCGCTGCTCACCCGCCCTGCCCCCTTACGGGAATGATGCCGGGACGGTGTGCGCGTTGATGCGTGCAAACTGCGTACGGTCCTGCGCCAGGTCTACGAGGCAGCCGCGCAATTGCTGTGGCGTTACTTCCTTGAGAGCACCGATTTCGCGCCAGCGCATCCCGCCTTCCGTAACGATGGCATCCATGAGGATGTCGTGCGCTTGTGGAAAGGTGGACTCCAATTGGGCTAGTTCAAAGCCCACGCCGATGCTCAGGGGCTGTGGCTCCAGACTTGCCAGGGTGCGGTCGAAGTAGCCGCCCCCGTATCCCAGACGATCTCCGACTCGACCAAAACCGACCAGTGGAATGAGCAGTATGTCGGGATGAACCTGTGCCGTCTCCGTCGGGTAGGGGATATCCAATGGCCCTTTCCTCATGGCGACCCCAGGTGACCAATATCGAAAAAGTAGCGGTTGGGCGCGCTTCTCGACCACCGGCAGTGCGCATTTCATGCCTCGGTCCCGCAGCAGACGCAAGAGCGGACGGGCGTCATACTCGCCCTTGTACGGCCAGCAAAACCCGATCGTCATGCCTTCGCGCCATGGTACGCCTTGCAGCAGCAGCAGGCTGATGGCGATGCTCCAGTCGCGCCGGGTTTGCGCCGGCGCGGCCAGCCGCCGCGCAATGAGCTCCTCGCGCATGCGCTTGCGCCACAGCGCTAGGTCCGCCGGCGCGACGGCCGTACTTGGCGTGCCGCCATTGCTGTCCATTAAAACAGTCCTAGGATGCGCCCACGGTCATCGATATCGATGGCGTGGGCCGCAGGAGCCTTGGGCAATCCCGGCATCGTCATGACGTCGCCGCAGATCATCACCACGAACTGCGCACCGGCAGCAAGGCGAACTTCGCGCACATCGACGATATGGTCCCTGGGAGCACCGCGCAGCTTCGCATCGGTAGAGAACGAATACTGGGTCTTGGCCACGCAAACAGGGTAATGTCCGTATCCGTCTTGCTGCAGCCGTTCGATCTGGCTGCGTACCTTGCTCTCGGCGCGAATGTCCGCCGCACCGTACACGCGCGTCGCAATCGCCTTCATCTTGTCCCACAGGCAGGCTTTGTCCTCGTATACGAAGCGCATCGTGCTGGGCTGAGCGCACAGCCGCACGACCTCTTGGGCCAGCTCCTCTGCGCCTGCGCCGCCCTGGGCCCAGTGCCGGGCCACAATGGCCTTGATTCCGCGAGCAGCGGTCCGGGAAAGCAGGAGTTCGGTTTCGGCAGTCGTGTCGTGCGTGCGGTGATTGACCGCAACCACGCAGGGCAGGCCGTAGCACTCGCGCACATTGTCGATGTGGCGTTCGAGATTTACGATCCCGCGTTCGAGCGCACCCAAGTCCTCCCGTGCGACCTCGGCCACATCCATTCCACCGTGGTACTTCAAGGCGCGGATCGTGGCGACGAGGACAACGGCCGATGGCCGCAGGTTTGCCTTGCGGCATTTGATGTCGATGAATTTCTCGGCGCCAAGATCGGCGCCGAAGCCGGCTTCGGTAACAACGTAATCGGCCAGTTTGAGCGCGCTGCGTGTCGCCAGTACCGAGTTGCAGCCATGGGCGATATTGGCAAACGGTCCGCCGTGAATGAATGCCGGCGTGTACTCGAGCGTCTGCACCAGGTTGGGAGCAAGGGCGTCGCGCAGCAATGCCGCCATTGCCCCGTGCGCCTGTAAGTCGCGCGCCAGAATCGCTTTGCCGCTGGCGGTGGAACCGATCACGATATTGCCGATCCGCTGCTTGAGATCGCCCAGGCTCGTTGCCAAGCAGAAGATCGCCATGATCTCGGAGGCCACGACGATGTCAAAGCCGTCCTGACGCGGATAACCGTTTGCCGGTCCGCCCAGGCCCACCATGATCTGGCGCAGCGCCCGATCGTTTATATCCATCACGCGCCTCCAGGCGATGCGACGCACATCGATTCCGAGGTCGTTGCCGTGGTGGACGTGGTTGTCGATCAGGGCCGACAACAAGTTGTGCGCTAGGGCGATGGCGGAGAAGTCCCCCGTAAAGTGGAGATTTATATCCTCCATTGGCACCACCTGGGCGTAGCCGCCGCCGGCCGCTCCGCCTTTGAGACCGAATACCGGTCCGAGCGAGGGCTCGCGCAGGCAGATCATGGCCTTTTTCCCGCTCGGGCTCAGGACCCGGTTGAGCGCGTCGCCCAGGCCCACGGTCGTGGTGGTCTTGCCCTCGCCGGCCGGAGTGGGCGAAATTGCCGTTACCAACACGAGCTTGCCGTCGCTTCGATCCTGCAGGGACTGAAGGTAGTCCAGATGAATCTTGGCCTTGTAGTGGCCATGGGGCACCAGATGCCGGGAATCGATTCCTAGCCGCTCGAGCGCCAGGTCAGCAATGCGCTGCAGAGGGGCCTTTTGGGCGATTTCAATGTCGCTCAGCATTGCGCAGACCTGCGAATGGGAGTTCGAAAAAGTTTACTAAACTAAGCATAAGTTAATGTGAATTATTAAATAAATAACATTAATTAGACATCATAATATATTGAATAATTTACAGAAATTGTATGACGTAACTTTATGAATGTGTTCCAGCGGCTGCTGGCGCAGACTGGCCAGCGTAGTCGCAACGTGCGTCACCCAAGCCGGCTCGTTGGTCTTACCACGATGGGGTACGGGTGCCAGGAAGGGCGCGTCGGTCTCCACGAGGATGCGTTCGTCGGGGATGATCGCCGCAACCTCGCGCAGCGCCTGCGCGGATTTGAACGTGATGATCCCCGAAAAAGAAATCAAGAACCCCAGGTCCATCGCCGCTCGCGCAACATCGCTACTTTCGGTGAAGCAGTGCATCACGCCCCCAACCTCCCCGGCGCGCTCCTCGCGCATGATCTGCAGGGTGTCCTGGGCGCTGGCACGCGTATGAATCACAAGCGGTCTGCCGCATTCACGTGCTGCCCGGATATGGGTACGAAAACGGTTGCGCTGCCAATCGAGGGGCTCTCGCAAGCGAAAGTAGTCCAGGCCGGTTTCGCCGATCGCCACGACCTTGTCGGCCCGGGCGTGCGCGACCAGTTTGGCCACGGATGGTTCACCCTCGTCCGTGTTATCCGGATGCACCCCGACCGTGGCGTAGATGCCCTCGTGCTGCTGGGCGAACTGCACCACCGCAACGAGATCCTGCATCGACGTGGAGATGTTGAGCGCCATGTCTACGCCGGCATGGTGCATCCGTGACAAAACGGCATCGGCATCGGCATAGAGCTCGGGAAAACAGAAGTGGCAGTGAGAATCGATCAGCATGTGGTTGCAGAATGGGCCCGTTGCAATCCTTAGGCCGGTCACTGAGCGTCAATAACGAAGCGCCTCAGACTGCGCGTGGCAGCGGGCCTCGGACAAGCGAGAAAAAATGGGCAAACGGCCGTTGCAGTGTCGAGCTAATGCCCGGGAAGAGTCTCGCGACCGTATCAGATGGTATGTGTAGGGCGCGAAGAACGAAGCGCAGCACCTAGTGCATCCTCGATGCGTTTGCGGGCCGTCTGGCCCGTCTCATCCGAGGGGAAGTGCACGCCGATTCCCGGTGTCTTGGATGCGCCGCTACCGGACGGACTGATCCAGACCACCTTGCCGGCCACCGGAATGCGAGTTGGATCGTCGAGCAGGGTCAGGATCAAGTACACCTCGTCGCCGATGTTGTATGGGCGATTGGTGGGAACGAAGATTCCACCGAATTTCAGGTAGGGCATGTAGGCCGCATACAGTGCCGCCTTTTCCTTGATGGAAAGCGACAAGACCGCGGGCCTTCCGCCCCCCGCGCCGCTTGGGACGCCATTGCCACCCAAACCGTTGCCGGGGGCTGGCACACCGAGTCGCGTATCGGCTATGTCATTCACTTTTTGACTCTACGCCCTTTTTGCGGATTCCGAGTAAACGGATTCCGGATTATTTTCCAACATCGCGGCCCAATCTGCATCCGCCCCATTTGACTCGCACTCCCCTGCCACTGCTACCGGCCTTCGCGCCCGGCTGCGATCGAGCCGATGTAATCGAGCAAGACGCCTTCAATCGCCGCACGCGCGTTGAGCGGATGCTCGGCAACCGCGCGCAGGGCGCGCAGGCGATCGATCCAGGCAGCTGCCGCGCGCAAGCTCCAATGGCGCGACAGCGCCTCGAAGCTGGCCGCGTCCTCAGGATGATATCGGAGTCTGCCGCCTGTTCGAAAGCAGAAATAGTCCCATCCCCAGCGCTGAAACAAAGCGATCGAGGCCAGGATCGGCACCGTCCGGGGAACGTCATTGGCGACATCGGCCGGCGCAAGCACGGATCCACGCCGCAACAGGGCAAGCAAGCTTGCGCGCATTTCCGGCGCTAGCGCCTCCTCGCCCGCGCGCAAGGCCGCCAGCGGTGCCCCGCCCGCCTCCACCAGGCGCCGGCCGGCGTCCTCGCCCACGCCTTGGGCCTGCAACCATCGCACCGCCAGCTCGCGGGGCGGAACCGCAACGCGCACCAGGGTGCAGCGCGAGACGATGGTCGGCAGGCAGCGATCGATTTGGTCGCAGACCAGCAAAAACAGGCTCTCCGGCGGAGGCTCCTCCAAGCCCTTGAGTAGTGAATTCGCCGCGGACAGATTCAGGAACTCGGCAGGGCCCAGCACGACCACCCGAGCACCGCCGCGATGGGCGCTAAGCCCGGTAAGGGAGACAAGCTCCCGTACCTGATCAATCTTGATTTCCCGGCTGGGTTTGGTCTTGGGGGCAGTGCTTGCGTCGGCCGCCGATGCAGCTGCGTCCTCGCCATCTTGCTCCGCGGCCCCTGGGCGCCGCTCCGCCATTGCATCGGGTACCACCACACGCAGGTCGGGATGGTTTCCCGCCGCCATGAGCCGACAGGAGGCGCAGATTCCGCAGGCGCGCGCGGGCGGTACCGCGTGCTCGCATAACACGTCGCACGCAAAGGACATCGCCAGGTCCCACTTTCCGGTCCCCGCCGGGCCGTGCAGCAACAAGGCGTGGGCGCCGCGCGCACGCAGGGCAGCGAGCGCCGCGCGCGGCGCCGTGAGCCAGGGAATCGGTTCTACGTCAGCCACGGCGCCAACCGCTCCAGGATTGCCGATGTCACCTGCGCCGCCGGCGCCCCGCCGTCGACCACCATGAAGCGCGAGCGATCGGCGGCAGCGCGCGCGAGGTAGGCCGCTCGGACCGTCTGAAAGAAGGCGCTCGATTCGGCTTCAAACCGGTCGGCCGCCCGGACCTGCGCACGGCGCCGGTGTGCCTCGGCAGGATCGACATCGACCAGCACGGTAAGGTCAGGTTGCAGCTCGCCGTGGACCCAGATGGCGAGCGCATCCACGCGATCGCTAGGTACACCGCGGCCGGCGCACTGATAGGCGTAACTGGCGTCGGTAAACCGGTCACACAGCACCCACCGAGCGCTTGCCAAGGCAGGCTCGATCACCCGTGCGACGTGCTCCTTGCGGGCCGCGAACATCAACAAGGTCTCGGTCATCGGCTCCATCGCCTGGCCCAGCATCAAGCTGCGCAGCGCTTCACCGAGGGGCGTGCCGCCCGGTTCGCGCGTACGCACCAGCGCGACCTGACGCTGCTGCAGCGCCTGCGCAACGGCGTCGAGCTGGGTGCTCTTGCCCGCGCCATCGACTCCCTCGAAGGTGATGAAACGGCCGCGCGCAGGTTTTGGCATGTTGCTCCCGGCCAGCGCTCAGTGCACTTCGTCGTGAGCGCCGGCGCGCTGGTAGCGGTCGACCGCGCGGTTGTGCTCGGCCAAGGTCAAGGAAAACTCCGAACTGCCGTCCCCGCGACCGACAAAATACAGTGCCTTGGTCGGATCCGGATTGAGGGCCGCCTCGATCGCGGCGCGTCCCGGCAGCGAAATCGGGGTCGGTGGCAGCCCAACACGGGTGTAGGTGTTGTAGGGCGTATCGGCCTGCAGGTCGCGCTTGTGCAGCCGCCCATCGAACCGGGACCCCAGACCGTAAATCACGCTCGGGTCGGTTTGCAGCGGCATGCCCAGCCGCTTGCGATTGACAAATACCGCGGCGACCTGGCGCCGCTCCTCGGTCCGACCCGTCTCCTTTTCGATGATCGAGGCCATGATGAGCGCCTCATACGTGTCGGCGTACGGCAGATCGGCGGCGCGCGCCTGCCAGGCCCGTTCGATGCGATCCTTCTGGGCCAGGTAGGCTTGCCGATACACCTCCACGTCGCTCGAACCCGGGTCGAAGATATACGTATCGGGAGCGAACAATCCTTCGGCACGCGTTTCCTGGGCACCAATAGCATGCAGTATCTGGCTTTCGGTCCAGTCGGCCGTGTCGTGGCGCAGCTCGATGGATTGCGCCAACACGCTGCGCAGATCCGCGAAGCTCGAACCTTCCACGATGGTCAGCTGTCCATGCTCGACGTCGCCGCGGCGCAACTTTTCCACCAGGCTAAGAATGCTTGCGCCCTGCCCGACGCTGTAGCGCCCGGCGCGCAGCGAACGGGTCGTGCGGGTCAGGGTCGCTGCAACCACGAACTCCCAGGAATTCACTGCAACGCCGGCCTCGCGCAGTTGACGCGCGACCAAGCGCGCCGTGGAGCCCGGCACCACGCGCACCTCGACCCCATCGCGCGGAACCTCCAGCGGTCGGACCAGCTCGTACCACGCCCACGAGGCCACCGCAGCGAGCGCGCAGAAAAGGTACAGGGCAAGTCGACGATAGGAAACGGGTAGCGCCAAGATCCGATGAAGTAAGGTGCAAAAGACAAGGGCCAATTATAGGAAACGGGCAGCGCCAAGATCCGATGAAGTAAGGTGCAAAAGACAAGGGCCAATTGTCGCGCAAATTGGACATGGTGCCGGAGGCGTACCCCGAGCGTCTTGGTGCGGCGCACTTATAATAGCCACCGCATCAAATCCGGTTGAACTCCCAATGGGTGCTGAAGTCACCATCCCGCTTGCCGCGCCACCATCATTGCCGCCGCCGGCAAACCGCTGGGCGGCTGGTTCAGCTGACTTCGCGCGTCTGCGCTGCGGTCCGGTATGGAGCCGGCTTGCGGACCTGAGTGTCCTGGAGCTCGAAGGCCCGGATGCCGTGACTTTCCTTCAGTCCCAGAGCACGGCGGACATCGCCGCGATGTCGCCGACAAGCTGGCAACTGGGCGGCTATTGCACCGCCAAGGGACGTTTGCTTGCCATCTTCCAGGCCTGGCGCTGGCAATCGGGTCTGCGCCTGCTGCTGCCCAGCGATATCGCACAAGCGACCCTGCGGCGCCTGTCGATGTTCGTATTGCGCTCCAAGGTTCGACTCAGCGATGTAAGCGCATCGTGGGTGGCCCTGGGCATTTGTGGGCCCGGTAGCGCTCAAGCGCTGACGCATGCGGGCGTTGCTGTTCCCGATCAAGCGTGGCAATGTCGCGAAATCGAACCCGATGAAAGGATCGCGCATCTGCCATCCGGGTCCTCTTGTCCAGAGCGCCTGTTGTTGCTGGTGCCAGCGGCTAGATTGGATACCTGGCTGCAACGTTTGCCTTCGGTTCCCCAGGTCGACACCGGGCTCTGGTGGTGGTCGCAGATCGATGCGGCCATCCCGGCGATTTTCGATACCACGCGCGAGTTGTTCGTTCCCCAGGCCCTCAATTTGGAAGTCCTCGGGGCAGTGAGTTTCCGCAAGGGTTGCTACCCGGGTCAGGAAGTCGTGGCTCGCAGTCAGTACCTGGGCAAACTGCGCCGGCGCTTGGGTCTGGCGCATGCAAGCGGCCTGGGGCCTGCGCCGGACCTTTTTCACAGCAGCCAGGCCAGTCCTGTGGGCCGCGTCGTTATGGCCGCAGCCGCCCCCGATGGCGGCTTTGACCTGCTCTATGAGTGCCCCACCGAACTCACCGAGCACGGTAGCTTGCACGCCGGCGAGCGCGACGCGCCGCCATTGGCGCTGCGCGCGCTGCCCTACCGGATCTTTGATCCAACCGCGTAGCGGTACGGTTTGGCAGCGCCCGCCGCCTTTGCTGCTGCTCCCCGGGCGCAAGGCGCTTTTACCCGCAACGCAATATCGCGTCCTGCGGCGATGAGCCTGCCGAATTGTAGGCGGGCGGAGTTCGACCAAAACGATTCGACATTGTTTGCGGATTGCGTTAGCGTTAGCTGATGGTCTTTCTTGTGCTCGCCCAATCATGTGCCTGATATTGATCGCTTGGCAGTCCCACCCGGACTTTCCGCTGGTGATCGCCGCCAACCGCGACGAGTTCTACGCGCGTAGGACACGCCCGGCTGCTTGGTGGGGACAGGCGGTCTCACTGCTTGCCGGTCGTGACGAGGAGGCCGGAGGCACCTGGCTCGGGATCAATCGGCGCGGGCGTGTTGCCATGCTCACCAATGTGCGGGCGCCGCTCGAGCGCAACACCCGGGCGCCGTCGCGCGGCCTGCTGGTGCTCTCGGCGCTGCAAAGCGCGGGCCCGCTGGGCCAGTGGGTGACCGAGAGCGCGCGCACCGCGCAGAGCTTCAACGGCTTTAACCTGCTGGTCGGCGAGCCGCTTCCGGCTCCGGCGCGTGGCGTCGACGCGCAACTGCTGTACTCGTGCAACCGCGGTCCGGGCGGTGCCGAGAACGCGCGCGCCCTGGCGCCGGGCATTTACGGCTTATCCAACGCCCTGCTCGATACCCCGTGGCCCAAGCTCACGCGCGCCGTTGCGGCATTTGCCTGCCAGATGGCCAATACCGTAGATACCGACGCCCTGCTCCGCCTGATGGCCAATCGCGAAACGGCACGCGACGCCGAGCTTCCCAACACCGGTGTTCCGCTGGACTGGGAGCGCGCACTGTCGGCGATCCAAATTCGCGCCAAGGGCTACGGCACGCGCGCCACAACCATACTAACTGTCCGTCGCGACGGCACGGCCACGTTCCTCGAGCGCGCCTTTGCTCCCGATGCTCCGCAACATTTCGTCGACCGCCGATTCGAATTCGTCATCGACGGCACCGGCTACCGGGCTCCGATCCTGGATTCTCCACCCCGCGGCGAGCGCGGTTAGATTCGAGCGGCGGTGCCGTGACGCCAACGCTGTACACGTATGCCCGTTCGTCGGCGTCCTGGCGGGTGCGCATCGCGCTGGCGTGGAAGGCAATTGCACCGCAGACGGTTCCGGTGGACCTGCTGCATGACGGCGGCGAGCAGCATTTGGCATCCTATCGGGCGCTCAACCCGCAAGGCCTGGTGCCCGTCCTAATTATCGACGGTGCCGCAATCGCGCAGTCGGTGGCAATTTGCGAGTACTTGGAGGAGCGTTTCCCGCAGCCGCCGCTGCTGCCGAGCGGACACTTGGAGCGAGCGCAGGTGCGGTCGCTGGTGCAGGCCATAGGCTGCGATATTCACCCCCTCAACAACCTTCGGGTGTTGCAGTATTTGAAGCGTTCCCTGGGGCACAGTCAGCAGGAGATCGACGCATGGTACCGGCACTGGATCGGGATCGGCTTTGCCGCAATCGAGGCCGAATTGACGCGTTGTGACAGTTGGAGCCGTTGCCTAGGCAATGCCGTCTCCCTGGCCGACGTGTTTCTTGTCCCGCAAGTTTTCAATGCGCGGCGCCTAGGAGTCGATTTGACTGTCTATCCGCGCATCGTCGGGATCGACGCCGCATTAAGCGCCCTGCCTGCCTTTGCGGAGACCGCGCCGTCGAAGCAGCCCGATTTTGCGTAGCGGAAAAAGCGCTTGCTGGCGGCGGCAGTGCAGCACTTGCGGAGAACATCGTGAATGCTCCCGTTCCAGCCGATCCGCTCAATCCCATGGGCACCGATGGCTTCGAATTCATCGAATATGCTGCCCCGGACCCCCAGGAGCTGGGACATTTGTTCGAACGCATGGGCTTTCAGGCAATTGCCCGGCACCGTCACAAGAGCGTGCTGCTATATCGACAGGGCGAGATCAATTTCATCGTCAACGGCGAGCCTGACTCGTTCGCGCAGCGCTTCGCCCGCATGCACGGTCCGAGCATATGTGCGATTGCCTTACGCGTTCAGGACGCCAAAGCGGCTTACGAGCGCGCGATTGCATTGGGAGCATGGGGCTATGCCGAGCGCGCCGCCCCCGGCGAGCTCAATATTCCGGCAATCAAGGGGATCGGCGACAGCCTGATCTACCTGGTCGACCGCTGGCGCGGCAAAAATGGCGCCCAGGAAGGCGAAATCGGCAACATCGGATTTTTCGATGTGGATTTCGAACCCTTGCCCGGAGCGCATTTGCATCCCGTCGGCAGCGGCCTGATCGTCATCGATCATTTGACCCACAACGTGCACAAGGGGCGCATGAGCGAGTGGGTCGAGTTCTACCAGCGCTTGTTCCAGTTCCGCGAAATCCGATACTTCGACATCGAGGGCAAGATCACGGGAGTCAAGAGCAAGGCCCTGACCAGCCCCTGCGGCAAAATCCGAATTCCGATCAACGAGGAAGGAAACGAAAGGTCCGGCCAGATCACCGAGTACCTTGAGCGCTTTCATGGCGAGGGCATTCAGCATGTTGCCCTGGCGTCGGCGGACCTCTTGGCGACGGTGGACGCGATGCGGCGCAATGGAGTGCGCCTGCTCGATACCCCGGACACGTATTACGAAATGATCGACCGGCGCATTCCCGGCCACGGCGAGAACGTCAACGAGCTGCAGCGCCGCAAGATCCTCATCGACGGCAATAAGGGAGAACTGCTGTTGCAGATCTTCACCGAGAATCAGCTGGGTCCTATCTTCTTTGAGTTCATCCAGCGCAAGGGAAACGAGGGATTCGGCGATGGCAATTTCCAGGCGCTGTTTGAAAGCATCGAGCTCGATCAGCTGCGTCGCGGCGCGCTGACAAAAAAGAGCTGAGGCGGCGAGGACCAGCGCGTCGCTCCGCCATGGAAGCGCCCCTTTCCTACCTGTGCGGCTTTGGCAATCAGTTTGCCAGTGAAGCCTTGGCCGGTGCCCTTCCGCTGGCGCGCAATTCCCCGCAACGCTGCGCCTACGGCTTGTATGCGGAACAGCTATCTGGCACGGCGTTCACGGCCCCGCGCGCGGACAACCGCCGCTCCTGGCTCTACCGTATCCGCCCCAGCGCTGCCGCGGCGGATTTTGCGCCGATCGAGCGCGGCTTGCTACGGCATGAATTCGGCGTGCAAGCGAGCGAGGAAGGGGAGCGGGATTTCACACCACCGGATCCGATGCGCTGGGATCCGCTGCCGATCCCGGATGCCGCGACCGATTTCGTCCAGGGCCTGGTCACCATGGGCGGCAACGGCGATCCGCAGTCGCAGTTGGGTTGTGCCGTTCACTGGTACGCAGCGAACCGTCCCATGGATGAGCGCGTTTTCTATGACGCCGACGGCGAGCTGCTGATCGTTCCGCAATCGGGCCGCTTGCAATTGGACACCGAGTTCGGGCGCATGGCGATCGAGCCTCAGGAAATCGCCGTCGTGCCCCGGGGCATCCGCTTTCGCGTCGGCCTGCCGGACGGCAGCGCGCGCGGTTACGTGTGTGAAAACTACGGTGCGCCATTTCGTCTTCCCGACCTGGGACCGATCGGCTCCAACGGCTTGGCCAACCCACGCGATTTCCTCACGCCCGTTGCCTGGTATGAAGACAGCTCCCGATCCTGCGAGCTGGTGGCGAAGTTTCTCGGACGACTGTACCGTTGTGAGCTCGACCACTCGCCGCTGGACGTCGTTGCCTGGCATGGAAATCATGTCCCGTACAAGTACGACCTGCGCCGATTCAACGCGATCGGTTCGATCAGCTACGACCACCCGGATCCGTCCATCTTCCTCGTCCTGCAATCGGTCAGCGATACCCGCGGGGTCGATACCATCGACTTCGTCGTGTTCCCGCCGCGGACGCTGGTGATGGAAAACACGTTTCGCCCGCCCTGGTTTCACCGCAACGTTGCCAGTGAATTCATGGGACTCATCTGCGGCAGCTATGACGCCAAGTCCGGTGGCTTCCTGCCAGGCGGAGCCAGCTTGCACAATTGCATGACCGGACACGGGCCCGACGCCCAGACGTTTGCGCGCGCCAGTTACGCCGATTTGTCGGTCCCTACGGTGCTGCGCGACACCATGGCCTTCATGTTCGAAACGCGCTGCGTGATTCGACCGACGCGATTTGCCCTGCAGACCCCGCTGCGCCAGCGCGACTACGCGCGCTGCTGGCAGGGTCTGGATCGACGCTTCGATCCCGAAGCCACGGGTTGAGGTTTCGGCGATGCGCAATGAAACGCACGACCCGAGGCTGCGCAGCTGGGTGGCGTCGGCAAATTCGATTAGCTGCGACTTTCCCATCCAGAATCTTCCCTTCGGCGTGTTTTCCGCGGGCACGCCCGCTGCCTGGCGCATCGGCGTCGCAATCGGTTCGGCCCTTCTTGACCTGCGTGCGGCCGTGCAGCGCGGTGTGTTTTCCGGTCCGGGTTGGAGCGCACTTTGCGCGGACTCGCTCAACGAGTTCATGGCGCTCGGCCCGCAGGTTTGGACGCGGGTGCGCGGCGAACTGTCCCTGGGCCTGTGCGCGGGCAGCTCCCGTCAGGCGCAACTGGAGCCGTGCCTGTTTGCGCAAACGGACGTGCAGCTGCGTGTGCCGGCGCGCATCGGCGATTACAGCGATTTCTACACCTCCATCCACCATGCAACCCGAGTCGGGCAACTGCTGCGGCCCGATAACCCGCTGCTGCCGAACTACAAGTGGCTACCCATCGCCTACCACGGCCGCACCTCGTCCATCGTTATCTCCGGCACCTCGATTATCCGGCCCTGTGGCCAGGTTGCGGCCAGGGGCGCGACCCAGCCGAGCTTTGGGCCCAGTGCCCGGCTCGATTACGAGCTCGAATTGGGCGCCTATGTCGGTCCGGGAAATGCGCTCGGCAACGCGATCTCGATCGCCGATGCCGAAGATCAGGTCTTTGGCTTGTGCCTGCTCAACGACTGGTCCGCGCGCGACATTCAGGCCTGGGAATCCCAACCCTTGGGACCCTTTCTCGCAAAAAACTTTGCCACCAGCGTCTCCCCCTGGATCGTGAGCCTCGAGGCTCTGGAACCGTATCGGGAGCCCTGGTCGCGGCCCGCCGGCGATCCGCAGCCCCTGCCCTACCTCGACGACCCCAGCCTGCACGAGCGTGGCGGCATCGACATCCGCATGAATGTCTGGCTGCGCACAGCAAGGATGATCGCTCAACGGCAAGCGGCGGCGCGTCTTTCGGCCTCGAATTACCGGGACGCGTACTGGTGTCTGGCGCAGATGGTGGCGCACCACGCGGTGAGCGGATGCAATCTTTGCCCCGGCGACCTGCTCGCCACGGGAACACAGTCCGGCCCTTCATTGGAGGAAAGCGGCTGCCTGCTCGAACGCACGCAAGGCGGCAAGAATGCGCTTGCGCTGCCAAACGGTGAGGAGCGGCGCTTCCTCGAGGACGGCGACGAGATCACCCTTACGGCTTCGTGCCAACGCTCCGACGCGGCGTACCTTGGGTTTGGCAGTTGCGTCGGCAC
>OMSW01000273.1:17370-24101 GCA_900290295.1 Burkholderiales bacterium
GACCCCGGTCTACCCGGCACTGGTCAAGGCGCGCACCATCGTACGGTGCGCGATTCCCGCCTCCAGGTATTCCTGGCCGATCGGTGTAAAGCCCTGACGCGCATAAAACCCCAAGGCACTGGTTTGCGCGTGCAGGCGCAGTTCGCGCATGCCCTTCGTAATCGCGATCGCCATCAGCGAACGCAGAATCGTCGCGCCAACGCCTTGTCCGCGTGCGGCGCGCAACACGGCCATGCGCCCGATATGCCCATCGGGCAGCAAGCGCCCCGTGGCGATCGGTTCACCACGTGCGTCAAACGCCACTGCGTGCACCGCGCCCGCGTCCCGCTCGTCGAGTTCCAACTCGGCAGCGATCCCCTGCTCCTGGACGAATACCGCAAGACGCACGGCGCTCGCCGCTGTGCCCAGTTGCTCCCAACCGCCGATGCGCACGACGAGCTCAGCACCGCTTTTCCGGCTGCCATCGCTCTCACTCGCGCGCTTTGCCATTGCGACGTCGCCTCCGGCAGCGACTACTTTGCACCCTTTTTCGCGTCCCCGGCAAGCACCACGGTCAATTGGTCGGGGTCGAGGTAGCGGCGCACGGTCTTCGTCATCTGCTCGGCCGTCAGCTCGCGCAAGCGGTCCTCCAATTGGCGACTGAACGCGAAGGTGCGCCCCAGGTCGAGGTTGGATACCCAGGCGGCCGCAACGGCAGCGTCGTCGGAGCGCGCGAGCATGCGTTCCTGCAAAACACCGCGCCGCGCATCTTCGATCTCCGCCTTGTTGAATCCGTCCCTACGCACGCGCTCGATCTCTTCGCGCACGTCGGTCTCGACCCGATCGACATTTTGCGGCGCCGAGATCGCGCCGATCGCCCAGGCGGCGGCCCGATCACGACCGCCGACGAGCAGCCCAGAACCGATGCCGTACGACAGACCCTCCTTTTGCCGCACGCGATCGACGAGGCGGTTGTGCAACCCGGAGCCGCCGCCGATGATTTCGTTGGCCAGCAGCAATGCCGGCGCGTCGGGATCATCATCGCGCAGATCCAGCACCATTTTTGCGCGATATACCGCGTTCTCCTTGTCCGGAGTGTCGATGAAGATACGCGTCGGGGGAACCGGCCGGGGTTCCCGGAGAATTTCCGCAAACGGTGCCTTCGAATGCCAGTTGGGAAACAGTGTGCCGATCTGCTGCTCGGCCGCGGCTGTGTCGAAGTCTCCGACGATCGCAATTTCGCCCCGCGCTGTGCCCCAGAACTGATCGAAGAAGGCCTTAACGTCGTCGAGCGAAACCGCCTTGATCGCATCGATACGCTCGCGCAGCGACAGGTAATGGCGTGGATCTCCGACGGGATAGATGTCAAAGTGTGCCTGTATGGCATCGCGCGACAGCTCCCCAGGATCACTAAGTTTTGCCTGCAGGCTCGTCAGCAGTTCGCGCTTGAGCTGTTCGAATTCATTCGCGGGAAAGCTGGCCTCTCGTATCGCCGTTGCCGAAAGGCGCAGGGCATCAAGGACGGTTTGCTTGCTGGCCTGGAAATCGAGCAGGTCCCCGGTCATCTTGAGCCGAGTCATCTCGTCGGCAATCTGCTGGCGTGTCAGTTTGGCCGTGCCGCGTCCGATCATCGCCGCGGTCAGGTCACGCACGACCGTCTTGCCGTGCAGACTTTGCTCGTCCCCGAAGCGAAAATCCATCGCCACATTGACCGTCTCGCCCTTGGTCTTTTTCGGCAGCAATGCCACCTTCAGATCGCCGATGATCACGCGTCGCGTGCGCGCATCGATGTTTTCCTGGCTGGGTTCGAACGCCTCACCGGCGGCAACGGTGGCACGCGGCGTAAAGTCCTTGAGCATTGCCTCGACGCTCAGCGGCGCCGGAACTTCTGCGCGCTGCGGATGATCCTCCGGGATGAAAAGGCCGACCGTGCGGTTGTCGCGCCGGAAATAATGCAGGGCCGCCGCGCTGATGTCCTCGGCCGTTGCCTTCGCGGTCGCGTCGCGGTCGACGAAAAACAGGCGCCAATCTCCCTCCGCGATCGACTCCGAAATAGCGATGCCGAACTCCTGCGGGTCCGCCAGGGAACGCTCGTTCGCCGTCTCCTGGTCGCGGCGCACCCGCGTGATCTCCTCCTCCGTCGGGGCGGTTTTCGCGAACGAGGACTCAACGACCTCGATCAAGCGGTCGCGCGCCCGTTCGAGCGAATCGCCGGGTTTCACGCGCGCACCAAATATCACGGCCCCGGGATCGTATAGATCCATCTCCTCGACGAATACGTCGGAGGCGATTCCGGTCTCTACCAACTCGTGGTGCAGGCGGCCGTTGGGCGTGCCACCGAGTATCTCGGAGGCGATCCCGAGCGCCGAAATATCCGTGCTGCGCCCCGAGGGAATGTGGTAACCGACCATGACCAGCTGGGTATCGCCGCTGCGGCGTACCACCACGGTGCGCTCGCCATCCTGGGTCGGTTCAACCGTCCAGAGCACCGGGAGCGAACGTCGCGGCCTGGGAATCACTCCAAAGTCGGCGGCGATCCAACGCAAGGTCTTGGCAACGTCGAACTTGCCGGCAACGATCAGCACCGCGTTGTCGGGCTGGTAGTACTCGCGGTAGAAGGCCTGCAGGTTGCTGATCGCGACGTTCTCGATGTCGCTGCGATTGCCGATCGACTCTTTGCCGTAGTTGTGCCAGTCGTACATCGCGGCGAGCAGGCGCTTTTCCAGCACGTTCAATGGACGATTCTCGCCCATCTCGTATTCATTGCGCACGACCGTCATCTCGGAGTCCAGGTCCTTGCGCGCGATGAACGAATGGGTCATCGCGTCAGCCTCGCGCGCCAGGGCCCAGCGCAGGTTGTCATCGCTGGCCTGGAAGGTCGAGAAGTAATTGGTCCGATCAAAATAGGTCGAACCGTTGTTGTGGAAGCCGCGGGCGGAGAACTCCTTCTCCGGATGCGGGAAATGGGTCGAACCCTTGAACATCAAGTGCTCGAGCAGGTGCGCCATACCGGTCTCGCCGTAATTCTCCATGCGCGAGCCGACCTTGTAGGTGACATTCACCGTCACCGTCGGCTTGGCGCTGTCCGGATACAGCAATACCTCCAGGCCATTGCTTAGCCGATACTCCTCGATGCCTTCGACCGAGGTCACCTTGGTGACACCACTTGGCAGGGTGACGCTAGGCACTGCCTGAGCAAGACTGCCCAGGAGCAGCAGGCTCAGCGCCAGGCCCGCGCACGGCCACGGTCTCCGGCTGGACATCAAGACGGCATGCTTCAAGGTCGCTCTCCTGTTGGCGATTTCGCCCGCGTCAGTTCGAGGCATCGCCGGATTGGCCCAGAAACAGCCGCAATCGTTCCGCAACGCGACCCGGCTCCTCGTGCACGATCCAATGCGTAGCGGCGGCGAAGCGCTCGACCACCACGTTCGGAACCCATTGCTCCAGACCATCGAGCAGTTCCGGGACCAGCGATTCGTCGCGCATCCCCCATAGGACCAGGGTGGGCGCGCCAACGAAAAAATGCTCGGTATTTAGGCGCAGGGCCGCTGTCGCCTCGCTCGAATCGGGCGCGGGGTGTAGCGGCGAGGCCCTATAGTAATTGAGCGCTCCCGTCAGACCACGGCGCCATACTTCGACGTAGCGTTGCAGACGCTCGGGTGTCAGCCAATCGCGGCCGGGCCGCGGCATGGAGCGCAGCCAGTACTTGAGCCGCGCGAAATCATCGGCGGCGAGCGCGTCTTCTATGTCGGGGGAACGCAACCAGGTAATATGCCGGCTTGCGGCCTGCTGCGCCGGATTGCGGGACAACTCGCGCGCCAGGGCGTTTGGATGAGGCGCATTTAGTAGGGCCAGGCGCTCGATTCGTTCCGGATGCGCGCTCGCCAGGCGCCAGGCCGCCGAACCGCCCCAGTCGTGACCGACGATCGCTGCCCGCTCGTAGCCCAGCACGGCAATCAGCTGTACCAGGTCCTCGACGACGTTACGAAGACGGTAGGCGTCCAGGCCCTGCGGCTGACTGGAGAGGTTATATCCGCGCAGGTCCGGCGCTACCGCGAAATAGTCGGAACCGAAGACGGGAAGGATTTCATCCCAGGCACCGGAATACTCCGGAAAGCCGTGCAGAAACAACACCAGCGGGCGTCCCGGCTCGCCGGCGCTGCAGAAATGAAGGCGAATGCCGTTGGCGAGCTTCGCGAACTGCGCGGGTGAAATGGATGTCGTCATAGGCGTCGAGGGGTTATCGGCAATGCGAAATGGTTGAACCTGGCGTTGATCGTAGAATCAGGGCTGCTCGGATTATCACCCGTTGCTCACCGCCTCCGTGTTTTCCATAAAAGGCGCCACGTGAAACTGCTATTGGACCTGCTGCCCGTTGTCGTGTTCTTTGGTGCTTTCCGATTGGCCAAGAGCCTACCCGAAGCATCGGTAGCGCTGGTTGCGGGCTGGTTCGGAGCCGTAGGCGGCGCGCCCGACCAGCAGGTCGAGCTGTCCGCCGTCATTTTGGCAACGCTCAGCGCCATCGCGGCCACGGCCATACAAATCAGCTGGCTGATGTTGCGGCGACTGCCGATCAAGCCGGCGGTCTGGATCAGCGCCGTCTTGATCGTGGTGTTCGGCTGTCTTACGGTATGGTTGCACAACGAGTGGTTCATCAAGTGGAAGCCATCGATCCTGTATTGGATCTTTGCCGCGGTTCTGACGGGGGGCAAATGGATCTGGCACCGCAATTTGCTCGGAGCGCTTTTGTCAGGCGAGCTCGATTTGCCACCAGCGGTGTGGGACCGCTTGCTGGTTGCCTGGACGATCTTCTTCGTGGCCCTGGGCGCGGCAAACCTCGTCGTCGCCTATGCCTGGAGTACCGATGCCTGGGTGAACTTCAAAACCTTCGGACTGTTGGGCTTGACGCTGGGATTCTCGATTCTCACCGGGCTGTACATGGCGCGCTTTCTCAAGCCGGAATCCGATGCCTGACGGCCTGTCGCTGCCGGACCAGATCCGCGCGTGCCTCGAAGGGCTGAAACCACTGGAAATACAAATCGAGGATCAGAGCGCAGCCCACGCCGGGCACGCCGGAGCGCGCGCCGGCGCCCATTTTCGCCTGCGCATGGTGAGCGCGTCGTTTCAGGGCTTGTCGCGGCTGCAGCGCCATCAGCTCGTGTACCAACGTCTTGGGACGCTGATGCAAGGCCGCATCCACGCACTGACAATGAGCCTGTATGCACCGGGGGAAGACAGCACGCGGTCCGCCGCTTGAAGAGGACTCCAGACGGTCGCGGCAGCGCTTTGCGCGACCTGGCCCGCTAAGGTGTCCGTTCCAATTGATTGGCGCGCGAGGCTCCTCCGGTCGCCGGCGTGCGCTCCGCGGCATCGGCCGGACCCTGCTCGAGCGCGCCTCCGGCAGGCGGTTCGCGCAGTTGTTCGTACAGCGGCAGCGTAAGAAATTCCGCAAACGCGGGCGCGGTCGTCAAATCCGCGAAAATCGCCGCCGCCTGATCGTAGGTGGCGCTATCGGATCCGACCACGGTCTTGACCTTCGCCAATTCCTCGGGAACCCAGCTGCGTACCAGTTCGGCGGTCACCTTGCGGCCGTCCTGCAGAACTCCCTTGGGCGAATGTATCCATTGCCACAGCTGCGCGCGCGAGATCTCCGCTGTTGCTGCATCCTCCATGAGATTGTGGATCGGGACGCAGCCATTGCCGGCGAGCCACGAACCCAGGTAGTGCACGCCGACATGGATGTTCATGCGCACGCCGGCCTCGGTGATCGGGCCCTCCGGGGAGAACGCAAGCAGGTCCTGCGCTCGCACCTGCACGTCGTCGCGCTGCCTAACCATCTGGTTGGGTCGATCCCCTAGCACCTTGACGAACTCCTCCATCGCGATGGGCACGAGTGCGGGATGGGCGACCCATGCACCATCGTATCCGTCGGTGGCCTCGCGCGACTTGTCGGCGCGCACGCCCGCCAGCGCCCGCTCGTTGGCGCTAGCGTCATTGCGGATGGGAATGAGAGCGCTCATGCCACCGATTGCCGGAGCACCACGGCGGTGGCAGATCTTGAGCAGCAACAGGGCATACGAGCGCAAAAACGGAGCGCTCATCGTAAGCAGCTTGCGGTCGGCCAGACAAAATTCGCGGTCACTGCGGAATTTCTTGATGCAGGAGAAGATGTAGTCCCAACGTCCGGCGTTGAGCCCGGCCGAATGCTCGCGCAATTCGTACAGGATTTCATCCATCTCGAAGGCAGCAAGTATGGTCTCGATCAGCACCGTGGCCTTGATTGTTCCACGCGCGATGCCAAGTTCGCGCTGTGCAAACACGAAGACGTCATTCCATAGTCGTGCCTCCAGATGCGATTCGAGCTTAGGCAGATAAAAATAAGGGCCGGTGCCGCGCGCAACCAGCTCTTTTGCGTTGTGGAAGACGAACAGCGCGAAATCCAGCAGGCCGCCGCTCATGCGCTGCCCGTCGATGCAGACATGTTTCTCGTCAAGGTGCCAGCCGCGCGGTCGCACCATCAACGTAGCAATGCGCTCCTTGAGGCGGTATTGGCGTCCGTCCGCCGCGTCATATTCGATGCGACGTCGAACCGCGTCAATCAAATTCCGCTGTCCCTGTAGCACGTTTTGCCAACTCGGCGTATTGCTGTCCTCAAAATCGGCCATGTACACGTCTGCGCCCGAGTTCAGCGCGTTGATCATCATCTTGCGCTCGACCGGACCGGTGATTTCCACCCGGCGGCAGACCAGGTC
>OMSW01000273.1:24111-26728 GCA_900290295.1 Burkholderiales bacterium
CGGCGCGGTTCGAATTCCCCGTGGAGCTTGCCCAGAAAGCCCAAAGCCTCCGGTGTCAGCACGGATTCGAGATCCGCGCTGTGCGGGTCCTCAAAGGAAATTCCCAGCAGCTGTTTCATTGGCACTCCTGCAAATTGCGCGCGCAAATCGACCAAAAAATAGGCCGCCCGAAGGCGGCCCAGCTGTTCTTGTTGGTATTGTTGATATTGTTGTTTGGGCCAAGCCCTGACCCTGGCCCCTCCCCGCCTCGCTCCAAAGATTGCCGCTCACTAGGGAGCCCGCGAGCATAGGAGGCGCAGGCATGCCGCACAAGTCGCGCCGCAACCATTTCGTTGCTTTCCCGCAACTTTAGCCGCTGCATCGAATCAGCCTTGGGACGGCGCCGTCCACTGCGCATCGTTACGCAGCTTTACGATCCGTTTTCGCGCCAAAGAACTGCTCGTCCTCGGTGGATCCGTGCAAGGCCGTCGTTGAGGATTGTCCTTGCTGGATGGCCTGCGTGACGGCATCGAAATACCCAGTTCCGACCTCGCGTTGATGCTTGACCGCGGTGAAGCCGAGCTCGGCCGCCGCGAATTCGGCTTCCTGCAGTTCAACGAACGAGCTCATGTGATTGCGCGCGTATCCGTGGGCAAGGTGGAACATCGAGTAATTCAGGCTGTGGAACCCTGCCAGAGTGATGAACTGGTACTTGTATCCCATGGCTGCGAGTTCGCGTTGGAACTTGGCAATCGTCGCGTCGTCGAGATTCTTCTTCCAGTTAAAAGACGGCGAGCAGTTGTAGGCAAGCATCTTGCCGGGAAACTGGCGATGTATCGCATCGGCAAACGCGCGCGCGTAGGCCAGATCCGGCTTGCCGGTCTCGCACCAGACCAGATCCACATACGGCGCATAGGCCAAGCCCCTCGAAACGGCCTGCTGCAGGCCCGGGCGCGTGCGATAAAAGCCCTCCAAGGTGCGCTCACCGGTGAGGTAGGGCTTGTCGTTATCGTCGACGTCGGAGGTAAGCAGATCCGCGGCCTCGGCGTCGGTGCGCGCGATCAGCACGGTGGGCACACCCAGAACGTCGGCCGCGAGCCGAGCGGCGGCCAGTTTCTCCACCGCCTCGCGGGTGGGGACGAGCACCTTACCGCCCATGTGGCCGCACTTCTTCACGGATGCCAGCTGATCTTCGAAATGCACGCCGGCCGCACCTGCCGCGATCATGGCTTTCATGAGTTCGAAGGCGTTGAGCACGCCGCCAAATCCGGCCTCGGCGTCGGCAACGATCGGCGCAAAGTAATCGATAAATTCGGTATCGCCAGGCGTCTTGCCCTCCATCCACTGGATCTGGTCGCATCGTGCCAGCGCGTTATTGATCGCGCGGACCACGCTGGGCACCGAATCAACCGGGTACAGGGACTGATCCGGGTACATCGTGCCCGCCGTGTTGGCGTCGCCTGCGACCTGCCAGCCAGATAGATAGATCGATTGCAGCCCCGCACGAACCTGCTGCATCGCTTGATTTCCGGTCAGCGCACCCAGGGCGCTGACGAAAGGCATTTCATGCAGGGACGACCACAAGCGCTCGGCACCTCGCCGTGCCAGCGTGTGTTCGATCGGGACCGAACCTCGTAGGCGCACGACGTCGTCGGCAGTGTAATTACGGCGAACTCCCTTCCAGCGCGGATTATCGGTCCAGTCCTTTTGCAGTTTCTGTGCTTCTAGCTTGCGAGCGGTCATGAGTTCTCCACGGGTTCTGTGCGCCGACACGCCATTTCGGAGGCGCGATCCGGCTCGTCTCGTATCCAAGTAGCGCAAATAAGAACGAGTACCAATCCAGCCGAATCGATGGACCGATCCTAGGGGAGAAATCGCGCTGCAGCACCGGTCTTGTCTTATAGAAGACAATATATTTTATTTATATAAAACAGGATACTAGATTTTTTTTGCCGTAATGCGGAAAGAAATTTTTCGTCATGGAATGAAAACTATTGCCGTGCGGAAAGTTTGTTTCACATCATGTGAAATTATTTCGTGACGTGAAAAACAAGAGCCAGGCTGCGCCTTTTTCTCAGGCGCTGCGACCGACCCGCAGTGCGACGAGCACGGCGCAGATTTGCATCGTGGCAATGCATAGCAAGCCGGCGCGAAACAGGCCATGGTCAAGTAGCCGTCCGACCACCAGCGGCGCGACAGCCAGGCCGCCGTCGATCCCGGAATACACGAATCCGTATACGCGGCCGAACGAGCCGGTAGGAGCCGGTACCAAAGCGTGAGGTTGCCGCTTTGCGCACGAGCAGATCGCGGCTCGGGCCCGCGGTACCGGATCCGCAACCGAGCGCGAACATCGTCGGAAGCAATGCGGCGACCGCAATCTTGCCGGTCGCCAACACCAGGGCAACGGCCGCCGCCAGGCACAGGGCGATGGCGACAACCAGCTCGCTGCGGCGCTGGCGGCCGGCTACGAAACCACCCAGTACCGTGCCGGCGGCGCCGCCCACCAGGTAGGTCGTCAGGCACATCGTGCCCAGCGCCAGGCTAGCCGAATACACATGGGTCAGGATCGCAGGAGCAAAATTTTGCAGGATGCCACCGGCACCGGTCGAAAGAAAGAAGAAGCCGAAGCACAGCCAGA
>OMSW01000270.1:0-12855 GCA_900290295.1 Burkholderiales bacterium
CGGCTGCCGTACAGGACTTCGTTTAGTAGGCGCTTTAAGCCCTTCTTTTGGTAGTTCATGCCTAATCCGAGATCGGAAATTACTTCGAATGTCCATCCTTGTCGGGCGCAATAAAATTCCAGGACTTGTTTTTGGCGTTCGAGCTCAGCCTTCTGATCCTTGCTCGACACGCGAGCATAGGCGATGGTCTTGCGGGCATGATTCTTCGTCGCTCGATATAACTCGGAGCGCAGCTTGGCGGCGTCATAGCCGATGAGCGCCTTCGGTTAGCTCTGGCACAAGGCGACCGCTCGCCTCCCAACGCCGTAGCGTGGTAATCGAGACACCCAACAGTTTGGCGGCGTCGCCTATGCCGATGTATCTGTCCATTTTGGCGAGGTTAGATAGGATTTGGACAGATTAATATCGAACTGTTCGGACTCCGCATCCGCGAGCAGGGTCGGTTCGGGCACGCAAGCTCTCGGATCCGGATCACGGCAGCAGCCTGTTGTCGGTATGCGCAGTCGGGGTGCGAATCGGAATTTCGGTGACTATACTGTATAAATAAACAGCATTGCAGTCATGTCTACCTGGCTTGCCCTTACCCTACCCGCGCTGCCGCTGCAGCTGGCCCAGCGCACTCTCGACCCAGCACTGGCCCGCACCCTCGCGCTGGTCATCGTCGATGGCCCCGCACAGCGGAAAATCGTCGTCTTTTGCAACAGCAAGGCGCGCATTGCCGGGGTCGTCCCCGGGATGAAGTTGGCCGCAGCCCAAGCATTGGTGCGCGATCTGATCGCGAACGAATATGACGCGCAACGCGAGCATACGGCGCTGCAGGAGCTGGCATGCTGGGCGTACCAGTTCAGCGCCCGGATCGTGCCCTTCACATCACCCGACGGCAGCGGCCTGCTGATCGAAACCGGCGCCAGTGAGCGATTGTTCGGCGGCCGCGGAGCGCTGCGCCAGCGCATCATTAGTGATCTGCGAAGTCTTGGTTATCGCGCCGCCGCTGCCAGCGCCGCGACGCCCGCAGCGGCACGCGTGCTCGCGCATGCGCATGCATGCGGTCTGACAGCGCCCGATGCCGTGGAGGTCTCCGAATTGCGCACCGCGCTGGGGCGACTGCCCCTGCGTTTGCTCGGTTGGGAAGAGCAAGTCACCGAGACCTTGCACGCGCTGGGACTGAGCACGATCGGCGAGGTACTGGCATTGCCGCGCGAGGCCTTCGCTCGACGCTTCGGGGCGCAACAACTGATCGATCTGGATCGAATGCTCGGCGCGGTCCCCGATCCGCAACCGCCCTTTACTCTGCCGGAGCAATTCAACGCGCGGATCGAGCTGCCCGCCGACCTGGTTGACGTAACACAGTTGACGGTGCCGGTGCATCGCCTACTGCGCCTGCTCGAGGGATTTTTGCGCGGTCGCGGCGCCGGAGCCACAGCACTACTGCTACGCGCGCACCACAACCCGCGTCGCGAACGACCCACCCAACCAACCCCGATTACCATCGCGCTGGCCGCCCCCGAGCGCGATGCCCAACGCCTGCTGCGGCTATTCACCGAACGCTTGACACGTGTCACCTTGCCCGAGCCGGCCATCATGCTCGAACTCCAACTCGAGCGGATGGCAGAACTGGTGCCGGCCAACGCTAGCCTTCTGCCCCCGGCGCCACAGGCCGCATCACAAGGAATCGACGCCCTGCAACTGGCAGAAACACTCCATGCGCGTTTGGGTTCGCAAGGAGTGTTCCAATTGCAGGCGGTCAGCGATCATCGGCCCGAGCTCGCATACCGCGTCGTCCCCTTTGCGCTCGATCCCCCCGGCACGCAGACCCAGACGCCACCGCCAACGCAACGGCCACTGCTGATCCTGCCTGCTCCGCGTCGACTACCAACCCCGGCCGATGACGACGGGATGCCGCAGTACGGTGGTCCGCTGGCATTGCTGGCCGGCCCGGAGCGGATCGAAGCCGGATGGTGGGACCTGGGGTATCCACGGCGAGCAACGGTGCACCGGGATTATTTTGTCGCGCGCAACGGATGCGGTCAGACGTTGTGGATTTATCGCGAACTGGCTGCCCCGCACAGCTGGTTTCTGCATGGATTTTTCGCGTAGCGATATCTCAAAGCCCTGCCAAGCGAGCCGCAATGGCTTTGCCGTAATCATCGAAATCCTGCAGGTCATTATGCGCAGCGCCCGTGAGCCGGACGAGCTGCGCTGCCCGAGCGGCAGCCTGCAGACGCACGCTGTGGTCAAAGGGAATGACCGCATCCCGATCCCCGTGAATCAGCAGCACCGGGCCATCGATGTGTGCAATATCACGAAACGTCTCGAGGCGGTAGCGCAACAGCACCGCGGGGACGAAGGGATAGTGGAGCGCGGCCAGCTCGGTAACGCTCCAGTAGGGTGATACCAGAATGGTCAGATCGGGCTGGAACCGGGCCGCGAGGCCCGCCGCCAGTGCCGACCCGAGCGAGCGCCCCAGAAACACCTTGCGGCGCGCTTTGTACAAGGGAGCGATTTGCTGCCAGGCTGCGGCCACATCGCTGCGCAGCTGCGCCTCGCTGGTGACACGGCCAGTGCTTTTTCCGTAACCGCGGTAATCGAGCATGAAGAGGTCATAGTTGGACTGCCGGAATAAGGAGGTATCCGCAAACCAGCTGGCAAGATTGCCGGCATTGCCGTGCAAGTAGAAGACAACGCCCTTTGGATCGGGCAAGCGCAGGTGCAGTGCCGACAACACCGCGTCATCGACCGCGACTGGAACCTCCACGACGTCCGGCAGATGAAAGACATAGTCCGGTGGCAGCGGCTCGGGATAGAGGAGCAGCGCTTCCTGGCGCCAATAGATTCCCGCGATCACGACGCCGAGCGCTGCGACAACAAATCCGATTAAGTACATCGCGATTCTCATTAAATTTGGATCCGCCGAACCGGCGCGCCGTATCGGGTAGCTGTGCGAAGCCGCTGACACTGGCGTAATCCCAGATCAACACCGTAGCAGCGGCGCAGGTGTTCGGCAAAGGTAGGCCCGTCCCAGAGACTCGGACTCGGCGATGGTCTTTCTTCCGAGAAAGCCGTGCGCGGGTCGACGTCGACGCAGGCAACGAGGACCGTCCACGCGACGATGGAAGTTGCGGTCAGTCGAGCACATCGGCCGGTCGGTTCATATCCGACGCCTGCCGCAGAACCGCGAGTGAGCGCCATGGGTTGCCCGATTGGTCGCGCTCGAGCGTCGCCGATAGCCGTACGTCGATGATCGCGCCGTTACAGTGCACCATCCGGCACTCGACCTCATCGCACCGGCCGGTTCGAAGCAACTCCGGCAGGATCCGCTCCTGGACGGTTTGCCTCGAATCCGGCGTAAGAAATTCGGTGTACTGCCTACCGACGACCTCATCGCGAAGATAACCCATGTGGGACAGCCATTCGTCGCTGACGCTCAGCAGGCGGCCGACGGCGTCGATGGAATGGAGCATGGCAGGCGTCGCCTCGTACAGCCCGCGGTAATGCTGCTCGCTTTCCAGCAGGGCACGCTCCAGGCGCTTGCGCTCACTGATATCGCGAACGATCTGCGAGACGCCACTGATATTGCCCACCGCGTCGCGAATCGGGGAAAGCGTCAGTGCGACCTCCATCAGCGTCAAGTTACGGCGCATGCGGATCGTCTCGAATTCAACGATGGCCTCACCGCTTCGGACCCGCTGGGTCAACATCTTGTGCTCGATCTCGCGATCGGGCGGCACAATCAAGGTGATGGGCCGGCCGATCGCGTGTTGTACCGGGTGGCCGAAAAAGCGCTCGGCAGCCGGATTCCATGTCGTAATTTCGCCCTGCAAATTCGTCGAAAAGATCGCATCGGCCGAGGAGTTTACGACCGCTGCCAACCGTGCCACCGCTTCGCGGCCGTGCACCTGGTCCGTGATATCACGCCCAACCGAGTGGACCGCCGCAACGCTTCCGATCGCATCGACGAGCGCCCTATGGGTCCACTCCACCCAGCGCGAGACATTTGCGATGGCGGACATGGTCCGATTCTCGCTCCGCTCAACCGACTTGCGCCGACAGACCGTACGCATCTGGGCGCAAACCCGATCGCGTTCGTCGGCTGGCACATACTCAAGCAGGTTGCGCCCGATCATCTGCTTCGGCGTGAGCCCGTGGTGCGCGGCGTACGCCGTGTTGACGTAGGTAAGCGTGAGGTCCGGGTGTGCCAGCGCAACCAGTTCCGTCTGGTCCTCGACGATGGCGCGATACTTCGCCTCACTAGCCGCGAGCTCGTTGGCAAACCGGCGCAGTTGCTGCTGCATGCGGCAGGTGTTGATGCTGCGCGTGATCGCGCGGCACAGGGTATCGGTCGATAGGCGGCTCTTCGAAAGATAATCGGCGGCGCCCGCACGCATCACCTCGGCGGCGAGTTCCTCGTCTCCCGCCCCAGTTACCATGATCACCGGGCACGAGGAATCCGCGTTTGTGCGCAGCGCCGTCAGCAATTCGGCGCCGGTCCCATCGGGCAACTGGTTGTCCAGAACGACGCAATCGAATTCGCAGATCTTCAGCAGCGCAAGGGCCTCCTCGCTCGACGCGGCCTCGGTCGTTTCGGCCCTCATCGGTGATTGCCCTACCAGGCGCACCACGCGCTCGCGATCGACATCGTCGTCGTCAATGACCAGCAGACGCACCCGATCCGGGGAGACTTCTTCCGTTTCCGGCGCCGCCTTCATGGCAGGCACACCGCGTCGTGGTACGCCAGGAGCAGTCCCGCAAGCTTGGCAAATTGGGGGCCGACAGCCGATTTGACCATGTAGCCGGCGATCTGCTCGCGGTAGGCGCGCGTGCGATCCTCGTCGGCGTCGGAGGTCGTGAGCACGAACACCACCTCCTCTTGCAAAGCCGGGTCGGCCCTGACGCAGGAGAGAAATTCGAAGCCGTTCATGCGCGGCATATTCAGGTCCAGCAACACGATCCGGGGGCGTTCGACCGCCGGGCTGGCGCTTTGGCCACGCAGGGCCGCCAACGCGGCGAGCCCATCTTCCACCCATATGACGGGGTAGTTCACACCATTCCTGGTCAAGCTTCGGCGTACCGCCTCTGCCGCGACGTCATCATCCTCGACCAGGAGGATCGAAAGCGTGGAGTCAATCATTGCTCAATCTCCTGGGATTTTTTGGCCACCAGAAACGAAAGCTGGAACCGCGCCCATCGAGCAGCGGCGAAAGCAAATCCATGCGGCCCCCGTGCATTTCGACCAGGCGCTTCGTAAGCGCAAGGCCCAGGCCTAAGCCGACCCGCTTCGCGGCGCCGACCGTCTGAAACAGGCGAAAAACTCGCTGCTGCGCGTGCTCCGGAATCCCTGGTCCATCGTCGGTCAAGGAGACCCGACAATAACCGCCATCGCTGCAGACTTCGACGTCAACGCGCCCGGTCGGTCGGTCGTGGTGTTTTACGGCGTTGGCGATCAGGTTGCGCAACACGGTCTCGACCGGCGTCCAAGGCGCCGAAATCGACTCCACTTCCACAGTGATATTGACACAGAACCCGCTGGGAAGCGGATCGACCCGTAAGATGTCCTGCACCATTGCCCGAAAGTCGATGAGGGTGCACTCCGCATCCATCTGCTCCGAACGCGCGTAGCGCAGCAGATCCGTGATCAGGCGCTCCAAGCGGGTAACGCGGTCTGTTATACGCTCCAGGTTGCGCACTACCTCGGGCTTCGGGTTCTCGCCAAGGTCTTCCCGCACCCATGCGACAAGATCGGCTATGCCGCGCAATGGTGACTTCAAATCATGCGAAGCGACGTGGGTAAATTCCCGCAGGTTTTCATTGGCTTGCTTCAATTCCATCTCGATGCGTCGGCGCACGGAAATATCGATCACCGTGGCAAGCGTCATCGGCTGATCCTGCCATATGACTTCGCTCAGGCCGATCTCCACGGGCAGCTCGGCGCCGCTGGCGTGCAGCGCTGTCAGGTCTCTGCCGACTCCCATGCTCCGCGTGGTCGGCGCTTCACGAAACTTGCGCATAAGAGCCTCGTGCTGCGCGCGATAGCGTTCGGGCACCAGGATTTCCAGCCGCTGCCCCACCAGGTCTGCGTGCGCATACCCAAGCATGGATGCCAGGCGCTTATTGAAAAACGCCATGCGGCCATCCGTGTCGACCAGCACCATGCCGTGGGTCGCAGACTCGAAAACTCGGCCGAACGCGGTCTCCAGGCTCCGTCGCTCGGAGGTGTCGACGACCGACGCCAAGACCATCGGGCCCTGCGGCGTCGTCATCGGGTTGAGGCCGATCTCGACCGGGAACTCGCGACCGCTGCCGTGCCGCGCGTGCAGCTCGCGGCCGCTGCCCATCGCGCGGCGCTCGGGAGCCGAAAGGAAGGCATTGCGCAGTCCCCGATGCACATCCCGCAGGCCTATCGGAACGAGTAGCTCCAGCGGCTTGCCGATGACCTCGGCACTTTCATACCCGAACATGCGCAGCAGTGCCGAGTTCGTCGCCACGATGGTGGCGCCGGCGTCGACTACCAGCAGACCATTGGGTGCAGCCTCAAATGCCTGTCCGAGCACGGACAGCGGAAGCGTCTGTCCGTCGGCGCCACCTTGTGGGCGCTCTCGATCGTCCCGTTTCTGATCCAAGTCAGACACCTACCAACCAACGCGACGATATCCCGGAGGCGCCGAAATCGCGCCCAGATCGATAACGCCAAATTATCGCCGGCAATCTCTACGTCGAAGCGGAGATTACAAGGACCGAAAGGCGCAGCGAGTAGCGTAGCTATATCGATATCAAACAACAACCATTTAGCGGTAATGGTGAAAAATGGGTTTCGCGCTTTCGCGCATCGCATCGACCGCCGCGAAACATGGGAGATCGTCCTCCCAACGCGGCGAGAAACATCGCCACATTGCCCGCGCGCCCGGCTCCAAGGCCCAGGACAGAGAAGGCGGCGACAACCTCGCGATGTCAATGTCGTTTTGCCAAATCAATTAGCGCGACCAACATACTACGGTCGCGACGCCCGATCGATGGCGTTCTTGCGGCCGCCGGGAACCGATTTGTTGTACTCGGGCGTCACGAACAAGATGGCATCGGGCGCTGAACCTGTGTCTTCAGCGCAACGATTCTTGACAGCGGCCGATTCGGCGTCTTCGCTAAAAACCGGGATTCCGTCGAGATCGAACGCCTCGAGAGCAACGCCATCGGGAGTCAAAACTTGGTCAGCCGGGATCGCCGCAGGGTTATTACGATTTCTTGCACAGGCTCCCGGCGATTCCCGGAATTTTGATTGGATTTATTTGCGTCTTTCGTCCGGAGGTTGGTTACCTTCGTCGGGCAGGGGCCGATTTCAACAGTAATTCGTGTGTCTTGCGTACAGGTCCCGGTTCGAGATCCCGGTTCAATGCATACTGTTATTATATACAGTATGCGGACACCGTATGCGGAACTCCACTGTCTATCCAACTTCTCCTTCCTGCGCGGCGCCTCGCACCCGGAAGAGTTGGTCGAGCGAGCGCTCGCGCTCGGCTACTCGGGACTGGCACTGACCGACGAATGCTCGTTCGCCGGAGCCGCACGCGCGCACTTGGCCTTGCGCGAAGCGCGTGCGAGCCACCTTGGCGCAGACTCCTTCCAACTGATTCACGGCACCGAGATCCGGCTCGCCGACGGACCACAGCTGGTATTACTGGCGCAGGGTCGCAACGGTTACGGCAACCTGTCCGAACTGGTGACGCTCGCCAGGCGTGCCGCGGGCAAGGGCCAGTATCGGATCGATTGCGGCACACTCGAAACCAACGCGCATCTGCTCGACGACACGCTCGCACTGCTGGTCCCCGAGCCCGTAGCGGCCGCTGGCGGCAAAGATCCAAAGCTGCTCTTTGACGCGGTGTCGATCGGGCGGCAGGCCCTCTGGTTGAAGAAATTGCTTGGGGACCGTGCCTGGATCGCGTGCACCCTGGTGCGCGGTCCTGACGATGCAGAACAGTTGGCGGTGCTGCAAGCCGTAGCGCGCCACTGTGGCATGGCCCTGACGGCCGCCGGGGGCGTGCATATGCACACGCGTGGCCGCAAGAAACTGCAGGACGCCCTTACCGCGGTGCGAAGCAAGACAGTACTGGCCCAATGCGGCGCGCGATTGTCTCCAAACGCGGAACGGTATCTGCGCCCACTTGCCCGGTTGGTGCGCATCTACCCACCGGAGCTGCTCCTGGAGACCGGGGAGATTGTCCGGCGCTGCTCCTTTTCGCTCGAGGAGCTGCGCTATGAATACCCGGACGAAATCGTTCCGGCGGGAGAAACCCCGGCAAGCTACCTGCGCCGCGTCACCCTCGATGGCGCCGCGCAGCGCTACCCGGCAGCGGTGCCGGGAAAAGTGCAGGCCCTGCTCGAACATGAGCTGAACCTGATCGCGGAGCTGCACTACGAGCCGTACTTCCTGACGGTCTACGACATTGTCCGCTTCGCGCGTGGCCGCGCCATTCTGTGTCAAGGGCGTGGCTCGGCCGCCAACTCGGCGGTGTGCTACTGCCTGGGAATCACGGAGGTCGACCCGGAGCGCATGAGCGTCTTGTTCGAGCGCTTCATCAGTCGCGAGCGCAACGAACCGCCTGACATCGATGTCGACTTCGAGCACCAGCGGCGCGAAGAAGTGATGCAATACATCTTCGCCAAATACGGTCGCGAGCGTGCCGCACTGACCGCTGCCCTGCATACCTATCGACCGCGCGGCGCCATGCGCGATCTGGGAAAAGCGCTCGGACTGTCGCTCGACCAGGTCGACAAGCTGGCCAAGACCATGGCCTGGTGGGATGGCCGGCATATCGAGCCAGCACGACTGCTCGACGCCGGCTTTGATCCGGACAATCCGGTGATCGCGCAGCTGATCGATCTGGCGCATCAATTGATCGGCTTCCCGCGCCACTTGTCGCAGCACAGCGGCGGATTCGTGATTACGCGCGGCAAGCTCTCGCGCATGGTCCCGATCGAAAACGCCGCCATGGCCGAACGCACCGTGATCCAGTGGGACAAGGACGACCTGGACGCACTGGGTCTGCTCAAAATCGACGTGCTTGCGCTGGGTATGCTCTCTTGTGTGCGACGTGCGCTCGATCACGTCAACGCGTTCGAGACCAGCGCGGCCGCGGTGGCCCCACCCGAAAATTCCGCTCTGCTTATGCCGCCAACGCCCACGAAAACAGATCCCATGACGGTCGCGGATATCCCGGCAGAGGATCCGCAGGTCTATGCGATGCTTGGCCGGGGCGATTCGCTGGGTGTGTTTCAGGTCGAATCACGCGCACAGATGAACATGCTGCCGCGCTTGCGGCCACAGTGCTTCTACGACCTGGTAATCGAGACCGCGATCGTTCGCCCTGGACCGATCCAGGGCGGCATGGTGCACCCGTATCTGCGACGACGGCAGGGCCTGGAACCCGTCACCTACCCGTCGGCAAGTGTGCGCGCGGTACTCGAGCGCACACTCGGGGTGTCGATCTTCCAAGAGCAGGTGATGCAGCTCGCAGTGGTGGCCGCCGGCTTCACGCCCGGCGAGGCCGATCGCTTGCGACGTGCCATGGCGGCATGGAAGCGCAAGGGCGGCATCGGACCGTTTCGTGACAAGCTCATCGGCGGCATGCTCGCGCGCGGCTACAGCGCCGATTACGCCGGGCAGATCGTGCGCCAGATCCAGGGCTTTGGGGAGTATGGATTTCCCGAGAGTCATGCGGCCAGCTTTGCGCTGCTGGTTTACGTGTCCGCGTGGCTCAAGTGCCATCGACCAGCGGCATTTTGTGCCGCACTGCTCGACTCCCAGCCACTGGGATTTTATGCGCCGGCGCAAATCGTGCGCGACGCGATCGACCATGGTGTTGCGGTTCGGCCAGTATGTGTCACCGCCAGCCATTGGCACTGCACGCTCGAGCCTTGCACCGGCGATCCCTACACCCCGGCTGTGCGACTCGGCCTGGCACTGGTGCAAGGACTGGCCCAGGAGGCCGCGCAACGCGTGCTGGCAGCGCGTGCCGAATCGGCCTTCACCGGTGTGCAGGACCTCGTGCGACGCGCACAACTGAACCGCGGCGAGCTCGCGCGCCTGGCGGCTGCCGACGCGCTCGCAGCGCTCACCGGTCATCGCCGAAAAGCGCTGTGGAGCGCACTGGGAGTCGACGTACAAGCGCCACGCAGGGCACCCCTGGCTGCCGAGCCGCCGGCGCACGAGGATGCGCCCGGACTGATCGCACCCACGGAAGGGCAAGACATCGTGGCGGACTATCGCTCCACCAGCCTGAGCCTGCGTCGTCACCCCGTCGCCTTGTTGCGGGCACGCCTGCAAGCCATGCGCCTGTTCAGCGCAAGACAGGTCGCACAAGGGCGCCACCGGCAACTGATCCGTACCTGCGGCATCGTCACCTGTCGCCAGCGCCCTGCCACAGCCAGCGGCGTCACTTTCGTCACGCTGGAAGATGAAACCGGTTCCGTCAACATCGTCGTATGGCGTGCGGTGGCCGAGCGCTTTCGGCAGGCGTTGCTAGGAGCCTCCCTGCTCACCGTGTACGGGCATCTGGAACGGGTCGACACGAACGGCGGCGCGGTTCTGCACGTGATTGCCGACCGTTTGGTGGATCACTCCCCGTTACTTGGGGATCTAGTAATCAACAGCCGGGATTTCCACTAAGGCGTATTCGTGGACCCTGATCATCGTGACCCATCACGCCGGTCACCACCGACTCGCCAGGGATCACAAAAAGGGAGACACAAACATCGAACGACGATTGTGCCTCCCAGCATAGACAAACCATGAAAGACCGGGTTTATCGGTGTGCTCTGGAGGCCTCTATCGCTTCGTGCAACTCGCGCTCCGCATGACGCAACGCTTCTTCCGCCCTGGCTCCGTAGCCCTCCATATCGTAATGGTTTGCCGCGCGAGCGCGTTCCATTTCATGGATCGCCTCGACGATATGTTTGTGCACCTCTTCCAGGTCACGCCAGTCACGAACTTGTCCGTATGCCGAGCTGAAGCAAAGCATTGAAGCACCAAGAATTGCCAGTAAAAGCCTCTTCATAAAAGACCTTTCCTTTTGAAACAAATGGAATCCATTTGACGCCTAGCGCCACAAACATCCCATATGGCGGCGCGAAGTGTGGTTTACGTCAACAGACTTGGCAACCCTCCTTGCGCTGGTTCCAGAAGACTCAGGCGCGGCCCCGATTCCCCGTTCTCTTGCCTGCGGCGAGCGGCACCGAGGCCGGCAGCCCGGCGCGCGGCGGCAGGCCCGTGTGCTGCGTCAGGATCCGGCCGCGCATCACGGTGGAAACGCGGCTATTGGCAGGGGTCGAATTCTTGCGCCGCGCGCTCTGGTACTCGCCGCCTAGCGCCGGCTGATAACGGGGCACCAGATGCTGCCTGCCGTTGCCGATGAGATCTGCGCGCCCCATGGCTTTCAAGGCATCGCGCAGCAATGGCCAGTTCTTCGGGTCGTGATAGCGCAAGAATGCCTTGTGCAGGCGCCGCCGACGCTCCCCGCGCACGATGTCAACGCCGGCACTGGCGCGGGTCACCTTGCGCAGCGGATTCCTGCCGCTGTGGTACATCGCGGTGGCCGTGGCCATGGGGCTCGGGTAAAAGGTCTGCACCTGGTCGGCGCGAAACCCGTTGCGCTTGAGCCAGACGGCGAGCTGCAACATGTCCTCGTCCGACGTGCCAGGATGCGCAGCGATGAAATACGGAATGAGGTATTGCTTCTTGCCGGCCGCGGCGCTGTATTTGTCGAACAGCTGCTTGAAACGGTCGTAGGCACCGATGCCGGGCTTCATCATCATGCTCAGCGGGCCAGCCTCGGTATGTTCGGGCGCAATCTTCAAGTACCCGCCGACGTGGTGCGTGACCAGTTCGCGGATGTATTCGGGAGATTCCAGCGCCAAGTCGTAGCGCAGGCCCGAGCCGATCAGGACTTTCTTGATGCCAGTGATCGCGCGCGCACGGCGGTACAGGCGTATGAGCGGACCATGATCAGTTACGAGGTTCTGGCAAATCTTCGGATACACGCAGGAAGGCTTGCGGCATGCGGCCTCGATCTGCGGCGACCTGCAGCCGATGCGATACATGTTGGCCGTGGGTCCACCCAGATCGGAGATCACACCGGTAAATCCCTTCACCTGGTCGCGGATCGCCCCGACCTCGCGAAGGATCGAATCCTCGCTACGGCTCTGAATGATGCGGCCTTCGTGCTCGGTAATCGAACAGAAAGTGCAACCGCCAAAACATCCACGCATGATGTTGACGCTAAAGCGGATCATTTCCCAGGCCGGGATCTTGTTCGGTCCGTCGGCGTCGCCGTACCCGGGATGCGGCGCGCGCGCATAGGGCAGATCGAACACCGCATCCATTTCCGCCGTCGTCAGGGGAATGGGCGGCGGAGCTATCCACACGTCCCGCGCGGTTGCCCCTTCGCCATGCGCCTGTACGAGCGCCCGGGCATTACCGGGGTTGGTTTCTTGGTGCAGTACGCGGCTCGCGTGCGCATACAGGACCGGGTCGGCGCGCACCTGCTCATACGAGGGTAGCCGGATGACGGTGCGACTGCGTGGTGGCAAGCGGCGGTCCGAGCCGCGCATCATGGGCGCAGCCACGGGCAACCAGGCCGCAGATTGCGATGCCAGCGCCGCCGCAATCGGCTCGGCCTCGCGATCACAGTGCGGCAAATTGCCGGCAGCCCGCTCGGACGTGGTCAGATACGGGTTCTGGAACGGATTGCTAGTGCCGCGCAAGGCATCGGGGTCTTCAACCGAGGTCGAATCAATTTCGAACCAACCTTGCACCGAATTGCGCCGCACGAACGCCGTGCCTCGCACATCGCATATCTGCTGCACCGGCTG
>OMSW01000270.1:12864-81560 GCA_900290295.1 Burkholderiales bacterium
AAAAGCCGATGGGCAATCTCGACGATCGCGCGCTCGCCGTTGCCGTAGACCAGGAGATCACACTTGGCATCGACCACAATCGATCGCCGCACCTTGTCCTGCCAGTAGTCGTAGTGCGCAATCCGACGCAGCGAACCCTCGATCCCGCCTATGATCAGCGGCACGTCACCATACGCCTCACGGCAGCGCTGCGCGTAGACCAGGGAGCAGCGGTCCGGACGCCTTCCACCGATGCCACCTGGCGTATACGCATCATCGCTACGGATCTTGCGATCAGCCGTATAGCGGTTGATCATCGAATCCATATTGCCCGCCGTCACGCCGAAAAACAGATTCGGCCGACCTAGCGCCTTGAAGGGTTCAGAACTTTGCCAATCGGGCTGGGCGATGATTCCGACACGGAAGCCCTGTGCTTCCAGGGACCGGCCGATCAGCGCCATGCCGAAGCTCGGGTGATCGACGTAGGCATCTCCGGTAACGATGATGACGTCGCAGCTGTCCCAGCCAAGCGCGTCCATCTCGGCACGACTCATTGGCAGGAACTTTGCCGGGCCCAGGCGCTTGGCCCAAAAAGGCCGGTATCCCGTGAGCGGGCGCACAGGACCATACGAGGAATCGGCGGATTCCCCGGCCCGCCCGCCTGTCTTGCCGGGCGCAACCATGCTATCAAGAGTGCCGATCTTCTCCACAATCCAGAAACGGATATGAAACGGTGCGCGCAACTGCGCATCATATCGCCGATCGCGCGCCCAGCTTGCGCACGGACCCAGGTCCGACGGTTCAGCCCCTAGCGCGGCATTCCTGCCGCCGCCGCTACGCTGGAGAAACTCGGGAGCCCTCTTCGCCGGTCATGCCGGCGCCAGGCGCACCGCCACGTGCGCGGGCCGCGCGCGCGTGGTCCGCACCGAGAAAGAGATACATCGCCGGCACGACGAACAGCGTGAACAAAGTGCCGACGGAAAGGCCGCTAAATACGACCCAGCCCATCGCCTGCCGGCCCGCAGCGCCCGCCCCGGACGCGATTGCCAAGGGCACCACGCCCAGCACCATCGCCGCGGTGGTCATCAGTATCGGTCGCAAACGCACCCCTGCAGCCTCGATCACCGCTTCGAACTTGCTGTGGCCCGCGCGCTGCAGCTCGTTGGCAAACTGGACAATCAAGATGCCGTGCTTGCTGATCAGTCCCATCAGGGTAACCAGTCCGACCTGCGAGTAGATATTGAGGGTGGAAAACAGATTTATGTAGATCAGCGCACCGAACAGGGCCAGCGGCACGGACACCAGTATGACAACGGGGTCACGAAAGCTTTCGAACTGCGCGGCAAGCGCCAGGAAGACGATGATGATCGAGAAAGCCAGCGTTACGGCAAAGCCGCCGGTCTCCTTGACGAATTGGCGCGATTGACCCGAGTAGTCGACGGAATACGCCGCTGAGGCAACCTCGGCAACCGCATCGCGCAGGAATTGCAACGCGTCTCCCTGTGACACCCCCTGGGGAGCCGCGTTTACGCCGCCGATAGTTACAGAATTGAGCTGCTGGAAATGGGTAATGGTCTCGGGCACGACCGTGGTGTCCAGATGTGCCACCGTCGACACCGGAATGTTGACCCCGCCCGGGGTACGAATTTCGTAATCGAGAACCCGCGACGGATTGAGACGGTCAACCTGCAGCACCTGCGGAATCACCTTGTAGGAGCGCCCGGCAATCGAAAAGTAATTCACGTAGTTGCCACCCAGGGCACCGCCCAGCGCGGCTCCGACATCGCCCTGGGTCATGCCCAAGGACCCGATCAAATCACGATCCACCATCACGGTGGTTTGCGGCTTGTCGATCTTCAGATCGCCATCGATGAAGTAGAACTTCCCGCTGGCCCGCGCCTTTTCCAAAACGGCCTGCGCAACCTCGTTGAGATTGGCAAAGGGCTCCGTCGTGTTGATGACGAACTGGACCGGCAGGCCCTGTGATCCCGGCAGCGGCGGAAACTGGAACGCCGCAACCCGCGCGCCAGCGATGTCGTTCCACTTGTTCTGCAGATCCTGCTGTATTTCGGTCGCACTGCGGCTGCGCGTATCCCAGGTCTTTAGCAATGCCCCGCCGATTCCCTGGTTGATGGTCGGGACTCCTGTGAGCTGAAACATCTGCTCGTACTCGGGAATCTTGCTGGCAACCTCGTACAACTGGCCTGCGTAGGTCTGCATCTGTTCGGCCGTGGCATTGGGTGGACCGATGACCTGGTACAGCACGATGCCCTGATCTTCGCTCGGTGCCAGCTCGGTCTTGGCGGTTTTGAACAGCGCTATCGCCGCCAGGAAAAGCAGCAGACCCACCACCAGCATGACCGCCCAGGTCGATAGAAGTCCGCGCAGCAGTCGTTGATAGCCGGAATGCAGGCGCCCGAAATGGCGGTCCAGGAATTCGGCAAAGCGCGATTGCGAACCACTGCCCTGGAACAGGCGCGAGCACATCATCGGCGAGAGCGTCAGGGCGATGATCCCCGAGACCGTAACTGCGCCCGCAAGCGAAAATGCGAATTCCGTGAACAGGGCTCCGGTCAAACCGCCCTGGAAGGCGATGGGAACGTACACCGCGACCAGCACGATCGTCATTGCCAGTATCGGGCCGCCGAGCTCGCGCGCGGCGACGATCGAGGCATCGAAGGGCGTGCGGCCTTCTCCGTGCATGTGTCGAAAGACGTTTTCCACGACGATGATGGCGTCGTCGACGACCAGACCGATCGCGAGCACGAGCGCCAGCAAGGTCAGCAGGTTGACCGAGTATCCCAGCACCAGCATCACGAAGAAGGTCCCAACCAGCGACAGCGGCATTGCAATTACCGGGACGATGACCGCGCGCAAACTGCCGAGAAACAGGAAGATCACGACCGTGACGATAAGCAGCGATTCGATCAGGGTCTTGATCACCTCGTGGATCGAGGTGTTCACGAACTTGGTCGCGTCGTAGACGATCTTTCCGGTAAGTCCGTTCGGGAACTGCTGCTGGATGGATGGAAAGATGGTTCGCACCTTCTCGGCGACCTCGAGGAAATTGGCTTCCGGCGCCACCTTGATCCCGATGAACACTGCGCCGCGCCCGCCGAAGGCGACGTTGAAGTCGTAGTTTTCGGCCCCCAAGCTGACGTTGGCAACGTCCTCCAGACGGAGCAGCGCACCATTGCCCTGCTTGATCACCAATTGCTTGAACTCGTCGACACTATGCAGATCGGTGCCGCCGCGAAGATCGACCGTGACCATCTGGCCCTTGCTCGAGCCGAGCGTAGCAAGATAATTGTTCGCCGCCAGGGCGTTGACGACATCGGTCGCAGTGATGCCATGTGCGGCCAGCCGGTCGGCGTCCAGCCATGCCCGCAATGCGAACTGCCGTCCGCCGAGAATTTCGGCCGTCTGCACGCCTTCGACGGAATCGAGCTTGGGCTTTACCACGCGCAGCAGGTAGTCGGTCACGCTGTTGGTCGGCAGCACGTCACTGTAAAAACCCATGTACATCGCGTCCGTGGTCTGGCCGACCTGCACTGTCAGCACTGGCTGCTGCGCTGCAGGGGGCAACTGGTTCTTGACGGAGGCCACCTGTGTATTGATTTCGGTCAGGGCGCGATTGGCGTCGTAGTTCAGACGCAGCGTCGCCGTGATGATCGACTGGCCGGTAAGGCTGTTGGAGGAGAGGTAGTCGATTCCCTGGGCCTGCGCGATCGCCGCCTCCATTGGCTGCGTAATGAAGCCCGCGACCGTCTCGGCGTCCGCGCCGTAGTAGGAGGTACTGATCGTTACGACGGCATTTTGTGTCGCCGGATACTGGTTCACGGGCAAACTCGCCAGAGCACGCAGACCCAGCACGAGGATCAGCAGACTGATCACCGCTGCCAGCACCGGCCGCCGAATAAAGATGTCCGTGATATTCATGACTGTGGTGTCAATGCCATCGGTGAAGTTGCGGACGCTGCCGGATCAGTGTTCCTGCGGAGTCGGATTGGCATCGTCAAGCGGGACGACCTTGTTGTCGACGCTCAATGGGCCGCCGTTCTTGAGCTTGAGCTGTCCGCTGGTCACGACGACATCGCCCTCCTGCAGCCCCTTGAGGATTGCAACCTGGTCGCCACGTGTCGCGCCGGTGGTAACGAACACCTGCTTGGCAGTCAGGGTCGAGACGCCTTTGTCATTTTTTCCGGTCTCGGCCACGAATACCGTCGCGCCGTACGGATTGAACGCCAAGGCCGCCTGCGGCACCGTGAGGAAGCGCTCGCGGGATCCCACCAACAGCCCCACTCGGGCGAACATACCGGGCAGCAACTCGTGTTTGGGGTTTTTCACCGTCGCCTCGACTTGCACATTGCGTGTACCGGTGTCGACTGCAGAGTTGATCGCGGTAACCTTGCCTTCGAAATCGCGCTGCGGCCAGGCGTCGACACGGATCGTGATGTCCGCGCCCAAGGCCACGCGGCCGAGTTCGCGTTGGGGCACGTTAAAGTCGACATACAGGGTATCGATCGACTGCAGGGTCACGACTTTGTCGCCCGCGTTCAAGTATTGACCGGGGTTGACCGTCGTGATGCCGGTGCGGCCGGCAAACGGCGCGCGGATCAACTTCTTCTCGACGACCGCGCGCTGTTGCTCAACTTGCGCGAGTTTGCCCTTCAAATCGGCCTCGTCGGAATCGATCGTGGCCTGGCTTACGGCGTGCGCGGCGAGCTGATCCCGGTCTCGCGCCAGTGTCGTTCGCGCCAGGTCCGCGGCGGCCTGCATGGTCTCGAGTTGCGCCCGCTCGGCATCCGCATTGAGCTCGAAGAGCACATCCCCGGCCCCAACGGTCTGACCCGATCGGAACTTGACGGTGCGCACTAGGCCGGCAACCTCGGTGCTCAGGTCCGTTCCCCGCCATGCGCGCAAGCTGCCGACGGTTTCGATCTGGTTGCGCCATTCCTGCGCATGTGCTGCCATGGTCGTGACGATTGGTGGCGTCGGTGGCTTGAACGAAGCGACCTGCTTCATGATGAGCAGGTACTTCCCATAGACGATAGCCCCAACGAGCACCAAGACGCCGATGATTGCGAGCACCATCCGCCGCCACAGCGACGGACGCGATGAAGCGGGGTCGTCGATCTTTCCAAGATTTGCCATTGCGTCGATCTCTGGGTCAAGCTGCTAGGTTTGCTGGTCAAACATCCCGGTACCGCACGGGGACTTCTTCTTTTTTACCGCCTGGCTCAATACGCCCGGTCAATCCTTGCTAGCCAGCGGCTTGGCCGGCGACTGCGGTGCAGATTCGTTCCACCATCCGCCGCCCAGCGCCTGGAACAATGCGGCGGTGTCGGCAAATCGGTCGCCCCGGGCCTGCACCACTGCAACTGCGGCCAGCGCAAACTGCTGTTGGGCATTGAGCAGGCTCAAATAACTGACGGCCCCATTGTCGAACTGATTTTGCGCAAGTTCAGCTGCCGCCCGCGCCTGCGCGAAGGCGTCGGCCTGCGCCGCCAAGGTCTGGGCATCAAGCTCCAGCGCTCGCAATGCGTCGGCCACATTTTCAAACGCCGTGAGGACCGTCTGGCGATAGAGCGCAGCCGCCTGGTCGAAAGCCGCAATCGCCGCGCGCCGCTGGGCGACGAGCGCCCCCCCATGAAAGATCGGTTGGACCAGGCCCGCAGTAATGCCCCAAACGATCGAGTTCGCATCGAATAGTTGCTGCGCGGTGAGCGCCATCGATCCGTAATTTGCGCCCAGCGTCAGCTGCGGATACAGGTTTGCCGTGGCCACGCCGACCTGTGCGCTGGCCACGTGCAGCAGGGACTCGGCCGCGAGGATATCGGGCCGCTGGCGCGCTAGATCGCTGGCCACGCTCACCGGCAGGTCGACCGGAAGCTCCAGGTGCGAGATCTCAAAGGCCGCCAAATCCAGCTCGGAGGGCGCCTTGCCCGCGTACGCCGCAAGCAGATGGCGCGTCTGCGCACGCTGGCGCTCCAGCGGATAGATCGATGCAACCGTCTGCGCCNNCCGCGCAGTTGATTTTCCTGGTAGTCAACCTGCGCCTGCAGTGCCTCGAGCTGTCGACGTATCGATCCGAACAGGTCGAACGTGTAGGAAACACTTACCTGGGCGTTATAGAGGGCAAAGGTGCTGGCGAACGGCAAACCCAACTGGGCGGCGGATGCGCGCTCGCGCGATGCACCGAGCTGCCCGTTGACTCCCGGCAACTGCAAGTTGCCCTTGTTCGCAATCAATATTTCCTGCGCCTGGCGCAGCGCGGCCGACGCGGCAGCGAGACTGGGGTTGTCACGCAGCGCGTCAGCGACGAACCGGTTGAGGGCGTCCGAGTGAAATAGAGTCCACCAATCCTGGACGAGATCGTTTCCCGAACGAAGGTTTTGCGCCGCACCTGCGACATCTTGGGTCGACGCCACGGTTTGCAAAGGCAATGGCGATTCGAGGTAGGTGCCCGCGCTCGCCGCCCCCGGTCGCTGGAAGTCAGGGCCAACGGCACATGCACCAATAAGAAACGCCAAGACTAACGGCGCATGCACCCGCGCGCTGCGACCCCGCATACACACGACTCCTCTCCCACGCGTACAGCATCCGCCTGCAACCGTTTTGCGACCCGCAAGGCTGCTCCTCGACGTTTGGTCGAGCAAGCGCCCATTCTGACAAGCGACCAGGGCAAATGATTGCATGGGCAGTTATTGACTAGGCAGGAATGTATCTGCCTAGTCAACGATTGTCAAATGAAACTCATCCCCACTCTCGGTCGGGTAGCTTCCCTCGGATTCGAACCCCCTATGCCGGAGCCGATGCCGGCGCGTGAAGCGTCATCTTCCCGCCGCCCTATCGTCCACAGCGATACCGATCGTCACTTTGCCACAGCAAGCGGCGGGCACGGCGCGAATTTGGGCCATCGTCCCTTACGTGGTCCAGGATATTGGCGTGCTGAAATTTCGCGTAACGGCATCCGCCGGTTTGATCCCGTCATCGGTGAACTATGCGCGGCCCGTTTGCAACTTGCTTACTACCACAGGCAAGAACCGTCACTGTCGGCACACTGCGCTTTGGTGGGGAAGAAGTTTGCACCGTCGGGGTATTGCATTGGGGACCAGATTCCAACGAATGCAAGATGCTCGCTCCGATGCGCGTACATCCATGTCATCGATCGGGCCTCCTGGCGCCGGCACCGGGAACCGTAAAACCCGCATTGCTACGTGCCATCACTCAAATCAGAAACAGCAAACACTCAGTATCGGAGCAAAAGTGAGAAATTTTTGCTATCGTTAGCGGTCTATCTTCCTTGTAGATGAGTCATCATGGCCTCCAATCAAATTATTTCCCTGTTACAAAGACGCGAAGAGGTCTTGAAGCAGCTGAGCGAGATCAACGCTCAGATCATCCGCGTCACACTTGATCACGGCAGCAATCTGCCGATCATTGTCTCTGGGCATGCCGCGCGGGGCAACGGGCGCGCGAGCGTAGCCGCAAAAAAAGGCGGGGCACGGCGCAAATGGTTCGAGCGCGGCGAAATGATCAAGCTCGCCAAGAAATTGCTCACGCAGCCCATGTCGCAGGCGGACTTGGTGCGCGGCCTGGCCAGTACCAAGGGCTACGACAAGGGCTTGCCTTCTTCGGAAAAGGCACGCTTCAAGAGTGCCGCCTACCAGGCGATCGCCGCGGCACTCAACGGCAAGCAGTTGTTTCGCAACAAGCTGGGACAGGTCTCGACGCGCCGTTGAGTTGGCGCATGACAACGCAGCGTGCGTCGCGTGCACAGTAACTCATGGAGTGCGGCGCACGCGATCTTTCCGGTACGCGTGTGGATCACCCGTACCAGGCACGCGTACCGCGCCTACGTCGCGGCCACCTCCTCCGGAGGGCCAGATTCGAGTTGCTGCTGAAGCCGCGTGCTGTCCAGTGCGCCGCACCAGCGCGCCACGACGAGAGTGGCGACGCCATTTCCCACCAGGTTTGTCAGCGCACGGGCCTCGGACATGAAACGGTCAATGCCCAGTATCAGTGCAACTCCGGCGACGGGAACGGTGCCGACGGCCGACAGGGTTGCCGCCAACACGATAAAGCCGCTTCCCGTCACGCCCGCTGCCCCCTTGGACGTCAGCAGCAGGATCGCGAGAACGGTAACCTGCTGGAAAAGATCCAATGGCGTATTGGTCGCCTGCGCGATGAATAGGGTCGCCATCGTCAGGTAAATCGAGGTGCCGTCCAAATTGAAGGAATAGCCCGCGGGGATCACCAGGCCGACCACGGATTTCTGGGCACCGAGCGTCTCGAGCTTGGCGATCATGCGTGGCAGTACCGCCTCCGACGAGGAAGTTCCCAGAACGATGAGCAATTCGTCCCGGATGTATTTCACGAATCGCCAAATGCTAAACCCGTGCAGGCGCGCAACGATGCCCAGGACGCCAAAAATGAAAAGCAGGCAGGTGGCGTAAAAACACAGCATCAGACCACCGAGCTGCGCCAGGGCACCGACGCCGTATTTGCCGATCGTGAACGCCATGGCACCGAACGCGCCGATCGGGGCTACCTTCATTATCATGCCGACAATGCGGAACAGTACCTGGCTCACCTGCTGGACCAGACCGTACAGCGGACGGGCCACCTCGCCGGCCAGATGCAGCGCAAAGCCGCTAAGGATCGCGACAAAAAGCACGGGAAGAATATCGACGTGCGCAAAAGCGCCGACCATGGTGTCCGGAATGATGTCGAGCAGAAACTGCGTGACGGTCTGCATCTTCCCGGGACCGGCGAACTGCGCCACGGCGCCGGCATTCAGTGTGGCCGGATCGATGTTCATGCCACCACCCGGCTGCACGACGTTGACCACCACCAGACCGATCATCAGGGCGATCGTGCTCAGGACTTCGAAATAGACGAGCGCATAGGCGCCCGTCCGGCCGACGGATTTGAGATTCTCCATGCCGGCAATGCCCAGAACGACGGTGCAGAAGATGATCGGTGCAATGATCATCTTGATGAGCTTGATGAACGCATCACCCAATGGTTTGAGCGACACGGCAAAGTCGGGTACGAAATATCCCAGCAATATGCCAATGGCGATGGCGATCAGGACCTGAACATAGAGACTGCGAAGAAAACGCATGCTGTGCAAGCTAAATTCTCCCGCGTCGGTGGCGCTGGCTCCGGTTAGGTCTGTCGACTTCCGGAACGACGGTACGAGTTCTGGTAGGGGCAGCAGGGGTCGAACCTGCGACCTACGGATTAAGAGTCCGCTGCTCTACCAACTGAGCTATACCCCCGTGAACTGTGCCTTGCATCTTTTCCTCGTTCGTATGTGCAAGGCAGCGCGTCGTCCCAGAGCCATTTCCGGCACCGGAACGGCACGCATTTTAGCGCAGGAAATCCCCGTTCCGGGGACAACGGCACCGGCAATCGTAAAATCGACGCGCCTTTCGCAAGATTGCCGGAACGATCTGCATAATCCAGGCCTCGCAATCAAGGCCCGTCAATGACTGTGCAGCAAGCGGCGTCCGACGTCGAGGGTTCTGGGGAGATCCTGGATCTGCTCGTCGTCGGCGGTGGAATAAATGGCACCGGGATTGCCCGCGATGCCGCCGGGCGCGGCATGACCGTCCTGCTTTGCGAAAAGGGCGATCTGGCGCAGGGTACGTCCTCCCGCAGCAGCCGCTTGATTCACGGCGGTCTGCGCTACCTCGAGTACGGCGAGTTTCGTCTGGTGCGGGAGGCGCTGCGCGAGCGGGAAATCCTCCTGGCGGTAGCTCCCCACCTGGTGCGCCCGATGCGCTTCGTGCTGCCGCATGTTGCCCAGATGCGGCCCGCCTGGGTGCTGCGCGCCGGACTATTCCTCTATGACCATCTAGCGCGTCGCAGGCGCCTTCCCGCATCGAGCGCGATATCGCTGGGCACGGCACCGGAGGGAATCGCGGTGCGTCCGGAACTGAAGCGGGGATTCACCTACGCGGACTGCCGTACCGATGACGCCCGCTTGGTCGTGCACAACGCCATGGCGGCGCGGCAACTGGGCGCGCAGGTCCGCACGCATACCGAATTTCTGCACGCGTCGCCCCAGGGCGCGCTGTGGCGCGTCCAACTGCGCGATCTGCAAAGCGGAAAGGTCGCGTCGCAGCTTGTCCGTACCCTGATCAATGCTGCCGGTCCCTGGGTCGAAGAGGTCGCCCCACGCATTCCCGGGGTGGCGCGCAGGCACCGCGCACGACTGGTAAAGGGCAGTCACCTGGTGGTGCCAAAATTCTGGAGTGGCGACCACGCCTACTTGCTGCAAAACGTCGATCGGCGCGCCATATTTGTCACACCGTACGAGGAGGACTTCGCACTGATCGGTACGACCGACGTCCCGTATGCGGATTCACCGGACAAGGTCACGATCTCCGCCGAGGAGACACGGTACTTGTGCGAAGCGGTAAACCGGCAGCTGCGCTGCACGCTGGACGCCCGGGATGTTGTACACGCGTACTCCGGGGTTCGATGCCTGGTCGACGATGACCAGGCCAATGCCACGTCAGTGTCGCGGGACTATGTAATCGACGTGGCAACTTCCGACCAACATGCGCCCGTCCTCACCGTTTTGGGCGGAAAGATCACGACCTACCGCCGTCTGGCCGAACATTTGCTTGATCTGCTGCGGCAACATTTTCCGGGGATGCGCCCAGCCTGGACCGCAAGCAGCCCGTTGCCCGGCGGAGACTTTCCCGACGCCGACTTCGACCGCGCGCAGGCGCAGTTTCTGCAGGACACCACATTCCTGCCGCCGAACCATGCACGCGCCCTATTCAATCGGCATGGCACCATCGCCCGGCAAATCCTATCGGGTATACATCGCCTCGATGGAATGGGCCGACATTTTGGCGCCGGCCTCTACGAGTGCGAGGTGCACCACTTTACGCAGCGGGAATGGGCACTGACGCCCCAGGACGTGCTCTGGCGCCGAACCAAAATCGGCCTGCGTCTCACACCGGATGAATGCCGGCAGTTCACGCAGTGGATGAGCGCCGCAAAGACTTAGCCCCAATCACCGCCGCCGCCATCGCCGCCGGCGATGTCGTTGCTGCCGCTGTCCCAGGAATCGGAATCGCTGACACCGAAGTCGCGACCGCCCCCGTCGTTATCGGCAACGCGCGAACCGTCGCCCCAGCCAGCGTCGGAGCCGGACCGGTCGCGATCATGGTTGCCGATAAACTCGTGCGCCAGTGCCTCGCCGGCCACCATGCCGGCACCGACCGCCGCACCCGTCGCCAGGCCGCCGACGATGCTCGAGCCTATGCCCCCTCCGCCCATCGGCGCGGCACCGTACGGCGAGACGCCGTAGGCGGACCCCGCGGGGCCGATCGCAGATCCAGCACCGGACATCGGAACGACCGCCGAGCGCCGGGCCCGCAAGAACAGGAAGAGAACCAAGCCGGCACCGAGGACTATCAGCACCGCGCCCCAGGGAAAGGCCGACTCCGCCGTACGAACGTCGCCCATCGAGCCGGCGGCCCTATCCACTCCCACCACGCGACCCCGGCCTCGCTCCGCGATGAGTCCGCGCAAATCACGCACCGCCTCGGGCTTGGCAAAAGGCAGGCCCGGCGCCAGCCGATCTGCGTGCTCCAATTCGGCTTCGGCATCGTCCGAACGTTGAAGGTGCGCCAGCACCTCGGCTTCCACGTAGTGTGCCTTGGCGCTGTCTGGGTGATCGTGCAACACCTTGGTCATCATTGACTGAGCATCGTTCAAACGACCTTCGTGCACGGCCTGGTACACCTCGTGCAGACTGGGATCGTCCGCCCACGCCATCGGTATCAACCCGAACGCCGCGGTGGCAACTACTACAGTGGCAAACAGTTTCATGGGGCTCATGGGACCTGGATTCCTGGCAAAGAGAAATACGGGACAACTTTGCAGCACACACGCTGCAAGCTTTAGATGCGGCAAACGGCGGGAAGTTCAAGTGCTACCGGCGGATGACGATCCGCGGACAACCCCCGCGCGCGATAGTACTCGATTACAGCCGGGTCCGAGGCGGCGCGCAATCAGGACGGGACCCACAGGCGCGGCATGCTCGGGAGCGTCTTCAGGACATTGCCCACCGCCCCGTCGCGCACCAGCGCCGTGGCCCGTTCGATGTCCGGCGCAAGGTAATGGTCGCGTTCCATCGCCGGGCAGCAGGTGCGCAGCAGGGAATGTGTCTTCTCGAGCGGCGCGGAACTGCGCAAAGGACGAAGGAATTCCAGCGCCTGCCCCGCAGCCAGCAATTCGATTCCCAGAATGTAGGCCGTATTATCGATGAGCCGCTGGAGGCGGCGCGCGGCAAACGTTGCCATCGATACATGGTCCTCCTGATTGGCGGACGTCGGCAGGCTGTCGACGCTTGCCGGATGGGCAAGCGATTTGTTTTCGCTCGCCAGCGATGCCGCCGTGACATGGGCAATCATGAAGCCGCTGTTGAGTCCGGGTTCGGCGCTCAGAAACGGCGGCAGTCGGGATACGCTGGCGTCGATGAGCATTGCAATGCGCCGCTCGGATATGGCGCCGACCTCGGCAATCGCCACCGCCATCGCGTCCGCCGCCAATGCGACGGGCTCGGCGTGGAAATTGCCACCGGAAACCAGCTCCTCGTCCGCGGCGAACACGAGCGGATTGTCGGTAACGGCGTTCGATTCCCGCAATAAGACCGCGGCCGCGTGGCGCAGCTGGTCCAGACAGGCACCGACGACTTGCGGCTGGCAGCGCAGGCAATACGGATCTTGTATTCGATCATCCCCGGTAAGGTGGGACATGCGAATTGCACTGCCCTGCAGCAGCGCGCGGTAGCAGTGTGCCACGTCGATCTGGCCCGGCTGGCCGCGCAGATCGTGGATGCGCGGATCGAAAGGCTCGTCACTGCCGCGAGCCGCGTCAACTGTGAGGGCGCCGATGACCAGCGCCGATTCCAGCACCGGCTCAAAGCAAAACAGGGCGTTCAATGCCAGCGCGGTCGAAGTCTGGGTCCCATTTATCAGGGCAAGACCCTCCTTGGCCCGGAGACGAAGCGGCGCCAGACCGCTCTGCGCAATTGCGTCCGGTGCACTCCGGCGCACGCCTTGCACCAACAGTTCCCCTTCTCCAAGCAGGGCAAGCGTCATGTGCGCGAGCGGCGCGAGGTCGCCGGAAGCACCAACCGAACCCTGCGACGGCACGTAGGGAACCACGCCGGCGTTGTACGCGGCCAGCAAAGCATCGACCACCTCTTCGCGCACGCCGGAGTAGCCGCGCGCCAGGCTTGCCGCCTTGAGCGCCAGCATGAGTCGCACCACTTCGGCTGCAAGCGGCTCACCGACTCCGGCACTATGCGAGCGGATCAAGTTCAGCTGCAAAGCCTCCAGCTCCGAGTCACCGATGCGCCTGTCGGCAAGTTTGCCGAAACCCGTGTTGATACCGTAGACCGGCTCCGTACCCAGCGCGACCCGCTCTACCAGGGCGGCGCTGGCCCGGATCTTCCGGCGCGGCTCTGCCGATAGCTGCAGTTGGACCTTGCCTGCGCGAATCGTGCGCAGCTGTTCCAGCGTCAGCTGGCCTGGGCGGATTTCCAGTTCCTGTGTCATTTGCGGCCCAGCATCGGCAATTGCAAACCCTGCTCTTGCGCCGTCTTGATGGCATCCGTGTACCCGGCATCCGCGTGCCGCATGACGCCCGTGGCCGGATCATTCCACAACACCCGCTCGATACACCGCGCGGCCTCGTCGGTGCCGTCACACACGATGACCACCCCTGCGTGCTGCGAGTACCCCATGCCGACTCCGCCGCCGTGGTGCAGTGAGACCCAGGTCGCACCGCTGGCGGTATTGAGCAGGGCGTTGAGCAATGGCCAATCCGAAACCGCATCGGATCCGTCGAGCATTGCTTCGGTTTCGCGGTTTGGCGATGCCACCGATCCGGAATCGAGATGATCGCGGCCGATGACGATCGGCGCCTTGAGCTCGCCACTACGGACCATCTCGTTGAACGCCAGGCCCGCGCGCTGGCGCTCGCCCAAGCCGAGCCAGCAGATGCGGGCGGGCAATCCCTGAAATGCAATCCGTTCGCCCGCCATGTCGATCCATCGATGCAAGTGCGCATCGCCCGCAAAGAGTTCCTTCATCTTCCGGTCGGTGCGACGAATATCCTCCGGATCGCCGGAAAGCGCCACCCAGCGAAACGGCCCCTTGCCGCGACAAAACAGCGGGCGGATGTACGCCGGCACGAACCCCGGAAAGCAAAAGGCATCGTCAACGCCCTCGTCGCGCGCCACCTGACGAATATTGTTGCCGTAATCAAACGTCGGCACGCCCAGGCGCTGAAACTCCAACATCGCACGCACATGCGCCGCACAGCTGCGCGCGGCCGCGCGAACGAGCTCCGCGTGCGCCCCCGGGTCCGCCTGGGCGGCGTGCCAGCGCTCCACGCTCCACCCGGCAGGCAGGTAGCCGTTGACCAGGTCGTGCGCCGAGGTCTGATCGGTCAGCAGGTCCGGCCGCGTGCCGCCGGCCTGGGCACGCCGGGCAAGCTCGGGCAAGACCTCCGCGGCATTACCGAGCAGCGCAACCGACACCGCGCGCCGCTCGCGCGCGTATTGTTCCATGCGCCGCAACGCGTCTTCCAGGTCGCGCGCCTGCTCGTCGAGGTAGCGCGTGGCGAGCCGAAAATCGATTCGACTTTGGCGGCACTCGATCACCAACGAACTGGCACCGGCAAACGTCGCCGCGAGCGGCTGGGCTCCACCCATTCCGCCCAGTCCGGCGGTCAGAATCCAGCGGCCCGCAAGGCTACCCCCATAGTGGCGCTTGCCCGCCTCGACGAAGGTCTCATAGGTACCCTGCACGATGCCCTGGCTGCCGATATAGATCCAGGAGCCGGCGGTCATCTGGCCGAACATCATCAGGCCCTTGCGATCGAGCTCGTGAAAATGCTCCCAAGTTGCCCACCGTGGAACGAGATTGGAATTGGCGATCAACACGCGCGGTGCCTGCGCATGCGTGCGGAAGACACCAACCGGCTTGCCCGATTGGATCAGCAGGGTCTGCTCCGGCTCGAGTTCGCGCAAAGATTGCAAAATCGCATCGAAACAGGACCAATTTCGCGCCGCCTTGCCGATCCCGCCGTAGACGACCAGTGCGTCCGGGTTTTCCGCCACTTCCGGATCCAGGTTGTTTTGGATCATCCGGTACGCGGCTTCAATCTGCCAATTGCGACAGGTCAAGGTACGACCGCGCGGCGCCGCCACGGTGCGCGGCCCGCTGGTTGGCGAATCGGCAGAGGAACCTTGCATCGTCCCCATCCTTCGGCGAGTGGCGCCAAATTTCCAGAACAGGCACACTCTACTACGAGGTGTGCGATGACGACGATCTGGCACAACGCGACTTTGGCGACCATGGCCGACAACGCGCCCGAGCGTGTCGTGGAGCGTGGTGCGCTTGTGGTCGACCAGGATCGCCTGCGGTGGGTCGGGCCGATCGAGCAGCTGCCCAGTGCGTTGCGGCGCACGGCCGCGGACGAAATCGACGTAGCCGGCGCACTGGTGACGCCGGGCCTGATTGACTGTCATACGCACCTGGTATATGGAAATCACCGCGCGCGCGAGTTCGAAATGCGTTTGCAGGGCTGGAACTATGAGGAAATCGCGCGCGCCGGCGGAGGCATCCGTGCCACCGTGGCGGCAACGCGTGCATCGGACGACGATCGCCTGTACGGGCAGGCATCGAGCCGCCTGCAAACGATGCTTTCCCAGGGAATCACGACCATCGAAATCAAATCCGGCTATGGCCTGTCCCGCGACCACGAGGCACGCATGCTGCGGGTCGCGCGCCGCCTCGCCACCACTCACCCTGTCGGCATTCGGACGAGCTATCTGGCTGCGCATGCGCTGGCGCCGGAATTTGAGGGTCGCGCTGATGCCTATATCGATGCGGTCTGCGCCTGGTTGCCGGGGCTCCACGCCGAGGGACTGGTCGACGCCGTCGACGCGTTTTGCGACAACGTGGGCTTTTCTCTCGAACAAACGCGACGTGTATTCGAGGCCGCGCAGGCGCTGGGCCTGCCCGTGAAACTGCATGCCGAACAATTGAGCAACCAGCATGGCGCCGCCCTGGCGGCACAATTCGGCGCGCTCTCCTGCGATCATCTGGAGCATCTGGACGAGGCCGGCGTCCAGGCCATTGCGGCCTCCGGTACGGTCGCAGTGTTGCTGCCCGGCGCCTACTATTTTCTGCGCGAGACGCGGCTGCCGCCGGTGCGTCAGTTGCGTGCCGCCCGCGTACCCATCGCCATCGCGACAGACCACAATCCCGGCAGCTCTCCGGTCCTGTCGCCGCTGTTGATGCTTAACATGGCATGCGTACTGTTTGGGCTCACGCCGTGGGAGGCGCTGCTCGGCGTTACCGCAAACGCCGCGCGAGCGCTGGGGATCGGTGCCACGCATGGCGTGCTCGCGGCCGGGAAACACGCCGACTTTGTCGTCTGGGATGCGGGACATCCGAGAGAGTTGGCGTATTGCATCGGTGGCAACCCGTGCCGACGCAGCGTTCGCAGCGGCGTCGAGCGCGAACGTCGGACCCGGGGAAACCCATGAGCGAGAAAGTCTTTCATTTGCGTCGCGGCCGCATGCCACTGATCGTCAGCTTGCCGCACGTCGGAACCCACATTCCAGGCCCCTTGCGCGGGCTGTATGTGGCGCGCGCACTGGCGCTCGAAGACACCGACTGGCATCTGGAGGCCCTGTACGATTTTGTCGGCGAACTTGGCACTAGCCTCATCGTTCCGCATCTGAGCCGCTACGTGATCGACCTCAATCGCCCGCCGCAGGATGCGCCGCTCTATGACGGCAGCAACAGCACCGAGCTTTGTCCGACCCGTTTTTTTAGCGGCGAGCCGCTCTACCGCGACGGCTGCTCACCAAGCCCGGAGGAAATTGAGTTCCGACGGCACGAATATTGGCAACCGTACCACGATGCCCTGAACGCGGAGCTGGGCCGTTTGCATGCCACCCACGGCCATGCGCTCCTGCTCGATGGGCACAGCATTCGTTCGCAGCTTCCCTGGCTATTTGCCGGCAAGCTGCCCGACCTGAACCTGGGCACCGCCAACGGGCAGAGTTGTGCAGCGGCACTGCGCGAGGCGGTGACAAAAGTCCTGGCGGAGGAGCCGCGTTATTCCCACGTGGTCGATGGCCGATTTCGCGGCGGCTATATCACGCGTCATTACGGCCGGCCCGAAACCGGCATTCATGCCGTGCAACTGGAGATGTGCTGGAGCTGCTACATGGACGAGGCGCCGCCCTACCTGCTGGACGAGGCCCGCGCGGTCTATCTGCGTCCGGTGTTGCGCGAGATCGCTGCCACGATGCTTCACTGGGGATCACAACATGGTTGAGACCGGAACCGCGTCCGTCACGGGCAGCTCGGCGACGCCGCCGCAAGATGGCGCCGGGATGCTCTGGGCGCAACGCGCCTGGATTGAGAATCGCTGGCACGAGGCAGTACTGATGCGCGTCGGCGAAGACGGAAACTGGGCCTCCGTGCAGACCGGCGTCGACGCCGTGCAGGGCGCCACGGTGCTCGATGGCCCGGCATTGCCGGGCCTGGTGAACGCCCACAGCCATGCCTTTCAACGTGCCTTCGCGGGTTTGGCCGAACGGCGCGATGTCGACGAGGACGACTTCTGGTCCTGGCGCGACCGCATGTACCGGGTCGCCTTGCGCATTAGCCCGGAGCAGCAACGTGCGATTGCCGCCCAGCTGTTCCTCGAACTTCTGCGCGGCGGCTATACGCAGGTATGCGAATTCCATTATTTGCACAACGCCGCCGATGGCAGCGCCTATCCGGATGATGCCGTGCAGATGGCGCGCGCAATCATGGCGGCCGCCCAGGACGTGGGCATCGGCCTTACGCTGCTGCCAACCATCTACGAGCGGGGAGGCTTTTCCCAGCCCACACTGCGCGAGGACCAACGGCGCTTCCAGGCCGACGCGGACACGATCCTGGCGATGCGTGACGCGCTGCGTTGCGCCGTCGGCCAAGGTGCGCATTCGGTCACCGGGCCGGCGGTTCAGGTCGGAGTCGCTTTGCATTCCCTGCGCGCGGCGACCCCAATTGCGATCGAACGCCTGATTGCCGGCAGCGACGAGGCGCCGATTCACATCCATATCGCCGAGCAAACCCAGGAAGTCGACGACTGTCTTTCCGAGACGGGACTGCGTCCCATCGAATGGCTGTGCCGCCACGCAGCGCCAGATCGGCGCTGGCACCTCGTGCACGCGACCCACAGCACGCCAAGCGAAATCGAAGCGATCTGGCGCTGCGGCGCGGGGGTCGTTCTGTGCCCCAGCACCGAGGCCAATCTGGGCGATGGGGTGACCGACTTGCCGGGGTGGCTCAAACAGGGCGTGCCGATCTCCTTGGGCACCGACAGTCACATCACGCGCTCGGCGATGGAGGAGCTACGCCTGCTCGAGTACGCGCAGCGCCTTACCCGGCGCCTGCGCTGCGTGGCGGCCGCTCCGCAGGCCGCTGAGCCATCGACGGCGGCGCGCCTATGGTCACGCGTGCTGCAGGGAGGCGGACCAGCCGCCGGATTCGCGCATTGGGGCCTGCAGGTCGGCGCGCGCGCCGACCTGCTCGTGGTCGACACCGCTACTCCCGCCCTGCTGGGAATACCCCCGTCGCACATGCTCGATGCCCTGGTTTTCAGCAGTCCCATCCGTCCGTTTCGCGACGTGCTAGTGGCGGGACGCTGGGTGACGCGCAATCACACTGCCGACGGCGCAAAAGCCATTGCAAGTCGATTTGTAGAAGCCATGAAGCAGATCTGGCAGGAGCCACCACGCATCTGAATCCGGTTGCTAGGGCACCACCTCGCCGGCAATTCGCAACGCGGTAGCGCGCCGATGAAACATCACAGCAAGGCGACGATGACGCTCGAGCTCATGCAGATCAACACTACCAGCAGCGCGGAGGCACGCCAGCGCGCAAGCACTAACCATCCCAGCAGCGCGATGAAAATGTCGACGGGACCGCGCACGGCGCTTACCCACAACGGATCGTACAGCGCCGCGGCCAGCAACCCGACCACGACGGCGCCGATTCCCGCGATCGCGCGCGCAGCCGCCGGATGAGCGGCGAGCGCGCTCCAAAAGGGCAGCACACCCGCGACCAGCAAAAAGCCGGGCAGAAAGGTCGCAATGAGCGCCACAGACGCGCCGGGGAGACCACCATCATCGCCCGGAAGACGCGCCCCGAGATATGCCGAGAGCGCAAACATCGGCCCCGGTACGGCCTGCGCGGCGCCGTATCCGGCGAGGAAATCGGCCGAAGAAACCCATCCCGGTTTGACGACCGCATCCTGTAAGAGCGGCAACACCACGTGGCCGCCGCCAAAGGCCAGCGCCCCAGTTCGAAAGAACGCTTCGGCGTACAAGAGCAGACCACGGTGGTGACCGTGCGCCGCCAGCGGCAGTCCCACCAGAAGCACTGCAAAGGCCAGCAGCAGGAGCCAGCCGGTCCGCGTCCCATACCGCAGAGCAAAGTTGCCTTCGAAGTCAGGACGCACGCTACGGCACAGTATGAGGCCGGCGACCGCCCCCATGCCAACAACCAGCAGCTGCACCCACGCTTGCCCGACGACCAGCACGATGGCCGCCGTCACCAGCGCGATCAATCGACGCGAAATGTCCGGGCACAACGAACGACTCATCCCGACAAGACCGTAGGCGACTACGGCGAGGGCAACGAGTTTCAGTCCATGCAGCGCTGCCTCGCCGATCGGACCCGACAGTTTCGGCAACAGCGCGGCAAAGCCGAAAAGCAAAAGTGCCGAAGGCAGCGTGAACGCAACGAAGGCGGCGATGGCCCCCGTCCATCCCGCGCGCAGCAGACCCAGAACGAAGCCCAGCTTGCTGCTGCCGGGCCCGGGCAGGAACTGGCAGAGCGTAAGCAGTTGTCCAAACTGGCGCTCGCTCACCCAATTACGGCGCTCGACGAATTCACGACGAAATAGCACCAAATGCGCGACCGGACCGCCAAAACACGTCATGCCGAGCTGGAGAAACGCAAGAAAGACCTCCGTGACGGTGCCGCTGCCCATGTAGGCTAGCCTTTATCGATATAGGCCGGTCGAGCCGGCGTTACCGCGGTGTCGAGTTGCGCCGCCAACCGCAAAGCCGTTCGCTTGGCGCTCACGGCGATAGCGACCGTCAACCGAGACAATCGCGCAATGCCCCGACAGAGGTGGCCGGCGGCAGACAGGACTGCTCGCGGCACACATATGCCGCCGCCTGGCCATTGATGGCCCCGCGACCCTCGCCCATCGGTACGTGCCCCGCCAAGGCCAGCACCCGTCCCGGAAGATATGCGCGGTGCACCGATTCGATCAACGCTGCGGCAGCGTCCCGCTCGCCGGCGAAGACGATTGTGATTGGTCCGCCGCGGGAAAACTCCTGGGCAGCAAGAAGGTGTGCAAATCCGAACGCATTGCGCGCAGCAGCCGCTTCGAGTTGCGCCAGCACGTGCTGTACGCATTCGAAGTAATGCTTGCGTCCGCTTAATTCATGGGCCCGGAGCAGGGCAAAAACACTCTCCGAAATGCCCGAGGGCCAGGCGCCGTCGAACGGTGCCAAAGGCCGATGGATCATCGGCTCGCCGTTGCGCGGGGTAAAGAAGAGGCCACCGTCCCAGAATTTATCCCGGATCTGGTCGACCAGCTCCAACGCACGGTTCAAATCGCGCTTTTCGAAATCCGATTCGTACAGGTCGAAAAGCGCGTTGGCGAGAAAACTGTAGTCGTCGAGAAATCCTGGCACCTTGGCCACACCGTCGCGCCAGGCCCGATAGATACCTCCATCGGCCATGGTCAGGTTCGCCGCGAGAAAATCGGCTGCCCGCCGCGCCGCTAGCAGATGCGCAGCGGTGCCCGTGGCCTGGTAGGCAGCGCATAAGCCCTGGATCATCAAGCCGTTCCAGCCGGCCAGGACATTTTCATCGCGGCCGGGCCGCACCCGACGTAGACGTGCCGCAAAGAGCCGCTTCCGAACACCTTCGAGACGGATCTGCTCCCCATCATCGAGAACCACTTCACGGTTCAGCACGGAGCGACCATGCTCGAAATTTCCCTTCTCACGGATGCCGTAGGCCCGGCAAGCAAAATCGGCATCGTCGGCGTCCATGACTGCCCGAACATCTTGCGGGCTCCAGGCGTAGAACCGCCCCTCTTCGCCTTCGCTGTCAGCGTCCTCACTTGCGTAAAAGCCGCCCTCCGGATGCGACATATCGCGCACAACATAGGCAACGGACTCCTCGAATACCCGGCGCCACGACGGCAGTTGCGTGAGCCGATAGGCATCGGCATAGAGCTTTACCAGTTGTCCGTTGTCGTAGAGCATTTTTTCAAAGTGCGGGACCGCCCAGCGTTCATCAACGCTATAGCGTGCGAATCCTCCGCCCAGGTGGTCGTAGATACCGCCGGACGCCATATGGTCGAGGGTGCACCCGAGAGCCGTCAGCAGCTCTGGTTCACGGGTGCGCCGGTAGACGCGCAGCATTAGATCGTGGCAACTGGGATTGGGGAACTTGGGCGCGCCACCCAGGCCGCCGTGCACCGGATCCGTATTTCGGGCAAACGCGCGCGCAGCCTCGGCAGGCAAGTCCGCATCGGATGAACCGGAGCCGGAAAACAACTGCTCATCGTGGGCCCGAAAGCCGTGCAAGAACTGTGCGCAGTTTTCGCGCACCTCTTCTTGGCGGCTCTGCCACGCCAGGCTCAGACCGCGCAACAGGCGGGGAAAGCCAGGGCGGCCGTGCCGATCCTGCGGCGGAAAGTAGGTTCCGGCAAAAAACGGCTCCTGCTCCGGCGTCAGAAAGACCGTAAGCGGCCAACCGCCGGACTGCCCCATCATCTGTATCACCCGCTGATACAGATCGTCCACGTCCGGTCGCTCCTGTCGGTCGACCTTGATGTTGACGAAATTCTCATTCAGAACGCGTGCTATTTCCGGATTCTCAAAGCACTCGTGCGCCATCACGTGGCACCAGTGGCAGGCGAAGTACCCGACCGAAAGATGGACCGGCTTATTTTCCGCCTGGGCGCGGGCAAATGCCTCTTCGCCCCACGGGTACCAGTCGACCGGGTTGTCCGCGTGCTGCTGCAGATACGGGGAGGTTTCTTTCGCCAGGCGATTGGGCATCGTCTCGTTCTCGATCGGATCTATCGAATCATGTAGATCTTGGTCACGGTCTCATGCACCGTGCAAACGCCCTTCCAGTCCTGCTGAAAAAATGCCACGGTGTCCGGCTCGATTTCTATGATCTCGCCGCTCTCGTGCTCGTACGTGCAGCGCCCCGCGAGGAAATGGCAAAACTTGTCGCGCGTGACGTGGCACGACCACTTGCCCGGGGTGCAACGCCATATCCCGCACTCCAACTGCCCGCCGGCACCCACGTGCAGCAGCCTGCCCGAGGTGTGCGACTGGCCTGCCAACATGGTCGGAATGATCCCCCAGTCCGCGATTTCGTGCTGGAACTGGCCACGCGGGTAGGCGGCTTCGCCGTTGGCCTCTAAGAAGGCGTTGAAATCCTCGTGAATCGGACGGATGACTTCCAGAAAGCGGGCACGAAAGCGCGCGTGGCAACCCGATTGCGACGGAATTGAGCGCCGGCCCGTAAGCGGCCTCGGGGAAGAATGCAATGGTCCCTTGCGGCATGCAGCGATCTCCCGTCAGGATCGGCACCACGTTCCTTTGAATGATAAAACAGCCGTTTGAGTGACGACGCGCCGACGCACGAAGGCGCACTGATGGCATGGTGATTACAATCGTCCCTTCTCCGCCTTGATGGATATCACCTCCACGCGATGGCATTCACGCCGGACGATTGGAGCGCGATCAGGCTGACGCTGATCTTGGCGAGCTTGGTTACTGCGCTGCTGCTGCTGGTCGGCACGCCGATCGCCTGGTGGCTGGCGCGCAGCAAATCGCGGTGGCGGGGTCCAATCGGTGCCGTGGTCTCACTTCCCCTGGTATTGCCACCCACGGTACTGGGCTTTTACTTGTTGGTTGCCATGGGGCCAGACGGCCCGGTCGGCCACTTGAGCCAGATGCTGGGGCTGGGTCTATTGCCGTTTCACTTTTCCGGCCTCGTCGTGGCATCCGTGCTGTACTCGATGCCATTCGTGGTCCAACCAATTCGCAACGCCTTTGAGGCCATCGGCGAGCGTCCGCTGGAAGTGGCGCTCTGTCTGCGGGCCCGCCCCGTGGACGCCTTTTTCAGCGTTGCGCTACCGCTGGCGCGGCCCGGCCTTTTAATCGCGACCATCCTGGGCTTTTCCCATACCCTGGGCGAGTTCGGCGTGGTGCTGATGATCGGCGGCAACATTCCCGGCAAGACCCGTGTCTTGTCGATGCAGATCTACAACCACGTGGAAGCACTCGAGTACACCCAGGCTCACTGGTTGGCCGGTGGCCTACTGGCTTTTTCCTTCGTGGTGCTGCTCTCGCTCTTCCTCTTCGACCCAAAGCGGCGGGTGTTCTGAAATGATCCGCGCGAAGTTTGAACTCTCCTTTCCGGGCTTCTCGCTGCAGGCTGCACTGGATATCCCGGCGCGCGGCGTTACGGCGCTGTTTGGTCCGTCCGGCTCCGGCAAGACCATGCTGCTGCGCTGTATCGCCGGACTCGAGCACCCGGTCGACGGCTACCTGGAAGTCAACGGGGAAACCTGGCAGGACGAAAGCAAGAGCATATTTCTGCCCACCCATCAGCGTTCCCTCGGGTATGTCTTTCAAGAGGCAAGCCTGTTTCCACACATGAGCGTGCGACGCAATCTCGAATATGGATATGCGCGCACGCCGGCTGCGGAACGCAAAGTCGCCTGGAATCACGCCGTCGACCTGCTGGAAATCGGGCCGCTGCTGCAGCGCGCGACCGACCGTCTGTCTGGCGGCGAAAGGCAGCGTATCGCTATTGCCCGCGCGGTCCTTGCCAGTCCTGGGCTATTGCTGATGGACGAGCCGCTGGCCGCCCTTGATAACTTGCGCAAGCGCGAAATTCTGCCGTTCCTCGAGCGCCTGCACCAGGAACTCGCGATCCCGGTTCTTTACGTGAGCCACCAAATCGACGAGGTCACGAGACTGGCGGACCAGCTGGTATTGCTCGATGCCGGCCGAATCATCGCCAGCGGGCCCCTGGCAGAAACCTTGGCCCGCCTCGATCTACCCACCGCGCAGGATGAAGACGCCGGCGTAGTCATCGAGGCCCGGGCGCACAGTGCGCTCGCGCTGGGCCAGGACGTGCGACTTCGAATTCAAGCGCGCGACGTGAGCCTTGCCCTGGCGGAACACCAGGACACGAGCATTCTTAACCGTTTTCCAGCAACTGTGATGGAGTTCGCCGGCACGAACAACCCCGCCAACGTGATGGTGCGTCTCGATGCCGCTGGCACTCCTCTTCTGGCCCGGCTCACGCGCCGCTCACAGCACCAATTAGACCTGGCCGTCGGCCGGCGGGTGTGGGTGCAGGTCAAGACCGTTGCCTTGATGGAATGAACTCCGCCAATTTGCCGAGGAATCCGGCCGAAATCCATTTTGTTGCAGGATCTTCGAATCTTCTCCGCTGGCAGTCACCTTTGTCGTACTGGACAGCGGTGGCAAGTTGCCCCTGTGCGACAGCAGCAACAGCGATGACTTGGATCAATTCTGGTATGCGGATGCGTATTAGGATGATCTGTCTGCGGTCCGACGGCCAAGGCCGTGCGGTCGCGTAACCGCGTCCGGAGACGGTCTTTAAAACCTGAGCATCGACGTTTTCGGATTCGACTGCTTTACGATGTATCGATACGGCGATTTCCATCCTAAGGAGATGCATCATGGCTGATATTGCACGCTTTAACCCGTTCCGCGGACTTGCGCGATTGGACCCGTTCGGCCGCGAGATGGAAGACATGTTCAAGGGCTTCTTCCTGACACCCGTGCCCTTTAACCAATTGTCCACCGCTCAGATCCCCATCGATGTGACCGAGGACGAAAAGAACTACAAGGTTCGCGCTGAACTCCCTGGATTCAATAGGGAAGAAATCCAGGTTTCCGTCGACGGCGATCAAGTCTCGATCAGCGCCGAGACAAAGAAGGAAAAGGAGGAAAAGAAGGGCGACCAAGTCGTGGTGCGCGAATGCTACGTCGGCAAACAGTACCGCGCTTTCACGCTGCCACAGGCCGTTGACGACTCGAAGACCTCGGCCAAGTATGTGAACGGGGTGCTCGAACTCGTCTTGCCCAAAAAGGCGGCCACAGCTACCAAGAAGATCGCAATCGACTAGGCGGCCGCAATCGGGCGCCCCCTGGTGGCCCGGTCGGGGAATAAGCGAATGGCTTCACCAGCACATCGATTCGTCACGCCGGCCCCGCGCCGGCGTTTTTTCGTTTTGAGCGCTGCGTCGACAACACTCCCTGGACAGGCCGACATGCGCATCGCAGCGCGCCGGAGTTTGGTGCCTCGGGAAGATCCTCTTCAGGATTGCTGGGGCTTGCCGGCATCTTGCCCCACAGATTGCGACGTTCCGGACACGGAGGACAATGCCGCGGTAACCTCCTCGTCCTCGACTTGGTGAAAGTCGCCGTAATGCAGTCCAATTGCATAAAAAGGCTCCGGCTCGGCCAAGCACACGATGCGGTCGACCTCACGGCGCAATTCCGCGATTGTTTCGCGCGGCGCCACCGGCACAGCGAGCACCAGCGCGGCAGGCTTGTGCCGACGCAGCGCCTGGAGGGCCGCGCGTACCGTGGTGCCGGTGGCGATGCCGTCATCGACCACGATCACGGTGCGCCCCTCCAGGGGGATCGGTGAGCGGCCTCCCAGGTATGCGCGACGGCGGCGCTCGATTTCCCGCAACTGTTTTTTTGCTTCCGCTTCGATATAGGCGCGATCGACCCCCGCCGCGCGCTGAACATCCGTGTCGATCACCATTTCCGGGTGCTCCCCGTCGACGATTGCGGCAACGGCAAGTTCGGGTTGCCACGGGACCCCGATCTTGCGTACCAGCACCAGGTCGAGCGGCGCCTTGAGCTCGCGTGCAATCTCGGCGGCCACTGGGACCCCGCCACGGGGCAGCGCCAACACCACCGGTTCGCGCAGATCGAGCTTGGCCAGTTGTTGCGCCAATGCGCGTCCCGCTTCGGAGCGGTCGGAAAATGACTTTTTCATCGCACCTCCGGGCGAGCAACGCGCTCGGCAAACCATTCTGCGGCAAGATAGGTACGATCACAGGGGCACCGCATTTCCAGTCCATTGTCTCAAAAAAACGCTTGGCCAGCATGCCAATGTCCAAAGTCCAGCCTCGGTCGGCCACTTTGGCGCCGGTCAGCATCACGGCGATCACCCGGCGCGAATTGCAGTCCTATTTAGCCGGCAGGTGGGACAGGACGTGAACCGAAAGCCCATTGACCGGTAGGTCCAAATAAAACGATGGTTCCACTGACCAAAGAGCAGCTTGCACGCCGTGCGGACCTGTCCGGCATCGCCTTCGAGACGACGGCGCAGATTGATCCTGTCGAGGGCATGATCGGACAGGAGCGCGCCCTCGATGCGCTGCGCTTTGGCAGCGGCATCGCTGCAGCTGGCTTTAACCTGTTCGTCATCGGACCGCCCGAGGCCGGCCTGGAGCGCGCTGTTCGGGCGCTGTTGGCAAGGAAGGCGGCGACATCGCCGGTGCCCTCCGATTGGGCGTACGTCCACAATTTCATTGCACCGCGGCGCCCACGTGCGCTGCAGCTACCACCGGGGCGTGCCCCCCTGCTGAGTAAGGCCATCGACGACCTGATCGCCGATCTGGAGGTGGCGCTGCCGGCGGCCTTCGACGGTCACGACTTCGAGGCCCGACGGGGCGCACTGGACGAGGCCTTTCGAAAGAAGCAGGATGATGCCTTTTCGGCGCTGGCGCAGGAAGCGGCCGCCTCGAATGCGACGATCGTGCGAACACCGATCGGCTTTGGCGTGGCTCCGCTGAAGGACGGGCAGGTCCTGAAGCCGGACGAGTTCAATGCGCTGGACGAAGGCGAACGAAATCGCATCCATGAGACCTTGCAGACGCTCGAGAAAAAGCTCGAACGTGTACTTGCCGCCGTTCCCGGTTGGGACAAGGAACGGCGCGACGGCGTTCGCGCCCTGGTACGGGATACCGCTCGAAACGCGGTCAACCATTCGATCGAGGACACTAAGACGGCGTTCCGAGATCTGCCGCAGGTTCTCGAGCATCTTGATCTTCTCGAAAGACATCTGCTCGACAACGCGGGAACGTTCATCGCGGCGGCCGCGGCCGAGGACAGCGAACGCAAGTCGGTCATCCGCCAGGCAGGAAGCTTCGATCTCTTCGAAGTCAACGTCCTCGTTACCAGCGCCGGGCAGCCGCAGGGCGCTCCGCTGGTCGAGGAACTGCATCCGACACTCGGTAACCTGGTCGGTCGCATCGAACACCAATGGCAACAAGGCGTGCTGAGTACGGACTTTCGGCGTATCAAGGCCGGGGCGCTGCATCGGGCCGATGGCGGATATCTAGTGCTGGATGCACGCAGCCTGCTCCTCGAGCCCTTCAGCTACCTTGCGCTCAAGCGCGCGCTCAAGACACGCCGCATCAAGATCGACAGCGTCGACGAGATAATCGGATTGATCAGCACGCAGTCGCTCGAACCCGAACCGATCCCGCTCGATGTCAAGGTGATCCTGATCGGCGATCGCATGTTGTATTACCTGCTCTCCGCCTTCGATCCGGAACTTGCGACGCACTTCAAGGTGCTCGCCGATTTCGACGACGCCCTGGACCGCGCACCCGATTCGGAAGCGAACTTCCTGCGCCTCATAAGCTCCCTGCTGCGTCGCGAGCATCTCAAGCCACTAGATCGCGGCGGCGCCGAATGCGTCATCGAGCACGCCGCACGGATGGCCGCCGATGCGTCCAAGCTGACGTTGCAGGTCGATCGGGTTCGGGACCTGCTGGCGGAAGCGGACTTCTGGGCCGGACAGGAGGGAAGCGCTGTAACAACCCGGTCAAGCGTGGAACGGGCGATCCGGGAGCAGATCCGCCGCGCGAGCCGCGTGCGTGACCAGCTCCTGGAATCGACGCTCAAGAATGTGTCCTTGATCACCACCCAGGGTAGCAATGTTGGCCAGATCAATGGACTGAGCGTTCTGGGGCTCGGCGATTATGCGTTCGGCAGGCCGACCCGGATTACGGCGCGCGTGCATCCGGGCGCCGGCAAGCTGATTGACATCGAGCGCGAGGTCGAGCTCGGCGGTCCGATTCACTCCAAGGGCGTGTTGATTCTGTCCGGATTTCTGGCCGGCCGCTATGCGCTCGACGCGCCGATCTCGATGCAGGCGAGCCTGGTGTTCGAGCAATCCTACGCAGGGGTGGAAGGAGACAGCGCCTCATCGGCCGAGCTGTACGCATTGCTGTCGGCCCTGGCCGAGATCGCCTTGCGCCAGGATCTTGCGGTGACCGGTTCGGTAAATCAATTCGGACAGGTCCAGGCGATTGGGGGTGTCAACGAGAAGATCGAGGGTTTCTTCGACCTATGTCGCGAGCGCGGACTGACCGGAACCCAGGGCGTGATGATTCCGGCGTCGAACGTGCAGCATCTGATGCTGCGTGCCGACGTGATCGACGCCTGTGATCAGGGGCGTTTCGCGGTCTATCCGATTGCAACGATCGATCAGGGCATTGGGCTGTTGACCGGAGTCGAGGCTGGGGAACGCATGGTATCCGGGGAGTTCGCGCCGCACAGCGTCAACGGGAAAGTCGAAGCCCGCCTGCGCGCCTTTGCCAAGGTGCGCAGGATGCAAAATCCCGAGGCGCCAGAGTCGGGGAAGTGACATGGCTCCCGCAGCACTCGGCGAGCGACGGCGCCTCGTTCTGGCGTTCCCGTCGATGGCAGTACCCCAGCCGGCGATCGATTCCGCCGCACAGCTGGCGCGATTTCTCCGGGCTAGTCTGCTCGGCCTGTACATCGAAGACACCCGCTTGCTCGCCGCTGCCAGCCTGCCGTTTGCGCGCCAGTTCGACGCGAGTCTGCGCGCCTGGGGACCCTTGTCGCACGACCGGCTGCTGGAGGACTACGCAGCCGTTGCCGCAGCGCTGCGCCGGCGATTGCGGCAAAGCGCCGAAGCCTCCGGCGTGCAAGCCGAATTCGCCGTCTTTCGCGGTGAACCGGGCGCCATGGTCGCGGCGGGTACGGCTCCAACGGATATCGTGGCACTGTTCGAAACGATCGCGACCTGGCCGCGTCGATTGCCGGGCGAGGTCGCCGGAACCGTGTTCGTGCCACGCGATTCGCGGCCGCGGCCTGGGCCGATCGTCGCGGTGGCTGGCGCAGCGCAGGATCTTGGCGTTGACCTCGCTTCGAGGATTGCGGCGGACGCGAACCTCAGCCTGGTAGTGGTCGATGCCGTGCAGGAGCACAGCAGCGCATTCTGGCTCGGTCGCGGCTCCGCCATCAATGTTGCCTTGACTGCGCCACCGGGCATGGCGACGAGCGGGGCAAATTTCTTGCGCTCCGGCCTACCGAATGCGAGCCTGGTGGTGCTCACCCGCGCGACCCTCGAACGGCTCGAGACGCGGCTTTTGTCGATCGCGGCCAAACGACCGGAGCCTTGGCTAGTGCTCGAGGATCACTAAAGCGCAAAGCGCCCGCAATCAGTCGGAGGGTTGCGGTGCCCGCGTTCTGCGGTTGAGCCATTGGCGCAATTGCGCCAGGCTCTTGGTGTTGAGCACGTCACGTTTTTCCAGCCATCCGCGCCGCGCCTGACCGATACCAAATCGCAGGTTGTCAAAGTCGATCGGCGCGTGGGAATCGGAGTTGATCGCGATTGGCACCCTTGCGTCCCGGGCAACGCGACACCAGGTGTCGAGAAGATCGAGCCGCTCGGGGTGTGCATTGAGCTCCAACGCAACCTGGCGCTCCGCACACTTGCGAATGACTGCCCCCATATCGACGTCATACGGTTCGCGCTCATCGATCAATCGCCCCAGAGGGTGCGCGAGCACATCCACGTCCGGTTGCTCCAAGGCGCGCAGGATGCGTTCGGTCTGGCGCGCGCGCGGCAGCGCAAAGCTGGAGTGAACGGCCGCAACTACCAAATCGAGGGACCCCAGCGCAGCGGGCGGCAGGTCCAGCGAACCGTCGGGCAGGATGTCGACCTCGATACCGCGCAATACGCCGACCGGTAGCTTGTCGCGCTCGATTTCGGCGATTGCCGCGCGCTGGCGCGCCAGGCGCCGCGCATCCAGGCCGTGGGCAACGGCAAGGCGCTGGCTGTGATCGCAGATGGCAATGTAGTGCAGGCCACGCTGCGCCGCCGCAGCTGCCATCGCTGCAATCGTGGCAGTGCCATCGCTCCAGTCCGAATGCACGTGCAGGTCGCCGGCCAAATCCGAGAGCTCTATCAATACCGGCAAGCGACCATTGCGGGCGGCTTCGATTTCGCCGCGGTCCTCGCGCAACTCCGGCGCGATCCACGGCAAGCCGAGCGCGCGGTACACCGATTCCTCCGTTTCACCGGCGATACGCTCCGAACCGCGGAAAAGGCCATATTCGTTGAGCTTGCAACCGCGCGCAAGCGCCAGGTTGCGCAGGGCGATGTTATGCGATTTGGAACCGGTGAAATACAGCAAGGCCGCGCCGGAGCTTTGTGCTGTCACGACCCGCAAATCGACCTGCATGCCGTTCTGCAAAACGATGGAGGCGCGGGTGTCCCCGACGCTGATCCGCTCGGTGGTTCCCGGGTACTGGGCAAACCGGGCGCAGACGCCTTTGCCATCCTCAGCCACCGCGAGCAGATCGATGTCGCCCACCGTATCGCGGGCGCGCCGCAGGCTTCCCGCAACCAGGACCTCGCGCACTTGGGGCATCGCTCGCAAGTAGGCCTCGAGGCTCTGCGCAATGGCGGTGGCGTCGGCGAGCTTGTAGCGCTTGGCCTTGGAAAGACGGTTTTCGATGGCCTCGATCAGGCGCTGCTGAGTGCGCGCGCCAAAGCCGCCGACGGTGCGGACACGGCCGTCCTTTGCGGCGCGTAGTAGTTGCGGCAGCGTCTGTACGTGCAATTCTTGGTACAAAGCGCGCGCCTTCTTCGGACCAAGACCGGGAAGTTGCAGCAAATCCGCCACGGCTGGCGGGACCTGACGCTGCATTTCCTCGAGCAGAGCACTGTGCCCGGTGCTGGCGATCTCGCGAATCTTTGCGGAAAGGTCGGCGCCTATGCCCGGCAGCTTGGGCAGCGGCTTTCCTGCCGCGACGAGGGCGCCCAGGTCAGTCTGGAGGCCGCCGACGACCCGGGCCGCATTGCGATACGCGCGGATCCGAAACGGGTTGGCGTCTTGCAGCGAGAGCAGGTCGGCGATTTTTTCGAAGGCCGCGGCAATCGCCTGGTTCGCGCCTGCGCTCATCTTCGCTCCAGCGCGGGAGCGTGTCGGCCCACGGCGGCGACAACCAAAAGATTTTCGCTAGGCGCCGACCGCGCCGGAATCGGTGTCGCCTTCCGCCGCAGGGGGGCGATCGGCGATTACGCAGTCCGTGGTCAGGATCAAGCCGGCGACCGATGCCGCATTTTGCAACGCGAGGCGCGTAACCTTGGTCGGATCGATCACTCCCATCGCGAACATGTCTCCGTACTCCCCACTGGCTGCATTAAATCCAAGGCTTCCTTTTCCGGAGCGCACCGCGTCGAGCACAGGTGCCGGATCAATGCCGGCATTTGTGACAATCTGGCGCAGGGGTTCTTCCACCGCGCGCTCCACGATGCGGATGCCCGAACCCTGCCCGAGCGTGGTTTGCGGCAAATCGACCAGTACCGCTGCCGCGCGGATCAGCGCCACTCCGCCGCCCGGGCCTATGCCTTCCTCGACGGCGGCGCGAGTGGCATGCAGGGCATCTTCAACACGCGATTTCTTTTCCTTCATCTCCAGCTCGGTCGATGCGCCCACCTTGATCAGGGCCACGCCTCCGGTGAGTTTGGCAATGCGCTCGTCGAGTTGCTCGCGGTCGTACGTGCTCGTGGCGGCATCGCGCTGAGTGCGCAGCGCGGCGACGCGCTCCTGGATTCGGGCACTGTCCCCGCCACCACCGATGAGCGTAGTGTGTTCATTGTCGATTTCGATGCGGCGCACCCGGCCCAGATCCTCGATTTGCGCCTTCTCCAAGCTTCGGCCGACGTCCTCGGCAATGACCGTTGCGCCTGTGACCGTCGCGATATCCTGAAGCAGTGCCTTTCGCCGGTCGCCGAAGCCCGGCGCCTTTACTGCACAGGTCTTCAGGATGCCTCGGATCGAATTTACCACCAGCATAGCGAAGGCCTCACCCGTGACGTCCTCGGCGATGATCAGCAGCGGCTGGTTCAGCTTGGCGACCTCTTCCAGCAAGGGAAGCATTTCGCGCACGGAGGAAATTGGCTTCTCATGCACAAGTACCCGCGCATCCTCCAGAGCCACGCGTTGCTTTTCCGCCTCGTTGATGAAGTATGGGGAAAGGTAGCCACGGTCGAACTGCAGGCCCTCGACAACCTCGAGCTCATTGGACATGCCCCGGCCGTCCTCGGCCTTGATTACGCCCGCATGTCCCACACGCTCCATCGCATCGGCGATGAGCGCGCCAATTGCCTCATCACCATTGGCGGAGATCGTGCCTACCTGCGCGATCTCCTGTTTGCTTACGCACGGGCGGGAATTTTTCTCAAGTTCCGCGACGATCGCCTCTACCGCCCTGTCGATGCCGCGCTTGATATCCATGGGATCGTGTCCCGCAACAACGAACTTGGCACCTTCGAGCACGATCGCCTGCGCGAGCACCGTGGCCGTGGTCGTCCCATCCCCGGCTTTCTCGGACGTGCGGGCGGCCACCTCACGCACCATTTGCGCCCCCAGATTTTCGACCGGATCTGCCAACTCGATCTCGCGCGCCACTGCGACGCCAGAATTGATCACCGTGGTACCGCCAAACGGGCGCCCCAGGACCACCGTCCGCCCTTTCGGGCCCAGCGTGACCTTGACGGCATTGGACAGCACGTTCAGTCCGGCGATGAGTCGCTGCCTAGCCTCGTCGTGAAATACGATCTGCTTGCTCGCCATGCTTGCGTCCCTCCGTTGACGCACGAACGGCCATGGGCGGCGCACTTCACAACGTGCGCGCGCAAGTCCTTACGGCGCTTGGCTTCAAATTGTAGTAGGGTAGGCGCCCAGGCTACGCGCATGTTCAGTAGCCGCGCACACTGGAGCGGTGCGCTCAGTAATCGTCCTCGCGAATCAGCAGACCTCGACCCCGTGCCCATTGCTTTGCCTTTGCGATCGCCACGCGTATCGCCATGCCTTCGTCCATGCGTTCGGCGAGCAACGCGTTTGCGATCTCGATCGCCTTTTCCCGTACCGGCGGCGCCAGGTGGCGCATCGAGACCGGGTAATTATCGTTGGTCCAAGGCATACGGCCTTCTGCACCAAATCCTGTCCGGGAAGCGAAGCGGCAACCAGGGCCTGGTGGCCCATTGCGCCTAGATCCTATACCGCCGGCAACATTGTCCTTGGCCCCGGCACGGCGCTCAGCGGCGGGTCGCGCCTTCCTTGGTCCTTTCCGCGATCATGACTCTCATGATCGAATCGAATTGTTCCGACATTGCCGCAAGCAGATCGTCGAGCGACAGCACACCGGCCAGTTGACCGCCGGGTCCGGTCACGGGAAGGCGCCGGACGCCGTTTTCCCGCATGCGTGCCAGCGCTTCGAGCACATCTTCGTCATCGCGCACGGTAACCACCGGCTTGGCGGCAATGTCGCCGGCGGTGATGGTTGTTGGATCCAGCCCAACGGCAACGGCCTCGACCACGATATCGCGGTCGGTAACGATGCCGAGCGGGCGCCGGCTGCCGGGATCCACGAGGACCAAGCTGCCGACATGTTTTTCCCGCATTGCCTGCGCGCAATCGCGCAAGCTTGTATCGGAAGCAACGGTGACCACCTTGTGGATCGCCAAATCGCGTATTGCAGTCGTCGGTGTTCTCATCGCATCCCTCATCAGTGACGTGCACAAGCCTAGTGCCCACGCGCGGCCATCTTGCGGCCCGGACCCTGGCGCCGGTCGGCATCCCGGATAACTATTACACGGTAGCAGGCTACGCGTGCGGGTGCGACCGGGTTTGACCTTGATTAAACCGATAGCAGCCCCGCCTCCCGCCCCAAGGGGACTGCCGGCATGCCTCCTGGTCGAGATATTCTGTCGCAATCTTCCATTTCTTGCTGCGGATCAACAGATTCGTTGCATCGCGATGTCAACCTTGCGTGGTTGCAGCGATCGAGAAATTGCGGAGTTTGCTTGCATTGCGGGAGAACTGGGAGGCGTGGGCATGGCTGGGATGGGACAAACTGCCAGGGCGCCGTCCACGGCGCAGGTGCCGACGCGAACCGACTCCTGGCCTTGGCCTGATTACCTGCGTTCCTTCGCATGCGCTTGGGACATATGCCAAGCGGCCTGGCTCCCGCCGAGGGATCTGCGTACCTTAGTGCGGCGCCGATGGCAAAACCTGGTTTCGTTTGCCCGCGATCGCTCGGCTTTGTACCGCGCATTGTATGCCGGCGTCCGCGAGCAGGATCTCGAGAGCCTCTCCGCGCTGCCGATCGTCACCAAGACCATGATGATGAACGGCTTCGACAAGCTGGTGACGAGTCCCGCGCTCCAGCGTCGCACCCTGGAAGCGTTCATCGCTGACCCGCAGCGGGTGGGCCGTCCGTTTGCCGGCGGGTTCGCCGTGTGGACCTCGTCCGGAACCAGCGGCGAGCCCGGGATCTTTGTTCACGATGCGAGCGCGCTTGCCGTGTACGACGCCTTGCAGCTATATCGATTTCGTGGCGCGGCGGCATCGATAGAAATGGGCGTCTCGTCCCTTGCGCTTGGCCGTTTTGCGCTCGTGGCGGCCACGGGTGGCCACTTTGCCGGCGTGGCGAGTGTCGAACGACTGCGCAGTATGTTTCCATGGATGGCGCAGCGCTTGCGTGTAATTACGCTGATGCAACCGCTGGACATGCTCGTGGCCGAACTCAACGAATATCAGCCGAGCCTGATTGCAACGTACCCCAGCGCCGCGGCGTTGCTCGCCCAGGAGCAGCAGGCAGGCCGGCTAAGAATCGACCCGACGCAAGTGTGGACCGGGGGCGAGTGCCTGTCGGAGGCTACTCGCCAAATTGTGCAAGAGACCTTCGGAGCCGACGTGCGCGACGAGTACGGGGCCTCCGAATTTGCCTCGATCGCAGTTGGGTGTCCCGCGGGCTGGCTGCATGTCAACGCCGATTGGGTGGTGCTCGAACCGGTAGATGACCAGTACCAGCCGGTGGCACCGGGGCAGCCTTCGCACACCGTGCTTTTGACCAATCTTGCCAACCGGGCGCAACCGCTCATCCGCTACGACCTCGGCGATTCAATAACCGTGCGCGCCGGCCCCTGCGAGTGCGGCAATCGGTTGCCCGCCATTCATGTCCAGGGTCGCGGGGACGATCTGCTGGAGCTTCACGGTCGAGGCGGCGTTGCCGTTCGACTGCTGCCACTGGCTCTGACGACCGTCCTGGAGGAAGGCGCCGGCTTGTATGACTTTCAGCTCGTGCAACTCGGGCCACGCGCCTTGCGTCTGCACGTGGGTGTGCGCGAGCACGCAAAGGCGGATCGGGCTCGGTCCGCGCTTCGCGGCTTTCTCGACTGCCAGGGACTGGATGGCGTTCGGATCGATCAGGACACGGGACCACCGCGGTGCAGAGGAGCCGGGGGCAAGCTGCGGCGAATCATTCGGGAAAGTGAACAGCACGAGCCGGAACTTGCGACGAACCATTGAGAGGCCGCCGCGGATGCACGCGTACGAAACGCTCGCGTCACACCGCCACCGGAGTCGCCCTCTGGGGTCTTTGCTGCCGACGATCGATATTGTCGCCGATACGGTTTGCCGATCGGCCGGTGGAGGCCCAGAATACGGCGAACACCGCCGCGCCGAGTGCTAGGTTATCCACTAGGCCGTTCCGTCGCCAGAGCGCGCCCTTGGAACGGGCCGGGTATCTTTTTCTACGACCGTCCAGGCGTGACGCGCGATCATCAGGTCCTCGTCCGTCGGAATCACCCACGCCGACACCCGGCTGTCCGCGCGCGTAATCCGCGGACCGCCGTTGGCGTTCGCGCGTTCGTCGAGGTCCACGCCGATCCAGGCTGCGTCCTCGCAAACGCGGCGTCGAACCTCCGGCGCGTGCTCGCCGATGCCTGCGGTGAATACCAACGCGTCGATACCTCCAAGGGCGGCGGCCAGCGAGCCCAGCTCGCGTGCGATGCGATAGACAAAAAGATTGATCGCATCCTTCGCAGCCGGATCATCGCTGGCCAACAAGGTGCGCATGTCGTCGCTGATCCCGGAGACACCGAAGAGGCCGGATGCGCGATACAAAAGATCGCTGACCTCGGCCGCCGCCATGCCTTTTTCCTGTATCAGGTACAGAACGACGCCCGGATCGAGGTTGCCACAGCGACGGCTCATGGGAAGACCATCGAGCGCGGTGAAGCTCATGGTCGTCGCGATACTCTTGCCCCCGTGCATTGCGCACATGCTGGCGCCGCTGCCGAGGTGAGCCACGATCACGCGACCACTGGCGGCGGCCGGACCAAGGAATTCCGGAAGGATGCTGGCGATATATTCATAGGACAGGCCATGAAACCCGTAACGCCGGATCCCCTCCTTCGCAAGCCTGCGCGGCAGCGCGAAGGCGGCCGCGACCTCCGGCTGGGTATGGTGGAAGGCGGTGTCGAAGCACGCGATTTGCGGCAGCGCCGGATACAGCTTCGAAAGGGCGTCGATAGCGGCGAGGTGATGGGGCTGATGGAGCGGTGCCAGCGGTATGAGGCGGCGCAGCTCCGCGGTCACGGCCGCGTCGATACGCACTGGCGTGGTGAAGCGCGATCCGCCGTGCACCACCCTGTGCCCGGCCGCCACCAACCGGAGATCCCGAAATGAGTGCTCCAGCCAGGGAAAAAGCGCAGCGAGCGCATCCTCATGGGTAGTGCCTTCGGCCAGGTACTCTTCGCCCACCGACACTCGGGCACCGTCGTTTGCGGTGAAATGCACGCGCTGCCCCAAGCCCTCGTACTCACCGGAACAGACGAGGTCCTGTCGGCTTGGTCGCTCCTGTGCCAGGAAGACGGAGAATTTGATGCTCGACGACCCCGCGTTCAGAACGAGTATCGCGTCCTTCACGGCGCTGCCTCCCTCCTGTGGCGCGCCAGCAATAGCGCGATAGCGCAGGATCCGAGACGTGCGAGCGTCTTGTCGGCTCGGCTCGTCAGAACGATTGGAACCCGCGCGCCCAGGACGATACCGGCCATTTCCGCATCGGCGAGATATTCGAGCTGCTTTGCCAGCATATTGCCCGCCTCGAGGTCCGGTACCACAAGGATATCCGCGCGGCCGGCGACGGGCGAGACAATTCCTTTCGTCTTGGCCGCCTCCATCGACACCGCGTTGTCGAAGCCGAGCGGACCATCGAGGATACCGCCGGTAATTTGGCGGCGATCTGCCATCTTGCAAAGCGCGGCCGCATCCAGGGTAGACCGGATCTGCTCGGTGACGGTCTCGACGGCAGACAAGATCGCCACGCGCGGCTCCGCGATGCCCAGGGCGTGCACCAGGTCGATCGCGTTCTGGATGATGTTGCGCTTCTCGGCCAGTGTGGGGTAAACGTTGATCGCGGCGTCGGTGACAAAGAGTGCCCTCGGGTAGCGAGGAGCGTCGATCGCAAAGACATGACTAATGTGCCGGTCGGTACGTAGGCCATGCTCGCTGTCGACTACTGCGTGCATGAGTTCATCGGTATGCAACGCGCCCTTCATCAGCGCTTCCACTTTGCCGGCGCGCGCCATCGCGACCGCCTGCGCCGCCGCAGCGGCGCTGTGCTCGGTCGATACGATCTCGTACGGTGCCAGATCGATTTGCCCCTGCGCGGCGGCGGCGCGGATCCTGGCCTCCGGACCGACCAGCACCGGCACGATGAGTTGGGCGCGGGCCGCTTCCACCGCGCCAAGCAGCGACGGGGTATCGACCGGGTGGACCACCGCAGTGCGGATGGGGTCGAGGCCACGGGTCAGTTCGATCAGACGCTCATAGCGCCGCCCCCGCTTTAGTAGTTCTATTTCCGGGAGCACAACGCGCGGACGGGAAATCTTCTCGGTTGGCGCAATGACCGTCGCGGTGCCGGTGATGACCTCCTCGCCATTTTGATTCGACGCCCGGCAATCGAACTCGACCTGATGGGTATCGGTGATCTTCTTCGCAACTTTCACTGTCACCGTGATCGTGTCGCCCAGTCCAACCGGCTGGCGAAAATGAAGCGTCAGATCGGTGTAAATGGTCCCGGGCCCTGGAAGCTGCGTGCCCAGGACCGTCGAGATGAGCGCCCCGCCCCACATTCCGTGTGCTACCACCTTGTGGAACATGTCGCTCTTGGCAAAAGCCTCGTCGAGATACGCCGGGTTCACGTCCCCCGACATGATCGCGAACACCTCGATATCTTTGTAGATAAGCGTGCGCACGAGACTCGCCGTGTCGCCCGGCTGCAGTTCGTCGAATGTCCGGTTTTCAATACGCTCCATTCCAGCTCCCCGAAATCGCTCGCTGGCGCACGATGCGCGTCCATATTCGCCTGCTGAATAGGGATACGGTGTTGACCGAAGTCAAGTAACCGGTCCGGCCGGGGTGCGATGCTCTGTCCATTCGCGCGCGCTCGCGCGCGTTGGGGGACCAGAGCAAGGCGGGGTCGATTCCTTGAGCTTGAGGCAGTATGAAGCCTAAACTATCGCGTCGTTCGTTTCTTCTTGGCTCTGCGCTAACGACAGCCGGGGCGAGCATGATTGAGGCTGCGTCAGCGTTGACTGGATCCCCAGAAGCGGGGGAACGAAGTGCCCCACCAGTGGCGGGGCCGGAGGCCGTTCCGGTTACCCTCCAGATTAATGGCACGGCGCGCACGTTTACCGCCGAGCCGCGAATGACGCTGGCCGAGGCCTTGCGCGGCCCCCTGGGCCTGACGGGCACCAAGATCGCCTGCAATCGCGGCGCTTGTTCAGCGTGCACGGTCTGGCTCGACGGGGCAGCCGTTTGCTCCTGCATGCAGTTGGCAATCGAGGTCGGCGCGCGCGCGGTGACGACGATCGAGGGCCTGGCGCTCGGAACTCAGCTTCACCCGGTGCAGGCCGCGTTCATCGAACACGATGCCCTGCAATGCGGTTTCTGCACGCCCGGGTTGGTGATGAGCTGCGCGGCACTGCTGGAGCGTAACCCCGATCCGACGATGGCGGACGTGCAAACAGCGATCAACGGCCATTTCTGTCGCTGCGGCACCTACCCGCACGTCGTGGCAGCGACTCTTGCCGCGGCCAAGGCGCGGAAGGCCTGACCATGGCGACGGACGGGACCACGCGGACCGCGAAGTTCCCATCGGGTATTGCGAGCGTGGGAATCGGCGAGGTGGAGCGCCAAGTCCCGCTCGACGAGCCACCGCCGCTACCTCCCAATGCCGCGCTCGCGCTGATCGGCAAGCCAGTGCCCCGCTACAATGGCCGCGCCAAAGTCACCGGTGCAACCCGCTTTACGGTGGATGTCACTCTCGCCGGCATGCTGTACGGCCGGATCCTGCGCGCGCCGCTGCCCCACGCGCAGATTCGCAGCATCGATGTTTCGGCCGCCACGGGTTACCCGGGCGTGCGCGCGGTCCTGCTGATCGCCCATCCCGACGATCCCGTGGCCTCCGTCGTGCGTTATATCGGTGCGCCGGTAGCCGCCGTCGCAGCCGTATCCATGGCTGCCGCCGAAGAGGCGCTGCGCCTGATTCGCGTCGATTACAAGCCGCTGCCCTTCGTGGCGGATATAGACAAGGCTCGCGAGACCGCCGCGCCGCGGGTCCACGACGCCGCTTCGGCGCCTGAAGGCTTTGCCTCGGGTTTTCCGGCGCCACGCGGGCTGCCGCTCAACGGGAATGTGCGCGGACCGGCAACCGACATCCGGGGGGACGCGGGGCAAGGCTTCGCACAAGCCGACGTCGTTGTCGAGGGCGAGTACCGCACCCGGGTGCAGACCCACTGCTGCCTGGAGCCGCATGCGATCGTTGCCGATTGGCGGGCGGACGGCCTGACCGTCCATATGTCCACGCAATTTACTGCCGGCGTGCGCCATGAGCTGGCGGAGGCATTCGACCTGCCGCTGAGCCGTGTACGCGTGGTCGTTGACGGGATGGGCGGTGGTTTCGGCTCCAAGTCCTCCCTTGGCAATCATGGCCGCGCGGCGGTCGCCCTGTCGCGTCAGGCGCAGGCGCCGGTACGCCTAATCCTCGATCGCCAGGAAGAGCAGATGGACTCGGGCAATCGCCCTGGTACTTGGCAGCGCCTGCGGATCGGCGCGCGGCACGACGGGTCGCTCACGGCGATTTCGCTGCTGAGCTACGGCACCGCCGGCATCGCCCTCGGTGCGGGCATCGGCAATTTTGCGCAGGCGCTGTACACATGTCCTAACTTCGAAGCCTCGCAATACGATGTGTTCATCAATGCGGGGCCAGGCTGCGCGATGCGTGCGCCGGGCAACACACCGGGCGCCTGGGGAATGGAGCAGGCGATCGACGAATTGGCCGAGCGGCTCTCTATCGACCCGCTCGCGCTGCGCGACCGTATCGACCCGAGCGCGGTACGGCGCGAAGAGCGGCGCATCGGCGCCGAACGGATCGGCTGGCAGCGCCGGCACGCGCCCGGCACCGATCCCGGCCCGGTAAAGCGCGGTCTCGGCGTGGCGCAATCGCTCTGGGGCGCCAATGTGCAGATCAACTCTGCCTGCGAAGTACGTGTGATGCGCGATGCCTCGGTGGAGGTACTGTCGAGCGTGCAGGACATCGGCACCGGAATCGGCACGGTGCTCGCCCAGGTCGTGGCCGAAGTTTTTGGACTACGCCCCGAAGATATCACCGTTCGCATCGGCGACACGGAATTTCCGGCGGGGGGGCCCTCCTACGGCAGCCGAACGACTGCGTCCGTTACGCCCCCGGCCCGCACCGCCGCCTGGCGTGTTTTGCAATCGCTTTTCCGGGAAGCGGCGGTCGCCTTGAACGTACCCGCGACGGACCTGATCGCGCGCGACGGACGTATCTTGGTCCGCGACGATCCGCGCCGCGGATTGCGCTTTGGCGAGGGCTGCGCGCTGCTGCGCACGGATCGCATCAGCGCCGTGGCTGCGCGCAGCGACGATTACGGCGGGTTTCGCCGCCGGATGGGGGATGCCGCGGTGGCGCAACAGGATCTGGGCGGCGTACAGTTTGCCGAGGTTGCCGTCGATACCGAGACGGGCGTCGTGCGGGTCGAGCGCGTGGTTGCGGTCCAGGATTGCGGCCGACCAATCAATCCGCTGCAGCTCGAGAGCCAGGTGCAGGGTGGCGTCCTGATGGGGCTTTCCTTCGCCTTGTTCGAGGAACGCGTTCTCGACCAAGCCACCGGCCGCATGGTGAACCCGAACCTCGAGCAGTACAAGCTGGCGGGCCCAGGCGATACACCGGCAATCGAAGTCGTGCTTCTGGAGAACTATCTGGGAAATAGCGCTACCGACGCCTATGGCATCGCCGAGCCCTCGAATATCGCGACCGCGCCGGCAATCGCCAATGCAGTCTATAACGCGATCGGCGTTCGGCTTCGCTCAACGCCCATGACGCCGGCGGCAGTCCTCGCGGCGCTGGGCAAGATTCCCTCGAGGAGTGGACGGACGTGAACCGCTTTGCCTGGGCAAGTGCACGTACGGTTTCGGAGGCAGCGGCAGCAGCATCGACTACGGTCGCCAGCGCGATGACGGTCTCCCCGGATGCCATTGACCGCCGCGAGACGTCCGTCGTGAAGGCCGGCGGCATCGACTTGCTCGACCTTCTGAAGGAAAATCTGCTGTCACCGAAAAAAGTGGTTAGCCTGAATGAGATCCCCGGGCTCGACAGCATCGTCGCGGAGCCCGCCGGCGGCCTGCGCATCGGACCGATGGTCACTCTGGCCAGCCTCGGCGATCATCCCGTCGCGCGGCAGCGGTACCCCGCCCTGACCGACGCGGTGCGTGGCTCGGCGAGCCCGCAAATACGCAATGTCGCGACCCTGGGCGGCAATCTGCTGCAGCGGCCGCGCTGCTGGTATTTCCGGGCACAGGAATATCACTGCCTTAGAAAGGGCGGCCGCCACTGCTTCGCAATCCCGGGAGAGAACCAATACCACGCGATCTTCGATAATCAGGTCTGCGCCATCGTCCACCCCTCCACCGCCGCGACGGTGCTGGTGGCCTTGGGGGCGAGCGTGGAGCTGACCAGTGCCCAGGGCGCCGTGCGGCGGGTCTTGCTCGAGGATTTCTTTGTCTCGCCGGACAGGGATATCCAGCGGGAAAATGACCTCAGATCCCAAGAGATCCTGACGGCGATCCACGTGCCGCCGCCGCCCGTGGGCGCGCGCATGGCGCACCGCAAGCAGGGCCAGAAAGATTCCTTCGATTGGCCGCTCGCCGACGTGGCCGTGTTGCTTGAGCTTTCTTCCGGTGGAAACTGCCAGCGTGCCGCGATCATCCTCGGCGCGGCGGCACCCGTGCCGCGCCGGGCAAAGGCGGCCGAGGATGTTCTTACCGGCAGGCACGTTGACGATATCGCCGCCAGGGAGGCAGCGCACGCCGCGCTGGACGGCGCCACGCCGCTTTCCAACAACGCCTACAAACTGCCTATGTTCGAGGCGCTGGTCCGCCGCACGATCCTCCAGGCGGCGGCCCGTCAATGATCGATTGATTCGACTGCCCGGCATCCCAACTGCGGGAGGAAAAAGGTGTGACGATGATTACACGACGCCAGGCCAATGCTGGAATTCTTGCGGGCGCGGCGCTCGCCGCGGCTCCGACATTCCCGCTTGCCCAGGAGAACCGACGCATCGACTTGCCTGCAGCGCGAAGCGAAGGCGGCCAGCCGCTCACGATCGCGCTCCAGCGCAGGCGCTCCACGCGCGAATATTCCGAACGCCCGCTTGCACCGCAGGTCCTGTCCGATCTGCTGTGGGCGGCCTTTGGTGTCAATCGTCCAAGCGGGGACCGGACCGCCCCCTACTGGCGCCACGTCATGGTGATGGACATCTATGTCGCCATGGCAGACGGCGTCTGGCTGTATGAGCCGAAGGCGCACACACTGCTGTCCCATATGAAGAACGATATCCGCGCGCACACCGGCCTGCAGGACTTCGTCGCCACCGCACCGCTCAACCTGGTCTACGTCGCGCATGGCGAGCGCATGATGGATATCTCGGCCGAAGATCGTCGACTCTTTGCCTCCGTCGATGCCGGGTTCATTGGCCAAAACGTGTATCTGTTCTGCGCCTCTGAGGGCCTCGCCACCGTCTTTCGGGCGGCGGTCGATGGTGCGAAACTCGCCCGGGTCATGCAACTCCCGGAGCAGCAGTTCGTGACGTTCGCGCAGACGGTGGGATACCCCCGCGGGTAAGGTCCCCATCATGCGCGACATCCTCGACATCGTTCGCGATAGGCATACGTCCCGGGTGCCGTTCGACCCGAAACAGCGGATTCCCGAACAGGATCTGCAGCAAATTCTGGAGGCGGCGCGCTGGGCACCTACCGCGCACAACATGCAAAATTTTGAAGTCATCGTGATCGATGACAAGGCAGACTTGGCGGTGATCGGCGCCATCCGGTCGGAGCCTTCCTCGACCTTCCTGCGGGAGAACTACCAGCAGCTGGCATTTTCGGAAGAGGAACTGCTGCGCAAGAAGACGGGGTTGTTGGCGAGCATGTTCCCGCCGTCGTGGCAAACACCGGACGCAAAGCCGGAGCGCGACGCCGACGGCCCGCATGCATTTCTCGGCCGCCCTGCGCCGAAGTGCCCGATGCTGTTGGTCGTCGTCTACGACACGCGCAAACGGGCACCGGCGTCGGAAGCAGATGCGCTCGGCATGATGAGCCTGGGATGCGTGATGCAGAACATGTGGCTCATGGCTGAGACGCTCGGCATCGGTATGCAGATCCTGAGCACATTCAGCCAAGGGGAGGCGGAAGACGAGTTGCACCGCTTCCTGAAGATCCCCCAGTTCATGAAGATTGCGTTCGCCTGCCGGCTCGGCTACCCGGAGACTGCCTCTGCGGGCTATTTGCGGGTGCGGCGTGGCATCGGCGAGCTCACGCACTGGAACCGGTATGGCCGTCGCGCTCCCGAATGCGCATGACCGCCGCCTCGCTTCACGCCGTAACGCGGCCCTTTGCCTCTGCAAGCGGCGCAGAGGTGGCTTGCGCTCTCATCCAAAGAACCTCAGGATTCGAGCCCTCTTCGACGGGTACGAACCCCAGTGACCGATAGACGGCGCGGGCCGCCACGTTATTCCGATAGACGCGAAGTGTCACCGCTGTTGCCCCTGTAGCACGCACCCCTTCGTCAATGAGCATCCGGCACAACACCTTGCCCAGACCGTCGCCGCGCGCGTGAGGAGCGACGATGATTCGGCAAAGGTGTACTGCGCCGGTCTTCGGTACGCGGTATTGCCCAAAGGCGAGAGTCGCCGCGTTCTCGTCGCAAAGAACGTAGCTCGCCCCTTTGGCAACCCGAATCAGATCGGGGAGATCACGCGCGGCAAACGGGAAAGGAAACCGCGCGCCGGCCCATAGCGCGCATGCCGAAGCATCGGCGACCCACGACGTGACCGTAGCGTAGTCATCGACCGTGGGTTCTCGAAGGACAAGGCGCATGACGGCCTCGCATTTCCCAACTATCGGGCGTCGGCGAGTAGCATTTGGGGAGCGTACTGAGCAAGATGGAGGGCGTCAATTCGTCGGTGACGGGGCCGGGATGAAGCTCGATGCCCCGCGGGGGGAGACAAAATGGCATTGACGAACATTGATGGTGGTTGTCTGTGCGGATCGGTTCGGTACCGCATACAGGGTGCCGCGATCAACAGCATGATCTGCCATTGCCGGACCTGCCGGCGCGCGGCAGCGGCGCCCGTTGTTGCTTGGGTCACGTTCCCGATTGAGCGCTTCCGTTTCGTGAAGGGTGAGGTCACGGAATACTCGTCCTCGGCACCCGTGCGACGAACGTTCTGCGCATGCTGCGGAACTCCGCTGACATACACGCACGCCGACGCGCCGCAATTCGTCGATATCACGACATGCAGTCTCGACGATCCAGATTCGTTTCCTCCTACACATCATTCATGGCTGCGCCATGATGTCGGGTGGTTGAAATTCGCAGACGGCTTGCCGCAGTTTCCTGAATCACGCAATGATCGCACGGTCTAAATGCAAGATCTTGGTTGTCATGGATGAGGCGCCAAGATCGCCCACCTACGAGCGGCCGGCAAAGCCCTTGCCGGAACAACGTGACATTGATGCGGCGTGCGTCCAGGTCTGTTTCTAGTGGGCGAGATCCTTGGCGTTCTTTGCCAGTTCGTCGAGCGGCTTAATGCCCTGACAGTCCGGGCCGAGATACTTCATCTGTGACTCGTTTCGCATTGTGTGCTGCCCCCGAGCATCGGTCACGGTCATATCCACGCTGTTGGTCACCATGTCGCTGCCAATGGTGCTTTCGCCCTTGCCAACGGAGGTGCCGCCGTTGGCGGTGCAATTGAACTCGAAACTGATTTTGTTGCCACTACGGCTCACCTTGGCCGGTTCGCAAAGGCCTTTCGGATCCACCACCGGCCTGTCCCTGGCCGCCATCGCGGCGCTGATGCATACGCGCGTGCCTCCCGTTGCGGTACTCTGAACGGGTTGGCCCTGGCCGCCCATCATGGCCTCCAATCGCTTGCGCTGCTCCGGAGACATATTGGCCATCGCCTGCTGCAATTTGGTCTGGGCCGCGGTCATCTGGGCAGTCACGTCATGGCCGTCCATGACCTGGCGGACCACATTGATTTCCCACAGTCCCGGGTTCATGCCGGGACTCTGCGCAAAGGCCGTAGTGCTCAGGACGATAAGGATTGCCGCAGCGGATTTCTTCACACTTGCCTTCCGGGTTCGTTGGGTGGATTTGAGATGCGAATTCGCTGCGAGACTAGCAGTTGCTTTAAATGGCCACAAGGCTGGCTGACAAGCAGCTAGTCGCATCTGGCGCGTCGGCCGGAGACGATCTTGTTACTTGATCCTCAGCCTTTCCACCGCTGCCCGCAATCGCGGTGCGGCGTTGCGCTCGAATAGATCGTACTCGTTCAAGAATTCCTCCTTCGTCAGTACCACCGTTTCTTCGCCTGCCCTGCCCGTCATCTTCACCGTGTGACTCGTGCGGATGAGCGCCATTGATCCATTGTCGATCTCGATCGTGAGAGCATCATGCGCGATCTGTCGGCCAAGTTCGCACACCCACGATCTGATTGCGACAACCCTGTCGGCGTAGCCGGTACGTGCTGTTTCCACCCAGTACATCGCATCCCTTCCCTGTCCGCGTAGCATCCGCACGCCGTGGTGAAAACCATTCGATCGCAGATTTCTCCGGAGGTTCCATCAAGCAACGCGATCTGTGCACGGCTTGCAATCATACGTTGCGCATTCGTCATCCGAACGGACTCACGTTTTCACTGCGCACGCACTTCGCGGGCCTACCGAATNNCCCTGCTCAACTCTTCATCTGTCACGGAGGTTCTCATGCTCAGCCCTGCCCTGTTTGCGACGGATTCGACGCCCCCGCACGTGCCGGCGCTGGTCTTTGAATTGGTGTTCATGGCCTGCGCCGTATTCACTCCGAATCTGCTCATCGTCTATGCGTTCACGATCTCGCCCGACAGCATAGAGCGTGCGCAGATCATAGTTCAAGGCCTTGAGTCGACCGTGCTCATGTTGGTTGCGATCCTGATTTTGGGCGCGTCTTACCTTTTCAGCCTGAAAAGCGGCTCCCTCCACCAGAATGCGAAACCGGGTTGCTGCTAGCACCCTTCGGGCAGGATCGACGCCAAATCGTTGAAGAACGGGTGTGCCGGCGCCGGTCGTCCGATCGAAGCCGCGCGACCGTCTCTACTCGGCCATTTGATTATTATGGCGTCATAAAAGTTGTGTGGCCGTCGTTCTCGGGCGCCGGCGCCGCTGCGCAAAGGCGCGCGGCGATGCACGGCTGACGCGCGATCGGATCTCAGCACGCTGCGGTTGCGCTCGGCCCCCGGACGATTGCAATTTGGCATGTTCGGTAGAAGGAAGGGGCACGACGTGATCTTCCGGCAACTCTTTGACCAAGTATCGGGTACCTACACCTACCTGCTCGCCAGCCGGGCGGGCGGCGAGGCATTGATCATCGATCCTGTGCTGGAGAAGGTCGATCGCTACTTGCAACTCGTCAAGGAGCTCGATCTGAAACTGGTCAAGGCGATTGACACGCACCTGCACGCCGACCACATCACGGGTCTTGGGGCGCTGCGCGACCGCACCCGTTGTACCACGGTAATGGGTGAACAGAGCAAGACCGACGTGGTCTCGATGCGGATCGGCGAGGGTGACAAGCTCACGATCGAGGGCATTGCGCTCGACGTCATCTATACGCCCGGCCACACCGACGACTCCTACAGTTTCGTCATGGCGGACCGGGTATTCACCGGCGATACCTTGCTCATTCGCGGCACCGGCCGGACCGATTTTCAGCATGGCAATCCCCGCGCGGAATATGAGTCGATCTTCGGGCGGCTATTGAAGCTGCCGGACGCAACGCTGGTTTATCCGGCACACGACTACAAGGGGGACACCGTCTCCACGATTGGGGAGGAGAAAGCGTTCAACCCGCGGCTACAGGTAAGGTCGGTCGAGGAATATGTCGATCTGATGAAGAGCCTGAATCTGCCCAACCCGAAGATGATGGACGTTGCCGTGCCTGCCAACATGAAAGTTGGCCTGGCACAGGAGGAGATCGCGCGCCGTGGATGGTCGGTGACAGCGCAGGAGGCCCGGAGCGTCGTCGGCCAAGCCGATGTCGCGCTCATTGACCTGCGCGAACCCAGCGAACGCAAGCGCCACGGCATCATTCCGGGCTCGCTGCACGTGCCGTACCCCACGTTGCAGGAAAATATCCGTCCCGGCGGCATACTGTACGAGTTAGGCAAATCGACGAACAAAAAGCTCCTCTTCTACTGCGCCTTCGGCGAACGTTCGGCCATGGCGGTACAAGCCGCGCAGGACGCAGGCCTTACTGCGGCCCGCCACATCGAAGGCGGCATCGCATCGTGGAAGAAGGCGGGCGGGCCGCTGGTGCGCTGACGCGGGCAAGCGGGATGTTCAAAGGACACTATGGGCCGGCCTTCGCCGTCAAGGTGCTGCACAAATCACCAAGCCTGACCGCATGCTTCGTTGCGGTTCAGCAGGTCGATATTGGGTTCTTCCCACTGGCCGATTTCGGCATCGAGAAATGGCGTCCCAATCTGGCGATCACCGGCATCATTCCGGTCGACCCGTACTACCTGCCATTTACCCACAGCCGGATCGGCTCTGCCGCCTGGTTCCAGGAGCTTTTGCGGCCACAGGCCGTGTTACTCCCGGCTCCGGGCGCGACACGCGCAACGTCTTGTGCGATCGAATGAACCGCGAATCCGGGCCAGGGGGCGCGTGAAGGCGCTTTGACAAGGCGGGTGCGGTTCGACAATTATCTGGTTTCCGGCCGTGGATAGCTTGACTGTTCTGAGCCGATCGGTTTTACCTTGCATTGCACAAGTCAACGATGGAGCGACAACCATGAGCACCACTGAGTCGATGGCTTCACTGCATTCCAAGCGCTTCCCCGGAGAAAGTGCGGATTACCGGCGGGCCCGAGACGAACTCCTCGTGGCGGAAATCGATTTGCGCCGTCGCCTCGAGGAGGTTGCGGCGCTGCGGCGCCAACTGCCGTTTGGCGGAGCGCTAGTGCAGGACTACGAATTCGAGGAGGGCGCCGCGGATCTCGATGACACGAGGACCGTTCGGCGTGTGAAATTCTCAGAGCTCTTCGAACGCGCAAACGCCAGCCTCGTCGTCTACAGTTTCATGTACGGACCGAAGATGGCTCATGCCTGTCCTTCCTGTACATCAATCCTCGACAGCCTGAACGGGACCGCCCCGCACGCCACCCAGCGCATCAATCTGATTGTCGTGGCAAAGTCCCCCGTCGAGCGTCTGCGGTCCTTTGCGCGTGAGCGCGGCTGGCGCAATTTGCGGCTTCTCTCATCGGCAAAAAACTCGTATAACGCGGACTACCACGCCGAAGATAGCGACGGCTCACAATGGCCAGCGCTGAACGTCTTTGCGCGACGCGGAAGCGAGGTTCGTCATTGCTACTGCACGGAGCTGCTCTTCGCCCCCGCCGAAAAGGGCCAGAACGGACGTCACGTCGATCTGATCTGGCCCTTATGGAATCTCTTCGACTTCACGCCGGAGGGGCGGGGCGCGGACTGGTATCCCAAACTGAGCTACGATACCTAGCGAGGATTCATTTTCGCGGTGCCCATCGCGACCGCAACACAAGACGCGCTTTCGAACCCGCTGGTCAATGCCCGCGCGGGCTCGCATAGGACCGGTCCGCCGCTCAACCAACTCGGGCCGGGGCAGCTGCTGAAAGCATTGGGCCGAGTGGTCGCGTCCCGATCGGCACGTTTTGACTCGCTGGCACATCCGGATGGGTCGCTACCCCTGCACGAAGGTCGTAACGCGTCGTCTGGCGCGCTCGCGCAGCGAGCACTCGCGTAGCGTATCGGCAAGCTGTTCCAGGTTCGGAATGCCGTAGATGATCACGGTTTCGAAGCTCGCATCCGATGAACGCAGGTGCAGCAGGCAGTAGCCTGCAAGCCTCATTCCTAGCGGCTTGTGCAGGTCGAAGTGATCGATGCGAAACAGCTCGATGCTGTCTTTGACTGTGGACAAGATGCCGTGCTCGATCCGCACACGCTGCGAAGTGATTTCGTAGGTCGTCGCGAGGCTTTTGAGCCAGTAGGGGACCAGGGCGATGCCAAGCGTGACCACCACGGCGATCCACTGCCAGGCACTATGGATGACAGCAGGGTGGCCGGTGAACAGCGGCTTTTCCACCTCGGCCTCGCGTGACGCGGCGAAAGCCACCAGATCGGTGTTGCAGAAACGGCACTTGATGGCCGCAGCCTTGATGGTTTCACCACAGACCGGACAGGCCTTTGTATCGTCACTCATTGGTCGGATCGCTTGGTGGCGACGATTTCAGACAGAATGGAGCACCCTGCGGGGCTGCTTGAATATCGCAGGCATTATGCGAACATGGACATAACGCTGTCAATCCGGCGGGCTTGCAGTCGAGCGGTCCGCAACTTCGGTATCGTCGCCGCGGTCCACTACGAGCCTTCGTGATTAAGAACGATGGCAGAAAAATGGCGCGGGACGGTTTTTCATATTTCGGGCCGCGCGCTGCGCCTCAGGGGTAGCGCGACGGATTTACATCATGCGAGTCGTTCCACGAGAAAATGCCATGACCACGCCCTCCACCGATACCGGCCCCGCGGTACTGAAGCTGATCGGCAACACGCCGCTGGTGCGCGTTACCCGCTTCGACACCGGATTATGTACGCTGTACCTGAAGCTCGAGTCGCAAAACCCGGGCGGATCGATCAAGGATCGCATCGGCGTGGCGATGATTGAAACGGCCGAGCGTGACGGACGCCTCAAGCCCGGTGGCACGGTTGTCGAGGCGACGGCCGGAAACACTGGTCTTGGCCTCGCGCTTGTCGCGCGCGCCAAAGGCTACCGCGTGGTTCTGGTTGTGCCCGACAAGATGTCAACCGAAAAGGTGCTTCATCTGAAGGCCATGGGTGCCGAAGTGCACACAACTCGCTCCGATGTCGGCAAAGGCCATCCCGAGTACTACCAGGAGCGCGCCGCTGCGTTAGGGCACGAGATTCCCGGCGCGTTCTACGCGAATCAGTTCGAGAATCCCGATAATCCGCGCGCGCACGAGGAAGGCACCGGACCCGAGATCTGGGAGCAGATGAACCACGATCTCGACGCGATCGTCGTCGGCGTCGGTTCTTCGGGTACCTTGACCGGGCTGACCCGCTATTTCCGAAAAGTGCAGCCCGCGCTCGCGTTCGTGCTCGCCGATCCGGTCGGTTCGATCCTGGCCGAGTACACGCGCAGCGGCGTCGTCGGCCAGGCCGGGTCATGGGCGGTCGAAGGCATCGGCGAGGACTTCGTGCCACCGATCGCCGACTTCTCCGCAGTGCGCGCCGCGTACTCGATCCCCGATGAAGAGAGTTTTGGCACCGCCCGCGAGCTGCTACGCCGCGAGGGTATCCTGGGCGGGTCTTCTACCGGCACGCTACTCGCTTCGGCGCTACGCTACTGTCAGGAGCAGACGACGCCGAAGCGCGTCCTGAGCTTCGTATGTGACACCGGCACGCGTTATCTCTCCAAGGTCTACAACGACGCGTGGATGGTCGACCAGGGATTACTGCATCGACGCGAATATGGCGACCTGCGCGACCTGGTGTCGCGCCGCGCCGAGGACGGAAGCGTGGTCAGCGTTGCGTCCGAGGACACGCTCCTCACCGCGTTCCACCGCATGCGCCTGGCCGACATATCGCAACTGCCGGTGCTCGACGGATCCCGGCTTGTCGGCGTAATCGACGAGTCGGACCTGTTGTTGACCGTGAATGCCGACGCCAAGCGCTTTCGGGCACAGGTCGCCAGCGCGATGACCCCGGCACCATCAACACTGCCGCCACAGGCGAGCCTGGCAGACCTGCGGGCCATGCTCGATCGCGGACTGGTCGCGATCATTGCCGACGCACGAGGTTTCTACGGGCTGATCACTCGCACGGATCTGCTCAACTACCTGAGGAGAACGCTCGCATGAGCCAGGACATAAACCCCACCCGCCTGGGCTTTGCAACACGAGTGATCCACGCAGGCCAGGCCCCCGAACCGACTACCGGCGCGATCATGCCTCCGATCTTCGCGACCTCGACCTATGTGCAAAGCAGCCCAGGCGTGCACCAGGGCCTGGACTATGGCCGCTCGCACAACCCCACGCGCTGGGCCTTCGAGCGCTGCGTCGCCGACCTCGAAGGCGGCGCCCAGGCGTTCGCATTCGCCTCCGGCCTCGCGGCGATCTCTACCGTGCTGGAACTCGTCGACGCTGGTGCACACATCGTCGCGAGCGACGATCTCTACGGCGGCACCTTCCGGCTCTTTGACAAGGTGCGGCGGCGCAGCGCCGGATTGCGCTTTAGCTACGCGGACCTCAGCGACCCCCACGGTCTGGAAAAGGCGCTACAAACCGAGACGAAACTTGTTTGGGTCGAGACGCCGACCAATCCCCTGCTGCGCTTGGCGGACCTACGCGCAGTCGCTGAACTGTGCCGCGCACGGGACATCATCACGGTGGCCGACAACACGTTCGCGAGCCCTTTCTTACAGCGCCCGCTGGAATTCGGCTTCGACATCGTCGTGCATTCGGTGACAAAGTACCTCAACGGACACTCCGACGTGATCGGCGGCATCGCGGTAGTCGGACCGGAGCCTCGTCTCGCCGCGCTGCGCGAACGCATGGGCTTCCTGCAGAACTCAGTCGGCGCGATTGCGAGTCCGTTCGACAGCTTTCTTGCTTTGCGCGGCGTAAAGACACTGGCGCTTCGCATGCAGCGGCATTGCGCGAACGCGCTCGAACTTGCACATTGGCTGGAAACCCAACCGCAGGTCGGGCGCGTGCACTATCCAGGACTGGCGTCCCATCCGCAGCACGACCTCGCGCGGCGCCAGATGAGCGGCGGCTTCGGCGGCATGATCTCGGCCACTCTACGCACCGACCTCGCTGGCACTAGGCGTTTTCTCGAAGCGGTACAGATCTTCGCGCTCGCCGAGAGCCTAGGTGGCGTCGAGAGCCTTATCGAGCACCCGGCGATCATGACCCATGCGACGATTCCGGCCCAAACGCGCCAGCGGCTCGGTATCGGAGACTCGCTGGTGCGGCTCTCCGTCGGGATCGAGGACGTGAACGATCTGCGTGCGGATCTGCAGCAGGCACTGGCCCGGGTGTGATGCCGGTACATTTTTTGGGGAATCGACGCAGCAACCGCTAATTCCGTCTAGCGCGACTCCCCTATCCTTTTGTATTTTTTCAGCCTGCGCACCATGCGCCCTGCGATTTTCGACTTCCGGCCGGGCACGGATATGCGGGCAAGAGCGGGATTGGCCGATTTGCTTCGGCTGTTTACGATAGCGACCACAAACGACCAGGAGGAGAACACCGATGTCCCACAGCGCCACGCAATACGTGCTCGATGCCGAACATATGCCCACCCATTGGTACAACATCGCTGCCGACCTGCCGGTGCCCTTGCCGCCGGTGCTGCACCCGGGCACGCTGAAGCCAGTAGGTCCAAGCGACCTGGCACCGCTGTTTCCGATGGAGTTGATCGCGCAAGAGGTGTCGACCGAGCGCGAGATAGCAATTCCCGAGCCGGTGCGCGAAGTGTTCCGCCTGTGGCGTCCTTCGCCGCTGTTCCGCGCCCACCGACTGGAAAAAGTGCTCGGCACTCCGGCAAGGATCTATTACAAGTATGAGGGCGTATCCCCAGCTGGCAGCCACAAGCCCAACACCGCCGTGCCGCAAGCCTGGTACAACGCCCAGGCCGGAATCAAGAAGCTGACCACGGAAACCGGCGCGGGGCAGTGGGGATCGGCCCTGGCCTTTGCCGGTGCGGTGTTTGGCATCGACGTTACCGTGTTCCAGGTGCGTGTGTCCTACGACCAAAAGCCGTATCGCCGCGCGCTGATCGAAACCTATGGCGCCCGCTGTATCGCGAGCCCGTCTGCAGAAACCAGGGTTGGTCGCGCGGCCTTGGAGCAGCGCCCGGACCATCCCGGCTCGCTGGGCCTGGCGATCAGCGAGGCGGTGGAAATCGCGGCCACGCGCGATGACACCAAATATGCTCTGGGCTCCGTGCTCAACCACGTTTTGCTGCACCAAACCATCATCGGCCAGGAGGCGATGCTGCAAATGGAAATGGCCGGCGACGATCCGGACGTAATTGTGGGTTGCACCGGTGGCGGCAGCAACTTTTCGGGTATCGCATTTCCGTTCCTCGGTCAGCAGTTGCGTGGCGGCAAGAAGCGTCGAATCGTTGCGGTCGAACCCGCGGCCTGTCCTTCGCTGACGCGCGGCAAATACGCCTACGATTTTGGCGACACCGCACATTTGACGCCGTTGGCCAAGATGTACACGCTGGGCAGCACGTTCGTGCCGCCGGGCTTTCATGCCGGCGGATTGCGCTACCACGGCATGGCACCGCTGGTCAGCCATCTCAAGGAGCTCAATTTGCTGGAGGCCGTCGCTTACGATCAGGTCGCCTGTTTCGAGGCCGGCGTGCTGTTCGCTCGTTCGGAGGGCATTGTTCCTGCACCCGAGGCCAACCACGCCGTCAAGGGTGCCATCGTCGAGGCGCTGCGCTGCAAGGCCGAGGGCAAGAGCAAAGTGATACTTTTCAACCTCTGTGGTCACGGCCATTTCGACATGAGTGCCTACAGCACGTACTTCGCCGNNCCGATCCGTCCGCGACATTCACCTTTTTTGCGCGACCACGAATCGACCATCCTGACTCCCCGGCGTTAGGCCGGTAACGACAATATCGACTTCGCGAGATGCCTCCAAATCCGCGATGCTCCGCCAAGATAGTCCGTCGAGCCGAACCTCGGCCCAGCAGCTCCCGTGTCAACGCACCGCTACGGCAATCCGTTTAGAGCAACCGGGCCGGGATGGCTATCGGTGACCTGTCATACGACGATGCCCGAGCTGCGTCGCCATGAAATTTCGTAACGGCGATGCGCTCATTGATCGTTAGGACCGCTTCAAGCCGGGCGTCCCGTCCGCCTGGCACGGAGTGAACTTTCCCATGTTTTGTTCTTTAGGAGACGTTATGAAGATTGTTCCGATGGTTGCATCTTTATTGCTCGTATCGGGCTTGTCGTACGCTGCTGAAATCAGAGACTGGCATGACCTCGATCAGGTTCACAAACATGTCGAGGAATCGATCAAAGAGATGGATCGGGCCCGCGCAGCCAACCACTACGACATGGACGGACATGGCGCGAAGGCCGAGCAGCTTTTGCGCGATGCCGAAAGGGAACTGCACCTAGCCGTCGAATCTGCAAGGAAGCACTGACCTGATTTGACGACCCGATTGCGTGGCGCTGCGCCCGGAAGCATCATCGGACCTGGGCGCAGCTGCCATGGCTGCCGACGTCGCGAAAAATACTGCGCACAAGCGCCAAAGAGCAGGTGCCTGGTCGGTAACAGCAAGGGGGCTGCCGCGGCGCTGGTTTTTCGCTCTTCGATCCTTCCACCTGGATACGATTACCGCTACCACGCTGTTGCCGCGAGTGGCACCGCCAAGCTGGCGCTCCGTGGACAGCACGGCAGATTCGCCTTGTACGTGAACCGCGTGAACTGTCGAGAATCGCGCTGATGTCGTTCACGGGACAGCTTCCACGTTCAGGTTACATCTTCGTGAAACGGGCAAGGACTTTCTCACCCGTGTCCGCGCGAGCTGAAGGAAATTCGGGCAATCCGCATCGGGCTTCAAGTGCCGGAGCGAGCGCGCGTTAGCAGCAGGCCAGGCGCCTTCGATCTCGTCTAGCTACACGCCTTACCGTACCGCCGCAGACCGTCCGGGCGAGTCCTTGGGAAATTTCCCCGGAATCCGGCGTTCAGGTACGCTCCGATCAATCCTGCGCCAACTGCAACCAAATGGAGGCTTACGATGCGAACACGGACGCTGCTCGTCGTTCTCGTCTTGCTGATGATCGCCGCCTTTGTGGCAACCAACTGGTCAGTATTTACGGTGTCAGAGAAATTCAGCTTTGTATTCACTACGGTCGAGGCGTCGATTGGACTGGTGATGCTTGGGATCCTGAGCCTGATCGTGTTCGCGCTTGGGGTCTATGTAGTTGTTTGGCGCAGCGCGATACTGCTTGAATCTCGCCGACAAGCGAAGGAGTTAGTGGCACAACGATCGCTTGCCGATCAGGCGGAAGCGTCGCGCTTCACGGAATTGCGAGTGGTGTTGCACGATGAGTTCGAACGTCTCGCCGATCGAATCGCGCAGATGCAGGATGCATTTCGCGTCGAGATTCGCGACAACGCGAACTCCCTTGCGGCGACGATAGGTGAGCTCGATGATCGGATTCAGAAGCTCCACGGAGGCGATGCATCTTGATGGCGCTTTGCTTCGCTCCACGCGAATGAGCCGCAACTCACAAAGCTTGATCGGCGCGGTCTCGCATCAGTGGCCGCCAAAGGCAATTTCGACGGTTCTCTCAGTAAAATGCCTAATGTTTCAAGCAGGTAGCCGGCGCGCCGGGAATCGCCAAGATGATGCGGGCGATGCCGCTCGCGGCCATATAAAAAAAGGACCCATCGGGCATGAAGACCGACCCGCCGCACTGGTTAGCCGCGGGCGAACCGCAAGAGCCTCAGCGACGGTCTGGATGAGTCGCTACCCGGACAGGGCCGGTTGCCTGCTTAGGAATCGGACCTCGATGATCCCGGCACTTTTTCACACGGCCGCGGCCCTAAGTGGGGGATGGGCAGATTTCCGGAGACCAGTCCTAGGGGAAATGGTCGATAACTCCGGCGATCGCGTTCCAGACGAGCAGCAATTTTTGAGCACCGGCAATCGTTACGGCAGAATCCTGGCCTCGCACGCGGCCCGGCGCGCCGACGTCGGCGCAGCATAACGACCGCGCGGAGGATATCGTGGACATTCGCTCGATTGCGTGGGTCGTGCCCTATGTCAGCTTTGACATCGAACCCATTGCGCGAGAGCTGCGTGACTTTGGCTTCCACGTAATTCCGTGCTCGCCGGGCGGAGCGACGCAAATGACCACAGACCTGCGGGTCTTGCCGGCTGACGCCTTCCGGGAGCCGCATGAGCTTCGATCCGAGTACAACGCGAAAACGACACCGACGATGATTTTGGCCAGTTCGGCCGCGCAGGCGTTTGCTGCCTGCGAATTTGTTGGCGAAGCAGACGACGTCGCGCAGTCGGGGGAGGCGATAGAACTGCTGGCGTGGCGGCTCACGCGCCTCGCCAAGCGCGCGATGAGTTTCGAGCTATCGCGCGTCATGCAGAACCTCGACCCCTTGACGGGGTTGCTAAACCACAAGGGCTTCAAGGAAGAAGTCGGAAAATATCTGGAAGACCATCTGCCCGTGGAAGCTACCGGTCTGGTGTATCTGGACCTCGATAACTTCAAGCGGATCAATGATCTGCTGGGCCATCCGACTGGCGACATGGTTCTGCGGGAGGTGGCTGCATTGTTGCAGCGCGAAGCTTCGCCAAACGACCGGTTTGGTCGCGCGGGTGGCGACGAGTTTTCCTGCCTGCTAGCGCGCTACGATGAGCAGACCGTTGCTGCAGATGCGATGAAAATTCTCGAGCGGATCCGTGACTTTGAATTCTCGTTCGAACCTCGGACCGAAATTTCTGCGAGTGCAGGCTTGGTTTTCCTTCAATCGCCAAACAGTCTTGAAGAGGCCTTTCGCCAGGCAGATGCGGCGATGTACGAGGCCAAGAGCAGCGGCCGAAATAGGCTGGTGGTCTTTGAGAGACCACGGGACGCGGCGACGGAACGCGAGGAGGACCTATATCTTCGGCACTTCGAAAACGTGACGCGGGTAATTACAGAGCGCGTATCGGGTCAAATCACCAACATGGCACGGCGATTGGCCGAAGCGGCACGCCGCGAAGCAAACGAAGATCCGCTCACAGGCCTGAAGAACCGTCGCTATTTCGAGGCGCGCATCTCGCGCGAGATTGAAGTCGCACGCAAGGGCGGTCGCGCCTTGACCATTGCGCTAATGGATCTCGACGATTTCGGCGCGATCAATAAGGCCTTTCGCTGGCCAACGGGGGATCGGGTCCTGCAGCACTTTTCCGAGATTGCCCGCGACAACATTCGCCTGGTCGACTGGCTCGCACGGTACGGCGGGGAGGCGTTCTCTTTGGTCATGCCGGATACCGACCTGCAGATGGGATGCAGTGTGGCGGAACGAGTCCGCAGTCAGCTCGAATCGAGCACTGTCGATAGCGTCGACAAGGGGGCAATATCCGTAACGGTGAGCATAGGGGTCGCACAGCTCACGGACGACATCGACAGTGCCGCTGCCCTGGTTGACCAAGCCGCAAAAGCCCTGACGGACGCGAAGGAGTCGGGTAAAAATCGGATTGTCCCGGCGCCTTACTGGTGATGCCGAAAGAGGCCAATCTGCAGCCAGCACGATGCCTACATGCCCATGCGGTTGCTGTCCCGGAAGCAGCTTGATAGTGTGTGTAGGGACAGCTGCGTGTTGAGGCGGACGCCTTGAAGAAAATTAGTCGCGTCGCGGCGCGAACCGTGACCGGAGTCTTGTCGAGATGAACAGGACTGTCGCGAAGGATTGGTCTCCGAAGTCCGTTGGCGTCACCTTAGGTCGCGCCTTTGTGGGAACCTGCGGCTGGAACTACGACGGCTGGCGCGCTACGTTCTATGCGGGCCGGCCGAAGAGGGAATGGCTCGGGTTTTGCGCGCAACGCTTCTCTGCCATCGAGGTGGACGCGACGTTTTACCGGCTGCAGACCAGGGAGACCTTTCGGCGCTGGCGCAACGAGACGCCGCCGAACTTTCGCTTCGCCATCAAGGCCAACCGTTACCTGACTCATAACAAGAAGCTCCTCGATCCGCTGCCCGCAATTGTTCTAGAGCGCAGCCGCGCCGCCGGTCTCGGCGGAAAGCTCGCCGCGGTTCTGTGGCAGCTCCCACACAGCTTGCATCGGAATCTCGAAAAACTCGAGGGCTTTGTGCGAGCGCTGCAGCATTGGCGCAGCGCACGTCATGCGATCGAGTTCCGCCACGAATCGTGGTTCGACGAGGAGATTATCGCGTGCCTGCGCAAGCGGCACATTGCCGTGTGCCAGTCGGACGCTGCCGACTGGCCGCTGTGGGATGCGGTGACCACCGACCTCGTGTACGTGCGGCTGCATGGACACAACGTCACCTATGCTTCCGGCTACACGGAGACCGAGCTGCGAAACTGGGCCAGGCGGGTACGGCGGTGGATGCGTGAGGGACGCAACGTGCACGTATACTTCGACAACGATGCGTTCGGCAACGCGCCGCACGACGCATTGCGGCTGATCGATTTGATCCCCCGGGCCTGACGGAACGCGCCGTCTGCCGAGCGTCGTTCGTGCATGGGCTCGAGAAGCCGCGTGAAGGTGCGGAAGCAAAGCCGCCGCGCTGGCCAAGCGCCAAAATCAAATAAAGTATCGCGCCGAGATGGAAAGAGAGTGCGCCGTGCATAGCTCGCGAGCTTGACTGAGTCGCCCTGCTTCCAACGGACGAAGATGAGGCGATCGAAGCCAAGGTGATCGTCCTCCGGGAACTTCTGATCAACCTTGGCGAGATTTTGCCTTTGCCCGACGAGCGCAAAGACGCTGTTCTGCGCCAAAGGCGACAACAACGTTATCTTTGGCATCCGTCTTTTCGTCCGCTCCAACGAAGCATTCGGCATGTCGCTTATCAGCCCGATCCCGGCGTTTCCAGTCGACTCCAAGGCGAAACAACGTGACAAGCCAATAACGGAGCAATGCGCCGCCAAGGATCTTGAATACGCGAGATCAGGTCCCCTGTCACGTGCTCTAGCATTTTGCGGTTATGGCGGAACTCCGATGGCTCAAGCGACGGCTTCTATCGTTAGTGTGACCTCGCGTTCGAACCGAGCTCGATTTGCCGCAAAAACCGCGAGCTCCGGCATAAGTCCGCGCTCCCGAATGAAATGTTCCAAGACCGCTATCTGCGTTTCGCTGCACCATCCTTGTTCCGTGCAAGTTGCTGCCCAGCGTCGCTCAGCCCTGGCCACCTCGCTGCCGTCCGTTTTGGATCGATCTTGCCTCAGCAAGCGCACGCGAGGCCAATAAGGAGTCTTGTCGCCGACGAGAACAATGTACGAATCGTGGTCTCGGGCGGGGAGCGTCTCGGCGCCACGGTACAGCGACCGAAAACGGACGCGGTCCGGCTGTCCGCCGGGCGCAACCACGGCGACAACCACACCGCTACGCACGAACACCCGGCCCCCGGCCTGGTGGGTCCACTGAACATTGTCGTTTAGACGAAGCTTCATTCGATGATTCGGGCACAAGCGTTGTTTCACGCAACACGCGTGCCGCCGGCGGAAAGAGGAGGTTGTGTCGAAACGGCTGCGCGGCGCATTGGAAGTTGCAGGTAGTCCCGGGAGATGGTGTCTGTGAGCTAATTCGCAAACCCGGGAGCAAATCGGCGCCGGGATGCCCATAATCGTGGTCTGCACGCGCAAGCAAATCAAGTGCGCAAGGCTATTCGCACTCTAATGTCTCGTCAAACGTTTTACGGAAACAGTTTGGCTCGTTTGTCACACCCTGTTGCGCTGCTTTCAAGAGCATCTCGCGCAGATGTGGGCCATGTCATTGACCACTAAGGGATTTGCCCTTAGTCGCGCGATGTCGCGCAGGGTTGTCCACAAGGTTTTCAACAGGCCTTGTGGATAAAAAAAATGCGCTCGCTTGCTTCGTTCGCGATCGGAGAATTCCGAACTGGTAATTTTCCCTCGGACTTCCGTTGCCGGATCCTTGCATCGAATTCGGAACAGATCATGCGCCGCCATCGACGGCATTGGTCTTCTGCCCGATCGACTCGCGCTCGTCGATCCATTTGCGCGGCGGTGGGCGCCGCTTGGTAACCGGCTGCCCGTCAAGAGCAGCGACGCCATCATGAGGTGCATTGGGCGCCACACGGACGGGACATCGGCCGCAATCCCGGCATCGATAGCGAGCGCGAACCGGGACAACCGGAGCAATACGCTGGACCGCAAGAAAGCATCGCATGCCAAGAACGACACAATCGCACCCGTCCCGGACAGCAGGACGCGCGGGCGCGATCCAAAGCAAACACGCTAGGGCTCCACGGCTGCCTACGCACGTGCAGAAGATTGTCCAATTCACGCCGCCGAGGGTCTAGGCGATCGGGGCCGCGCGCTATCTTCGCGCGTATGGTGCGCTGGACGATGATCGGTAGCGCTTTATGTCGTCGGCTTGGCTGCGCTCCTCTGTATTTGAAGAAGTTGCAAGTACCCGTACCGCACCGTAGCGAGCTGCGGGCGCGGATCCTCCATTTGTGCAATCGCGGCAAGTTCCGCCAGGCCGCCGTTGTGCGGGAATCCGTCGGCAAGCAGCTGTGCGAGGGTCTTGGGCGGCGCCACGCAAACTGGCTCGTCGGCCAGCAGGTCTTTGAAGGTAATCTCGTCGGTGTCCATTGCACATCTACTTTCGGCATTGCCTGCCAGCCCCTAATGACGTATTTCCGCGATACATTGGCCAGGATCTTTTGCTGTACTGCGAGAGGCACGCGACTTCGGAGATATAGTCTCCGGCAGGAGCCACGCGCAGCAACTGCTCCGCCGGTACGGGCCTGCCAGCAGGGCCGAGGGTTACCTGTCAACACGCCCGTTTGCGCTGCCTGAGCGCGTTTGCCATCTCGGACCTGCCGTGAATATCACCTGGCTCTACCGCCATTTATTTGATGGAGAAAACTGGAATGGATCTCATCGTGCGTTTGAAAGAGAATCCGTTGCCCTTCGCTGCCCTACTCGGAATCGAGGTCACCAGCGCCGCGCCGGAGCGCATCCTCGCCGAGATTTCGGTCCGCGAAGATCTTTGCACTCGACCGGCAGTAATGCATGGCGGCGCCATCATGGCCTTCGCCGACACGCTGGGTGCGCTAGGCGCGGTGGCCAATCTGAAGGACGGCGCCAGCACTACGACGATTGAAAGCAAGACCAACTTCGTGGGTGCAGCCGCATTGGGTGCGCGCCTTGTCGGCGAATCGACTGCGGTGCATCTCGGGCGACGCACCATGGTGTGGCAGACGCGTGTCACAACAAAGGACGGCAAGCTCATCGCGTTGGTAACACAGACACAACTTGTGCTGTGAGTCCTGCTTGATTAGATGGTCGTTCACGTAACGCCCGAGGAATTGAGACAGGTCAAACAGGCTGCGGCGCGCAGCGCCCGGCGTTCGTCTACGAGGCATTGGCGTGCGGACCGCAGGGCGCAAAGGGTACAGGCAGGACGGTCGACGCTAGAGAACAAAAGGCCCGGCAGCTTCGATTTCCACCCCCTTTCCGGCACCTTTATGGCACACCCAATTCAATCAGGCTTTGGCACAATTTGCGCATGGTCGCCTCGGGGGAATGAAAACTCGTCGGTCCACGACAGACTCTGCATTCGACCTGCGGGCCCTTGGTTCGTTTCTATGCTGGCTCGCCTAACGAATTGATTTCATTAACATTGCCGCTGGTCCGTCGATCCGCTGGGTGCCTTCTCCTATAGGACTGGCGCTACGAGTACGGGTGCCCTCTAAGGGTTGCTTGAAAAATTTGCTGGGACGTGAATCTACGCAACGGTGCCTTAAGAACTACCCCCAATTCGGCGTTGCCCGACAATGAAACGCACATGTTCGACCCTCGCCCTCCTTTCGCTGATCTCCCGCAAACCCATTACCGAAATCTGAATTACGCCAGGATCCCCAAGGCGCCATTGGCGTTCCTGGCCAAATTTCTGTGGACGCGGTTTCGCTGGCGAGTGATCGCTGCCGTTCTGTGCACCCTGGGCGGCATTGGCTTGATGTCGCTGGAGCCCATCTTTCTAGGACGTTTGGTCGAAGCGCTACGGCTCAACTCCTACCAGGGTCTATGGTCGCCCGTCGTCTGGCTGCCTTTTTGGCTGGTGACCGGAGCGTGGGTCGCTTCTGCGATGTTCAATCGTTTGGGCGAAATCGTCGATCTGCAGACCAGCCCGCAACTGCGCGAAGAGATACAGGTCTACCTATTTTCCTGGCTGATCGATCACTCTCCCGATTACTTCCACAGCAATTTCGCCGGACGGCTGGCCACCAAGATCAAGCAGGCCGGCAGCAGTTCAATCACTATTCTGAACCTGGTCACAAACGACATCGTGCGGGTGATCGCCTCGGTTGTGATCAGTGTTTTGATCATCGGTGTTGATCATCTCGGCCTCGCCATCATGGTGATGGTTTGGACTCCGGTTTACATCGGCTTCTCGCTCCTGCTGGCCAAGCGCCGCAAGGCATTGTCCAAGGAGTTTCAAGACCAGGTCTCGGCGTCAACGGGTGTTCTGGTTGATCTGGTCACAAATGCCGATCTCGTCAAGTCCTTCGCGAACAGCAACAAGGAAAGCTGCAACGTCGCGCAAGCTGTGAAAAAGGAGCGTGTCGCGTCCAAGCGCCTCCGATGGTTCGCAACAGCCATGAATCTGGTGCTTTATACCGGCATGCAGCTGTTTCAGATCGCTTTGATCGGCGCCACGCTTTACATGACAATGCGAGGTCAAATGGTCGTAGGCGACACCGTCAAGATGGTGTCCCTGTCGGTCCTGTTGATGAACAATATCTGGGGTGCAGCCTCCCGTATGCTGGAGTTGCTCGAACACGTCGGGCAATTCACCTCGGCGCTGGATAGCGTTTTGGTTCCCCACGCCATTACCGATGTCCCCAATGCCAAACCGTTAGCCGCCACTCGGGGCGCAATCGAAATCGACGGGCTCAGTTTCGCCCATACAGACGGCAAGGTTGTGTTCCACGCTCTGTCGTTATCCATACCGCACGCGCAAAAGGTGGCGTTGGTAGGCCCCAGCGGATCTGGCAAGAGCACTCTCATCAAGCTCCTGCGCCGCCATCATCAGCCGCAGTCCGGCCGGGTGTTGATCGATGGTCAAGACATCTCCCTGGTCACCCAGGTCTCGGTCAATAAAGCCATCGCAGAGATTTCGCAGCAGCCCGGCTTATTCCACCGCTCGATCCGCGAAAACATACGCTATGCGAAGGATGACGCGAGCGCCGCTGAAATCGTGCAGGCCGCAAAAAATGCCCATGCCGAAGAGTTCATTTCCGAGCGGCCCAAGGGCTATGACGCGCTGGTCGGTGAACAGGGTATTCAATTGTCGGGGGGCGAGCGCCAGCGCGTGGCCATTGCACGGGCCCTGTTAAAGGACGCCCCCATCCTGATTTTGGACGAGGCCACGGCGTCCCTCGATTCGGAAACGGAACATTACATCCACGATGCCCTTTGGCGGCTGTTCGAAGGCCGCACCGTGATCGCCATCGCCCACCGTCTTTCCACGATCAGCCACATGGATCGCATATTGTTCTTAGATAGCGGACAGATCTTGGAAGACGGCACTCACGCGGAGTTGCTAGAAATGAACGGCCGCTATGCCCAACTCTGGCGCCGTCAAGTCGATGGATTTGTGGAATAGCGGCCTGGCTTCCGGCCATGTCGGCCGCCGCACCGGCCTATGTATCCATCGGCTTGCCGGCGCTGAAAGTCACTCGTTATCCCCACGTGCTGCTCACACGACGGCCATTTCCACTTATGTGTCGTTTTTGACTCAGCGCATTATGTTCGGGCGCTCAGGCGATTCATGCAGTGCGCCACTTCCCCGGTCCCAGGTGGCATGGACGACCTCGCTCTCACCAGCAAGGGTCTGGCCATCGACGCTGAAGCGATAGTCGAGCCAATAGACACCCCGCAAGGAAGGGGAATTATTGGAGTTCAATTGTTGGACTCCGATCCACCTTTTCAGCATGACGGCATCGGCAACCTGACCCTCACGTGCGATCCGCTCGGCGATAATGTATTCGTGGACGGTAAGATAGAGACGCCCGAGCAGGACGATAAGACCGAATGCGAGGAGAAATATCCGACTCAACACGATTGCTTCCGCACGGCGTTACGCTGCGCACCGATACTCGCGCTCGTTGAATTCCACGAACAGGTCGAGCTCGTTTTCGCGTGCCTCGCCCAGGGCGGGACTCCCAGCGCCTCGCCCTCGAAAACGGTACAGGTCGCTCGTAAGGCGGACGGGCTCTAGCCAATCGCCGACAAAGCTGTGGCGGCCTGGCACTACGATGTACCCAGCTGGCATCACTTCGATTATTTCCACCGTCCAGTGCTGCCGGTAAGAGAGCGCATCGCCCACCCTGTAGCGCGTGCGCGCCTTCTCCAGCAGGAACCTGTTGCTTTGGCGCGCCCAGTCTGCCGCGTCCAGGTCCCTTTGGCGCTGCCGGGGTAGCCGCAAATCACCGTCCACGAATGCTCTCCTGAAAAAGTGTCGCTAAAAAGCGCCGAGCTGCCCGTCGGCCTGGATATTGAAGTCGATTGGCCGCAAGCCGACTACCCTTCTTGAACTACGGTAGGAAGTGTGTCTGGCGCCGGCAATCTGCGTAAGTACCGAAAGTCACAAAAGGCGTTCCTGCGTTCTGAAGAGCGCTTTCAGGAGCGCTCACTGGAGAAGGGCGGGCCGTGCCGCTACGAGGCTGGCGCAACCGACCCAGGAGAACGGAGCGCATTCTGGGAACTGGAGCCGGGGTACTGCTGAAAGCCACCCCTCCTCTTCCGGACGGAAGCCGGATTGCTCCATCCGCACGAGCACCCCGCCCTTAGTCGGTTTGAGCGTCCAAGTGACGACGGTCTCTAATCCGTTCGCCGCCTACGCGCCGGAAGCGTTCCCGGTGTAGGACAACCGCTTATAAGGCTCAATGGCCAACACCTCGCAGTCTGTGACCCCGTTCCAATGCGGCATGGGATCGGCGCGAAAGTTGAACTTGTGCCCCTCCACCAGCTCAAAGTCGTTCTTCATCAGCCATTCCTCGATCACGGTGCTTGCGTGAGAGCGCGCCAGACCTTTTCGTCCTTTTGAGAAAATCCTCCAGACGGTTGAACCGGTCATGCCAGAAGTTCGCAAAGACGCTCATCCCGCCGATCAACGGAGCTAATCCTGTCGGCTCCGCGCGGTAAAGCGTTTCTCGGCGGTGACGACGGTCGCGCACCAGTCCTGCAAGCTTGAGTGCACTCAGATGTTTTGTTACCGCAGGTTGCGACACGCCCGAAGGAGCTGTCAGTGCGTGCGCGGTGAGTTCCCCGTCCCGGCTCAGACGCTCGAAAATTGCGCACTGCGTCGGATCACCCAAGGTCTTGAAAACTACCGTTGGATCCGCGCTCATTGCATTCCGCTTCATCAACTACGTGAACTTGGCGTCGATTTCCGCAAAGAACGCCTTACAGAGACGCGTGAAGTCGGCTTGCGTAAGATTGATCATGCTGCCAATGGCGAGCTTTACAACGGACTTCGCCAAAGGCTACACGTCGGGACCCCCGCTCGTCGCGGAGGGGGCCGGTTGTCTCGATATGATTGACGGGGGACGGTGATGGATGCCGACTTTGTACCGCGCCAGCGCTTGGGGTTTTTTTTGGTTGCACTGCAATTGGGACTGATCATCACCCTCGCCGTGGCGGCAGGACCGGTGTTCCTCGGCGGGCGTGCGCCGGCGGGCGCGTGGCTTCTCGCGCTAACGGGCGTCGCTCTCGGAATGTGGGCACTGTCGGCCAACCGGCCAGGGAATTTCAATATCCAGCCGGCCCCGCGCGCCGGGGGGCGACTAGTGCAACATGGGCCGTACCGATGGATTCGCCACCCGATGTACACAGCCGTCATGGCGTGCGCGGGGGCCTGTACCTGGGCTGTGGCCTCACCTTGGGTATGGCTGGCTACACTGGGGCTAGCCGTCGTGTTGGCTGCCAAGGCTTCCTTCGAAGAGCGCTGGATGGCGATCAAGCATCCCGAATACGTAGCCTACCGAGCCCGCACAACGCGATTTCTACCGGGCCTGTTCTGAGAATAGGATACGCAATTCTGAAATTTCGAATCCCGACTCCGCCAACGTTGGCGGAGCGCTTGACTCGTCACCCAACGCCTCCGGGAGATTGGCCTGATTGAGGCGGAGGCTGCACGATACTGTGTCGCTGCCCGGGGAACGGGGCAACTCCTACGTCATAACCGGCTCGCCGGCGGCAGCTCTTACCGGTCTTACATTCGTTCTTATCGAACTGGCCACGAACACAAATCGTGTGTACATGAGCGGCCTGCGCGCCTCCTCGCCATTGACATGTCACGCTTTGCGACCCGAATTGCGGCATCCCTTTGGCCTCGCTCCAAACCGCTTATTGTTGACTCGGGACAAGCAGATTTTGCCAATGACATGCTGCGACACCCTAGCATTTGTCTCGCGTTGGTCCGAGGTTCGGGTCATCGAAATGTATTTCGGGCGGAAGGGGGATGGGGGGCGTGGATGGGAGCGAAGTACGCAAACGCCGGCGAAAAAGCACTACACGAAGCAGCGATCGAAGCGCTAGCCAAAGAGATGCGTCGTCCGGTTTCTGAAATCAAACAGCATTACGAGCGGGAGTTTTCACGACTGAAAGACGGGGCGCGCGTTCGCGATTTGCTTAGCGTTTGCGCAACTCGTCACGCGCGCGAACCCTTGCGCCACTCGCACGGCCAATAAACGGGCGGACCTTTGGTGCCCACTTCCTTTGTACCTGCGATAATCTCCACAAAAGTCTGAAAATCCATACTGGCGTTACGTTGTCGTTGAGTTATGTGTGTCTGCTTTCGCGGGCGGGGAACGTCTGCCTGCAGATGGATTGGGTGACTCCGAGGGGTCACGGGCGCTCGGGACGGACGATCGATTATCGGACTGGGTGTTCGAATCAGGCTCAAAAGGCTTACCCAAGCGATCGCTTGATGGGCCGCGTGCTCACCAAGCCTGGAAAAGCGCAAATAGAGGAATGTATCACCGGCCGATTTGGCTAAAGAACTGTCTGGACCTCGGAGACCAAACTATGGCTCAATCACACACCGCCAAAGCTTTCGATCAGGAACTGGAAAGGCTGACGAATAGCATCTGTGCCATGGGTGACTTTGCGGGCAAGCAGTTCACGGACGCTGTGCATGCCTTGTTACACGGCGACGAGACGCTCGCTTTCCGCGTTATCGACCAGGATCGTCAGCTCGACGCGATGCGCCGCGATCTTTTGGCTTCCGCGGCGTTGGTTATTGCTCGACGGCAGCCAATCGCCAGCGACCTCAATGAGGTCCTAGGGGACTTCAAGGTCGTCGAGAACTTGGAGCGAATCGGCGACTTGGCGAAGAACATCGCGAAGCGCGCCACGGCAATCACTAGCGCGGCGTTTCCGGACGATCTGGTGCAAAGCCTTGTCAAGCTATCCTCAATCGCCTCTGAGCAGCTGCGGCGGGCTCTCGCAACCTTTGCGGCGCCAAATGCAGAAGAGGCGATGGCAGTTCGCCAGCACGATGAAGCGATCGACAGGTTGCATACGGAGGTTTTTCGCGAACTTGTATCCCGAATGAGCACTGACCAGTCACAGGTTGTCGGCTACGTTCATTTGCTGTTTAGCGCGAAGAACATCGAACGAATCGGCGATCACGCGACACACATCGCGGAGGCGGCTTACTGGAAGGCCACTGGCCACGAGCCTGAGTCGGAACGTGGCCGGACTGATGAAAGCAGCACATTCTCTGGCAGCTAGCTGGTTAGCGACTGGTCGAGCAATTTTTGCGTAGAGACCAAAACGTATCCCGGGCCGGCCAGAAACGGCTGCAGCACCCGGTCCGTGCTCAGCGCGCCCGGGTCCGGGCGCTGCTGACGCAGCATCAGATTGCTAAGACGGGAACGTATCATGTAGCTCGAGCGGCGCGAGTGGCACCTGACCACCAACCCATTGGAGTTCGCGGCCGGTGCCGGACGCTCGGCGCGAGCAAGGT
>OMSW01000269.1:0-927 GCA_900290295.1 Burkholderiales bacterium
GCGCGCGACATTGCAAGCGCACCGGTGCCGCATCTCGATGCCGCCCGATTCCAGGCGCTACTTAGCGCCCCGGCCGAGCGCAGCCCTGAACAGCAGGCGGTGGTGAGCTATTCCGACACCTTGATCGAAGAGCTTCAGGCCGCGGACGTTATCGTGCTGGGTCTGCCGATGTACAACTTCGGCATTCCCTCGCAGCTCAAAGCCTACTTCGATCATGTTGCCAGGGCGGGCGTCACTTTTCGCTACAGCGAAAAGGGACCCGTCGGCCTGCTGACGGGAAAAAGAGCCTACGTGTTCGCAACGCGCGGGGGCTACTATCGCAACACCGCCAAGGATACGCAGAGCCTCTACGTTCGGGACTTCCTGAGCTTCATCGGGATCGACGACATCCAATTTATTTACGCCGAGGGCCTCGCGATCAGCGACACCAGCAAGCAACGCGCTTTGCGAGCCGCCCAGACCGCCATGGGCGAGCTTCTCGAAGAACTCGCGCAGGCCGCTTGAATGCAAATCAAACCTTGCGGGAGAACAGCGTGAAATCCACCCTCAACGTTGCCGAACTCGCGGGCCGCGTGCTGCTCGCCGCCCTGTTTCTGATCGCTGGGTTGGGCAAGATCAGCGGCTATAGCGGCACGCAAGCCTACATGCACTCGCATGGCGTGCCCGGCGCCTTGCTGCCACTGGTGATCGCAACCGAGATTGGCGGGGCCGCCCTGGTCGTGCTGGGCCTGTGGACACGTTGGGTGGCCTTGGTGCTGGCCGGTTTTACCTTGCTTGCCGCGATCTTGTTCCACGGCGGCTCCTCCGACCAGGTGCAGCAGATCATGTTCCTGAAGGATGTCGCCATTGCGGGGGCCTTCCTGTTGCTGGTAGCAAACGGAGCGGGTGCCTGGAGCCTGGATGCCCGCCGAGGCGGTGCGCACCGAC
>OMSW01000269.1:937-7240 GCA_900290295.1 Burkholderiales bacterium
TAGGAGTAGCGGTCATGAGCGTCCGAGTCCTGCAACGGACCATCGCCTCCGTTGCCACGTCCGATGGCGCCGGCGTGAAACTGCGCCGCAGCCTGGGCAGCGCCCAGGGTCAGCGGCTCGATCCGTTCCTGATGCTCGATGAATTCTATTCGGACAACCCTGGCGACTACCTCGCGGGCTTTCCGGCCCATCCGCACCGCGGCTTTGAAACCGTTACCTACATGCTCGACGGCCATATGCGCCACGAGGACAACATCGGCAATCGCGGTGACCTAGGACCCGGCGACGTGCAATGGATGACCGCCGCCGGCGGCATCATTCATTCGGAGATGCCGCAGCAGTTGGAGGGCCGCATGCGTGGATTTCAGCTGTGGATCAACCTGCCGGCAAAGGACAAGATGAAGCCCGCGTCGTACCGGGATATTCCCGCGCGCGAAATTCCGACGGCCACGCTCGACGATGGTGGCCAGGCGCGCGTGATCCGCGGAACCTTGCAACAGGCACTCGGCTCCACTACCGGGCCGGCGCAGGCACGTTCGGCGGCCTCGCTGTACCTGGATGTGCATCTGCCGCCCGGCGCGCGCTTTGAAGCGCCGGTCGCCGCGCAGGACAACGGCCTGATATACCTGTACGAAGGCGATGTCGGTGTTGGCGAAGCCCAACGGCCCTTGCCCAGCCGTGCTGCGGGGCTGTTGGGTGAAGGCGACCTGGTGCGGGTCCGGGCAGGGGACAAGGGCGCGCGCTTTCTCCTGCTTGCCGGCGCGCCGATCGGTGAACCGATCGTGCAGTACGGCCCGTTCGTAATGAATACCCGCGCCGAGATCGACCAGGCGATCGCCGACTATCAATCCGGTCGCCTCACGGCGGCATGATCTGTCTTCCCACACCCGCGGCTTGGGCGAACGCCAAGGCCGAAGGCTTGTTACGCGACGTTGATTTCCAGGGTGCCTAGTTTCTCGATGGTCGTTGCGACCTTGTCACCGGGTTTCAACCAGACCTGGCGCTCCTTGGGCATTCCCAGGATCACGCCCTCGGGAGTTCCCGTGAATATGATGTCGCCGGGCTCGAGCGGGAACAGCCGTGAGCAGTACGAAATGATCTGCTGGCAGTTGAATATGAAATCCGAGGTGTTCGACGACTGGCGCAGTTCGCCGTTGACACGGGTTTCGAGCTTGAGCTGGTTGGGATCGCCCACCAGGTCGGCGCTGACCAGGTAGGGGCCCAAGGGAGCAAAGCCGTCGCTGGACTTGCCGGCAACCCATTGACTCGTAATCAATTGGTAGCTGCGCTCGGAAAAATCGTTACCGGTGCAGTACCCGAACACGTGGTCCAGCGCGTGTTCTTCGGATACGTCGACACAACGGCGCCCCATCACGACCACGAGTTCGACCTCGTAATCAAAGTGGTTGCCGGGCAAGCCCCTGGTCGGCACGCTTGCACGGTGATGGGTAATTGCGTTGTTGAACTTGTTGAAGAGGATCGGTACCTTGGGTTCGGCCATGCCAATCTCGCGCGCATGGCGCCGATAATTCAATCCCACGCAGACGATCTTCTGCGGGTTGCTTATGCAGGGAGCAAACAGGGCGCTGTCCTCGGAGACGAACCATTCGTCGCGGTGCGACGCCAGGGCAGTGGCCATGCACTGGCGCAGCTGGCCCTCGCCGGCGCTGATCAATTCATCGGTGCTTTGCGGAATGGAGAACCCCAGCGCGTTTGCCGCAACGGTCACATCCAGCAGACCGTGTTCGATGCGCACGGCGAGTCGCGGGCCGCCGCTGCCGCGCAGATTGGCCAGTATCAGCCCGGTTGCCGGCGCCATCGGGCCGCTGCGTCCGGAGCGCGGCAGCGAACTCGGTAGTTCGCCCCGGGCCTTGTCTTGCGGCGCCGCCGTCGATTGGGCTGCGGCCAGAACCGGGATGCTCGCGCTTTCCGCCGCTGCGACCGTTATGAAATCCCGTCGTTTCATGCTGGTCTCCCGAAGCCCCGGCTTGACTGGGCGCTCTTCGAACGTTGACAAGTATACGACTGGGCAAATGGCGATCGCTCTCGTGCTTACAATGCACGGGGGCGTTCTCATCCGCATCGCTCGGAATCGCGCCGACACCACAGTACGCGTGCGGGCAGCGATAAAGGGGACGGGAGAATATGGACAGGAATCGACGCGCCGTGCTGCGCAATATCGTTTCGGCACCAGCTTGCGCAGGGGCAGCCGGGATTGCGGGCCGACTCGGGGCGGCCGCGGGAATTTCGGCGTGGGCCGGCGATGCTGGCGCGGAAACGAATCTGAAGATTTCGCACCAGTTCCCAGGAGGCACGGGTGAGGGCGGCGATTTTCGCGATCGTGTCTGCCGCCGGTTTGCGAGCGAACTGGAGCGGCGATCCGCTGGCGCGCTCAAGGCAACGGTCTACGCGGGTTCTTCGCTGATGAAGACGATGGTCCAGTTCTCCGCCCTGCGAAAGGGGGCGCTGGACCTCACGCTGGTGCCGCTTTCGTATGCCGGCGGCGAGGTGCCGGAAACCAACATCGGCCTGATGCCAGGAGTCGTGACCTCCTATGAGCAGGGCGCGGCGTGGAAATCCGCGGAGGTGGGCAAGGCTCTGGAGGGTACGCTTGCCGACAAGGGTGTGCTGGTGGTGAGCTGGATCTGGCAGGCAGGAGGCGTTGCGAGTCGGAGCAGGGCGATCGTGGAGCCTGAGGATGCTGCGGGACTCAAGGTGCGCGGCGGTAGCCGGGAGATGGACATGGTGCTCAAGCACGCGGGCGCATCCGTGCTGTCCTTGCCCTCGAACGAAATCTACGCCGCAATGCAGACCGGCGCCCTGGACGCGGCGATGACCTCCTCGACCAGTCTGATCTCGTTTCGCTTGGAGGAGGTCGCTCGACAACTCACGACCGGGCGCGGCAAGACCTACTGGTTCATGTTCGAGCCGTTATTGATGTCGCGCACGATATTTGAGGCGCTCGCCAAGGACCAGCAGCGGCTCATCATGACGATAGGCGCAGAGTTGGAGAATCTGGCGCTGGAGGCAGCCCGGGCCGACGATCGCGCCGTGGCCGAGGTCTATATCAAGGCCGGCGGGGCCGCGCACGATCTGGACGAAGGCACGGTCAGGCGCTGGCAGGCGATTGCACGCGAAACAGCCTGGAAGGACTTTGCGGCCCGCAGCGAAGGCTGCGCCCGCATTCTTCAGCTGGTTGAGAAGACGCTTTGAGCCTGGGCGATATTCCCAGCCCGGCGCGCAGGGATGCGGACGGGACGGATGGCGCTCATGCAACCGACACTACCGGTGGTGTCGCGCCAACGTGGTTGCGCGCTCTGATACGGCGAGCCAACGCGCTGATGCTGCTGCTGTCGATGTTCGCCATCGTGGCGTCCTGCGTCGTTCTGACCGCAAGCGTATTTCTGCGCTATTTCCTGCACGCGGCGACCGACTGGCAGGACGAGGTTGCGGTCTTCTTGTTGGTCTTCGTAACTTTTGGTTCCAGCGGCTGGGTGCAGGCGCAGCGCGGTCACATCGGCATCGAAGCCTTCGGTGGTTTCTTGTCGGAACGCGTTAACCGTCTTCGATGGTGGCTTTGCGATCTGATATCGGCGGCGTTTTGCGGCTTTTTTACTTGGAAGTCGTGGACCCTGGTGCAGGACGCCTGGGCCGAAGGAATGACAACCTCCTCGACCTGGGCGCCGCCCCTGTGGCTTCCTTATGGCCTGATGGCTAGCGGCATGAGTCTGCTTGCGCTGCAACTGCTGGTGCAGGTCCTCGCCGGCCCTGGCCCTAGGGAGCGCTCCGCATGAGCACGCTGGCGGTGGGCGCTTTGTATGCGGCAAGCACGCTGGTGGCGATGTTCTCCGGTCTGCCGATCGCCTTTGCATTGGGTACTGTGGCGCTCGTATTCATGATGCTGTTCATGCCGGCATCCGCGCTCGACACCGTCACGCAAAATGTGTACGAGGAGATTGCGAGCATCACCCTGTTGTCGATCCCGCTGTTTATCCTCAAGGGTGCGGCAATCGGCAAGAGCCGTGCCGGCGCCGATCTGTACGCTGCACTGCACACTTGGATGCATCGCGTTCCCGGCGGAATGGGAATTGCCAATGTCGTGGCCTGCGCGCTGTTTGCTGCGATGGCGGGCTCGAGCCCCGCAACGTGCTCGGCGATCGGCAGCACCGGTATACCGCAGATGCGGGCGCGCGGCTATTCGCCGGGATTTGCGGCCGGAATCATTGCGGCCGGTGGCACGCTCGGAATCCTGCTGCCGCCATCGATCACCATGATCCTGTTTGCCATTGCGGCCGAACAGTCCCTAGGCCGCTTGTTTCTCGCCGGGGTGGGACCGGGCATCCTCCTGGTAGTGCTGTTTTGCGCATACGCGGCGTGGAATTACCGGCGCGAATTTCGTGCCGCGCAGGCGCTTGCGCAGCAAGGCGGGCCGGGATCCGAGATCCTGCGCGTCGAGAACTTCACGTGGGCCGAGAGGGCGAGGATGCTCCCGCGCGTTTTGCCGTTCCTGGTTCTGCTCATCGGTGTCATGGTGGCGCTGTACGGCGGCTATGCAACGCCGTCCGAGACGGCGGGCCTGGGTGGCATCTTGGCGCTGCTGCTGGTGGCCGTGGCCTACGGCGCCTGGCGACCGAGCGAGCTCAGATCCATTCTGGGCAGTTCCATCAAGGAGTCCACGATGCTGATGTTCATCATCGGCATGTCCTTGCTCTACACGTACGTCATGAGCTACCTGCATATCTCGCAGGCAGCGGCACAATGGATCATCGCCCTGCAGCTTTCGAAGTGGCCCCTGGTCGCGGTTGTGCTCCTGTTCGTCATTGGACTGGGTTTTTTCCTGCCGCCGGTGTCGGTGATCCTGATGACTGCGCCGATCATCCTGCCGCCACTCAAGGCGAGCGGCTTTGATCTGGTCTGGTTCGGCGTACTGATGACCATAACCATGGAGCTTGGCCTGATCCACCCGCCCGTCGGACTCAACATATTCGTGATCAAGAACGTTGCGCCGGATATCCCGCTCAAGGACCTCGTGTATGGGATCCTGCCTTTTGTCGGCCTGATCATTGCGGCCCTGGTCTTGATTTGCCTGGTGCCGGCGATTGCGACCTGGCTGCCGAACGCCGTGTTCGGCACCCAGTAAATTTTCGGATTTCCTACTCGTCCCGGACAGCGGGGTTGCGCGCACTCGTGCCCGCCCGGGGATGGGCGGCCCGCTTGCCGGCCTTGCACCGCGAGGGCACGCTCGGCCGCACGCTTTGCATCAAATTGGTGCGTGGGGTGGCGCCGGCTCGGATGCAGCAGGCAATAGCGCACTTTGTCGATGATATTTGTTTGGCCCTGATCAAATCGGCGGTATTGGCGTGCTAATTGCTTGCAGAAAGCCGATAGCATTCGAACCTGCAAACATCCACTGATCGAGGCAACGTGGCGGAGAGCTCGATCTTCAACGAAATGTACGTGACGCACGGCGGCGTGCGTACGCACTACGGTCGCTTCGAGGATTGGCTCGCTGGTCAGAGCGATGACCTGATGCGCCTCAAACGCACCGAGGCCGACCAGGTTTTCCGGCGGGTTGGGATCACTTTTGCGGTCTATGGCGACGGCGCGGGAACGGAACGATTGATTCCGTTCGACGTGATCCCGCGCATCATCCCCCAGCCCGAATGGCGCTTCCTGGAAGCGGGGCTGCGCCAGCGGGTGCGCGCCTTGAACCACTTTTTGCGCGATGTCTATCACGAGCAGGATTTTCTGCGCGCGGGCAAGCTGCCGATCGAGCAGATCCTGCGCAATTCCCAGTACCGCCCGGAAATGCGCGGAATCGATGTGGCCAGCGATATCTACGCTCATATCGCCGGAATCGACATCGTTCGTGCCGGCGCGGGCGATTACTACGTGCTGGAGGACAACCTGCGCGTACCCAGTGGCGTTTCGTACATGCTGGAGAACCGCCGCATGATGATGCGCCTGTTTCCGGAACTCTTCGTGCGCAATCGGGTTGCTCCGGTGGAGCACTATCCGGACCTGTTGCTGGAGAACCTGCGATCCGTTGCGCCCCAGGGAGTGGACGATCCGACGGTCGTCTTGCTCACGCCCGGAATGTACAACTCGGCGTATTTCGAACACACTTTTCTCGCTCAGCAGATGGGCATCGAGCTGGTCGAGGGCAAGGACCTGTTCGTTCAGGACAACGCCGTATACATGCGCACGACCCGCGGTCCGCTGCGGGTCGACGTGATCTACCGGCGCGTCGATGATGATTTCCTTGATCCCACGGCGTTTCGCCCTGAGTCGACCTTGGGTGTG
>OMSW01000267.1 GCA_900290295.1 Burkholderiales bacterium
AAGGGGTCCCTGGTGCCGAGAAAGTAATGGCACTTGTCGGTGCAGGCGCCGCAATGAACGCAGGCATCCAGGAAAACCGGCAGCGATCGGTACTTTCCCAGTAGCTCTGCCATCTTGGCCAGCGCGACGCCGTGCCAGTCGTCAACCAGCTTGCCGGGAAATCCGATCGACTCCTGGACCGTCGCATTTGCCACATACGGCCGGGATGCCGCCATGGCCTCGGCCTGCAGCACCGGAATGATCGGGATGCGCCGCAATGGCGGCGCTTGCACGGTCGCGGCAGTGGCCATCTAGCGCTCCGCTTCCAGGCGCGCAGCCCACGGCGCCAGGTGACGGGCCTGGCGCGGGTTGTCGACCTGATTGCGCGTCGGAGAAAAAAACAGTCCCGGCGCGTGCAACAGCTTGCTGAACGGAAAGACGAACAACAAGGCGCATACCAGCCCCAGGTGGACATAGAGCGCGGGATCGGCCGGCAGCGGCTGCAGCTCGAAATGCAACAACCCGAGAAAAAAGGTCTTCACGGCGACGATGTCGGTATGCACGACGAACTTCATCGTCAAGCCGGATGCGGCGATCAGCAGCAGCAGCGCCAGCATCAGGTGATCCGAGGGCGCCGAGATGTACCGGATCCGCTCGACCAGGAAGCGCCGCGCCCACAGACCGGCGAGGCCGGCAACCATGGCGAGGGCGGCAAGGATGCCGAAGGGCTGCACCCAGAGTACCCAGCTCCAGACCGGTTCCAGAAAATAACGCAGATGGCGCAGCAGCACTAGTACCAGCGCAGCGTGGAACAGCCAACCGAACAGCCATATCCACAGATTCGCCTTGAACAGGCTTTCAAACAGGACGACCTCGCGCGCCATCCGCAGACCCACTCCGGCGCGTGTCGTCGGGGCCGGCGTGGTCGGGATCTTCAGCGGCGCGCTGGTGCGTGCGTATTGCACGATCTTGCCTCCAAGTCCGGCCACGAAAACGGCCGTCGCCGCATAGAACACGGCCGCGAAGAGGTAGCTTGCAATGCTCATGTTCGGTGGGCCCGAGCGCAGCGGCACGACCGGCGCGCCGTCACTCCGATGCTCGCAGGGGCGTTCAGACGCACCCGGTCGGTTTTGGAAGCCCCGCGATCTTGCACGCTTGCTTGGCCGGGCCGTAGGGGAACAATTCGTACAGGTACTGACTGTTTCCCTTGTCCGGACCGAGCGTCTTGCCGATCGCCTTGGTGAGCACGCGAACCGCCGGGGCGATCTGGTATTCCTCGTAGTACTTGCGCAGAAAATTCACGACTTCCCAGTGGTTCTGGGTCATTTCAATGTTCTCGGTCTTGGCAATGTTGTTCGCGACGTCCTCGCTCCAGTCGCCGAGATTGACGAGGTAGCCTTCCTCGTCGGTCTCAAACGCTTTGTCGCCGACCGAAATGGTTCCCATGTTGCCTCCTTGTTGTAAATGGTTCCGAGCGCGCCGGAATGTGGAATTCAGAATCGAATATGCGTCGACGCGTTCAGGCTGGCGCGCGCTCCGCGCCAGTCGTCGATCAGGTACTTGGTGAACGGCAAGCCCGTCTTCTCGAAAAAGCGCGGCCAGCCGATCCGGTCGACCCAGTCGGACAGGCGTTCCCAGGCGCGCGCGTCCTCCTTGTACGTGTACAGGATCTTCTTGACGATTTCCGACACTTCCGGCCAGCGCGGAGGATTGTTCGGAAGTCCCGATGCGACCATCTTCATGAAGGTCGGCTTGGCGCGGGCATTGGAGTTCTTGCCGCCGACCCAGACCGCAAATTTCGAGTAGACGGGATCATTGATCTGCATCGGTGGGCAGGGTGGATAGCACGCTCCGCAGCAGATGCACTTCTTCTCGTCGACCTCGAGCGAAGGTTTACCATTGACCAGCGCCGGACGAATCGCCGCGACCGGGCAGCGCGCAACCACAGCGGGCCGCTCGCAGACGTTGGCCACGAGGTCGTGATTGATCTTCGGGGGCTTGGTGTGCTGGATGATGATCGCGATGTCGGCCTGGCCGCCGCAATTGATCTCGCAGCAGCTGGTCGAAAGATGCACGCGGTTGGGCATCTCCTCGCGCTTGAATTCCTGGTACAGCTCGTCCATCAGGGCCTTGACCACACCCGAGGCGTCGGTGCCCGGAATGTCACAGTGGAGCCAGCCCTGCGTGTGCGCGATCATCGACACCGAATTGCCGGTCCCGCCGACCGGGAAACCCTGCCTTTCGAGGGTTTCGATGAGCGGCGCGACCCGCTCTTGTTTGGCCAGCATGAATTCGATATTCGAGCGGATTGTGAAACGCACGTAGCCGTCGGCGTACTGGTCGGCGATATCGCACAGCTTGCGGACCGTGTGGACATCCATTTGCCGCTGCGTTCCCGCGCGCACCGACCAGACTTCATCGCCGCCATGGGCAACATGGTGCAGAACGCCCGGGCGCGGCCGATCGTGGTATCTCCAGTTGCCGTAGTTCTTCTTCAGCAGGGGGTGCAGGTACTGCTGGTTGTCGGGAACGCCGCTCTCGATGGCGCGGCGGGGCTTGTCCTGGACCTGGGCTTGCGACATCTGAATCTCTCCTCAGGCGACCTTCTTGGCGGCAATCCGCGCGACTTCGTCGTCCCAGCCGTCGGTGCGCACGTACGGGTTCGTGCGCGGGCACGACACCATGTTCGGATCGGCGTCAATGCCCATGGCATCAAGGAAGTTCACCAGGCCGATGCGCTCGATCATTTCCCCCGTGCGCTCGTGCTCGAGCGCATTCTCGGCGAAGAAATCGATGATCTTTTGCGCCAGCTCTACGAGTTTTTCGCGGTCCTGTTCCGTCTCGAGCTTCATGAACGGCACGACCACCGTGCCCATCAAGTCGCCGATCTTCAGGGTACGCTTGCCACCGACCAGGATCGTCGCGCCCTTGTCCTTGCCGGGCGCGAGTCCCCCGGTGATGACGTTGATGCAATGCATGCAGCGCACGCAGTCGCGATTGTCGATTTGCAGCGCGTGTGTGTCGTCGACCTTGACCGAGGAGATGGTCGGCCCGGCCTTGACCTGCTTGGCATCGACGACCTGGATTGCCTTGGTGGGACAGCGCACCACGACGTTGTTGACCAGCTCGGTCATGCCGTGCTTGGCGAAATACCGGCGCGCGAGCGTCTCGTCGGTTTGGATGTTGTCGCGCCAGGTACCGATCACGGCCATGTCGGCGCGCTGGATCGAGTTCATGCAGTCATTCGGGCACCCGGAGAACTTGAACTTGAACTTGTACGGCAGCGAGGGGCGGTGGATGTCGTCCAGAAAGCTGTTGATCACGGTGCGGTGTGCCCGCGCCTCATCGAAGCAGGACTGTTCGCAGCGTGCCGCACCGACGCAGGACATCGAGGTGCGCACGGCGGGCCCTGCACCCCCGAGGTCAAACCCTAGGGCGTTGATCGCGTCAAAGGCCTTTTGCACGTTCTCGCTCGTTGCGCCCTGGAACATGATGTCGCCGGACTGGCCGTGAAACGCGATCAGTCCTGAGCCGTGTTGTTCCCATGCGTCGCACAATTTGCGCAGAATGTCGGTGGAGTAATGCATGCCCGGCGGGGGCATTACCCGCAGGGTATGAAACTCGGCCGCGTCCTTGAAAACCGGCTGGCCCGAATCGTCCTTGAGTTCCGTGAAGCGCGGGATCACCCCACCGCCATAGCCGAAGACGCCGACCGTGCCCCCCTTCCAGTACCCCTTGCGGGTGCGGTACGAGGTCTCTAGCTGACCGAGCACGTCGACCACGTAATCCTTGTCCTGGGCTAGGCGTTTCAATCCACTGACGAAGCTCGGCCACGGTCCGGTCTCGAGCGTATCGAGCATAGGGGTGGGATGCATCGGCTTGGCCATGCGCATTCTCCTTGGATCGAATCGCCGCCGTGTTCTTGGACTGGCGGTCGCAGCTTGCTGGCTATTGGAATTGCGTCGAAACCTTGCTCCATGCTAGGGCGGCCGCATGCTGGTAGCCATTCCTCTGCGCGGTAGGCGTGCTTAGCCCTTCCGGGCATGGGCCGGCTACCCGAAAGGATTAGACGAGCGATCACTCCGCTCGGCTATAGACGCACAGGC
>OMSW01000265.1:0-10228 GCA_900290295.1 Burkholderiales bacterium
GGACAGGAGGTCATCGTCGGCGCCGTCACCGATCCCTCGTTCGGCAAGTTGGTGGCGTTCGGCCTGGGCGGGGTCCTGGTGGAAGTGCTCAAGGACATCACGTTCCGCCTGGCGCCCGCATCGACGCAGGATGCCTTGTCGATGCTCGATGGGATTGCCGCCGCCGAGGTCCTCAAAGGGGTTCGTGGCGCCGACCCGGTAAACCGCGACGCGCTCGCAAGCCTGATCTGCAAGGTCTCGCAGCTCATCTCCGACTTCCCGGAGATCGCCGAGTTGGACCTTAACCCGGTCTTTGCGTCCAAGGCCGGGGCGATCGCTGCCGACGTGCGGATCGTGGTCGATTTCGCGCCGGTCGTGGCGCGCTACCGGCCGGCCCAGGAGCTGATCATTGGCCAGATGAACCGCATCATGAAGCCCAGCGCCGTGGCGGTCATCGGCGCATCGAACGAAGACGGCAAGATCGGCAATTCCGTGATGAAGAACCTGATCAACGGCGGATACGAGGGCACGATCTATCCTATACACCCCAAGGAATCGGAGATCATGGGCCGCAAGGCCTATGCCAGCGTGAAGGATGTTGCGGGCGCCATCGACGTCGCAGTATTCGCGATACCTGCGAAATTTGTTGCCCAGGCGCTGGTTGAGGTCGGTCAGAAGGAAATCGCCGGTGCGGTTCTCATTCCTTCCGGGTTTGCCGAGACGGGAAACGTCGCTGGGCAGGAGGAGATCGTCGAGATCGGCCGCAAATACGGGGTTCGCCTCATGGGCCCCAACATCTACGGTTTCTACTACACGCCGATGAATCTCTGCGCCACGTTCTGCACGGCCTACAAGGTACGGGGCAAGGCCGCGCTGTCCTCGCAGTCGGGTGGAATCGGCATGGCGATCATCGGTTTCAGCCGCTCCGCCAAGATGGGCGTCTCGGCGATCGTGGGCCTGGGTAACAAGTGCGATATCGACGAGGACGACCTGCTCACGTTCTTCGAACAGGACGAAAATACCCAGATCATCGCGCAGCATTTCGAGGACCTCAAGGACGGCCGCTCCTTTGCCGAGGTGGCCAAACGCGTCTCGAGGAAAAAGCCCATCGTCGTGCTCAAGGCGGGCCGCACCAGCATGGGCGCGCGCGCCGCGAGTTCGCACACCGGCGCACTCGCGGGCAATGACCGGATCTACCAAGACATCTTTCAGCAATCGGGCGTGATTCGCGCGCGCTCGCTGCGCGATCTGCTCGAATTTGCCCGTGGCATTCCGGTGCTGCCGACCCCTAAGGGGGAGAATGTCGTGATCATCACCGGCGCCGGCGGCTCCGGGGTGTTGCTTTCGGATGCATGCGTCGACAACGGCCTGTCGCTGATGACCATGCCGCCCGATCTGGACGCTGCCTTCCGCAAGTTCATCCCACCCTTCGGCGCCGCCGGCAACCCGGTCGATATCACCGGCGGGGAGCCCCCCGCGACGTACAAGAACGCGATCCGGCTGGGGCTGGAGGATCCGCGCATCCACGCGATCATCCTCGGCTACTGGCACACCATCGTCACGCCGCCGATGGTCTTTGCCAGGCTTGTCGCCGAGGTACGGGAGGAAATGAAAGGCAAGGGAATCGACAAACCCATCGTCGCGTCCCTGGCCGGCGACGTCGAGGTCGAGGCGGCCTCGGAGTACCTGTTCGACCATGGAGTTCCGTCGTATCCGTATTCCACCGAGATGCCGGTGGTGGTGCTGGGCGCCAAGTACCAGTGGGCGCGCGGCGCCGGTCTGATCGGCTAGCACTTCCGGCGAGTGGATTTCGACTGTGGCTAGGCACTGCCAAAGAGCAAGGGGGGATTTGCGATGAGTACCTGGGTACGCTTTACGTCGATGGGCGGGGAACCGGGATTCGGAACGCTGGAGGCGGGGCGCATCGCGGAGTACCGGGGGGAGCTTTTCGCGGAACCCGTCGCGACGGGGCGAACGCATTCGGCGAGCCAGGTCCGGCTCGGCAGTCCGTGCACTCCGACCAAGCTTATCGCGCTCTGGAACAATTTTCGGGCACTTGCGGAAAAGCTCGGCAAGCCCGCGCCCACGTACCCGCTCTTTGCGCTCAAGCCCGGCACCTCCGTGATCGGGACCGGTGAGACGATACGGCGTCCGCCGCGCTACGCCGGAAAGATCGTCTTCGAGGGCGAGTTGGGCGTCGTCATTGGCAGGAAGTGCTCCAATGTTGCCGTGGCCGATGCCAAGCAATACATCTTCGGCTACACCTGCGTGAACGATGTCACGGCGGTCGAGCTCATCAACGAGAGCCCCGATTTCCCGCAGTGGTGCCGATCAAAGGGTTTCGACACCTTCAGTTGCCTCGGGCCGGCCATCGCAACCGTCCTGGACGGGACATCGGCTCGCGTGGTAACCACGCTCGACGGGGTGGAGCGGCAAAACTATCCGCTCTCGGACATGATCATCCCTCCCGAGGAACTGGTAAGCCGGATCTCCGGCGATATGACGCTGTACCCCGGCGACGTGATCGCCTGCGGCACCTCGATCGGGGCCGGCTCGATGAAAGACGGCGCCACCGTCTGTATCTCCATCGCCGGCATCGGCGAACTGCGCAACACGATTGCGGCGTAAGCGGCCGCACGGCGTCATGGCGCGCTTTCGGCCAGTCTCGCGCGGTGGGTATAGACGGAGAAGTTCGCGCCCCGTGCGAACCCGATCAGGGTGATTCCGCAGCGATCGGCGACCTCCAGGGCCAGCGTCGTGGGACCGGAGACCGCTGCCAGGATCGTGATGCCGGCGGTCGCGGCCTTTTGCGCCATTTCGACGCTGGCCCGGCTGGTTATCAGTGCAAATCCGCGATCGGTCGGAATGCGCGCTCGAACCAGGGCGCCGATAAGCTTGTCCAGGGCGTTGTGGCGGCCAACATCCTCGCGCACGTGCACAATCGAGCCGTCGAGCGCGCACCAGGCGGCGCCGTGGGTCGCGCCGGTCTGCTGCAGCAAGGGCTGCGCCTCGTGCAAGTCCGTGGTGGCCTTTGCCAGCGCCGCCGTCGAAAGACGCCAGTCGCCAAGCGGGAGGTGGGGCGGCGGGCGCAGTACCTGGTCCAGGCTCTCGGTGCCACAGATTCCGCAACCGGTGCGGCCCGCCAGCGATCGCCGCCGCTGTTTGAGGGCGGTGAATGCGCCCGTAGCCACATCGAGTGCCAGGGTGATTCCAAGCGTGCTGGCCTGTACCTCGACATGAAAAAGATCCGCGGCACTGGCGAGGATGCCTTCGCTCAGCGAGAATCCGAGCGCAAAATCCTCCAGGTCCAGCGGCGTGGCAAGCATAACTGCGTGCGCTATGCCGTTGTATTGCAAGGCGATCGGCACTTCCACCGCCAGCGCGGCACGCACCTGGGCGAAGGTTCCGTCGCGGTGGCGCCATTCCGTGCACGCGATGGCGCCCACCGGCGCATCGTCCGGCACTGTCGGGGATTGCGGATCGCTCGCGGACGCCATCACCAGCGGGCCGGTGGGAAACGGACCTCAGCCGCTGCCCTTGGCCGGCTCCGGATCGGGCAAGAGCCGCGGGCGCCGTTCGGCATCCGTGGCAACGTACACCAGGGTCGCCTCCGTTACCTTGACGACATCCGCGCTCATGCGGCTGCGCTCGGCGTAGACCGCAACGTCGACCGTGACCGAGGTCCGGCCGCTGCGAATGATGCGCGCATACAAGGAAAGCACGTCACCTACGAAGACCGGCTCCTTGAAGACGAAACTGTTCACCGCGACCGTAGCCACGCGCCCGTTTGCGCGCCGCGCCGCGCGGATGCCTCCGGCCAGATCCACCTGCGACATGATCCATCCGCCAAAGACATCGCCATGCGCATTGGCATCCGCGGGCATCGGGACCACACGCAGAACCGGGTCCTCCTTGGGTAGGCATGTCAACATCACTGGGCTCGATTCGGGACTCTGATCTCGTGTTGCGTGGACCGCGCCGCCAAAGCGCGATAATTGCCTGCAGCAAGCGCCCGGCACCGCGCCGCGTGTGGGCGACGAGAGTTGCAATTTGGGGCCGCGCTCCCCATCTGTCAAGAGGGTAGCCTGCGCAAATCGAACAGGCGGCGGCAATCGCCGGTACTCCGGCAAGGGTGGGAGCCTCATGCGTGGTGTAAGGGCAGTAGCGGGACGCGATCGTGCGCCGATGGCCGAGCCGGGCGAGCCGCGCAGGGACCTGCAGACCCTGCGTTCGCTGTTGCCCTACCTATGGGCGTACCGCACGCGTGTGGTGTTCGCGGTTGTCTGCCTGATACTCGGGAAAGTGGCGGTCGTCGGCGTTCCGATCCTGCTCAAGCACATTGTCGACGCGCTGGCGCCGGCCCCGGCGGCGGGACTTGCCTTCGTGCCGATAGCCCTGGTCCTTGCGTACGGCGCGCTGCGGCTTGCCACCTCCGTGTTCACCGAGCTGCGCGAATTCCTTTTTGCCAGGGTCACCCAGTCGGCAGTGCGCACACTAGCGCTGAAGACCTTCCGCCATTTGCATCAGCTTTCGCTGCGTTTTCACCTGGAACGGCGTACCGGTGCGGTGACACGGGAGATCGATCATGGCATCCGCGGCATCGCCTCGCTGGTGAGCTATACCTTGTACTCGATCCTGCCGACCGTGGTCGAGATCGGCCTGGTGTTCGCCTACCTGCTGATGCATTACGAGATCTGGTTCGCGATCATCGTAGCCGCCAGCCTGGGTGTGTATATCGCCTTTACGCTGGTGGTCACCAACTGGCGCACCCGCTATCGCCGCCAGGTCAATGAGCTCGATGCCAAGGCCTCGTCCAACGCGGTCGACTCCCTGCTTAATTACGAGACCGTAAAGTACTTCAACAACGAGGAATTCGAGGCGCAGCGCTACGACGCAACGCTGGCGCAACAGGAGCGTGCGTCCTTGCGGGTGCAGCGTTCGCTAAACGTGCTCAACGGCGGACAGCAGGCAATCATCGCGATCGGCTTGACGGGCATGCTCTGGCGTGCCGCCCTGGGCGTGCGCAGCGGCGCGATGTCGATCGGTGACCTGGTACTGGTCAACGCCTTCATGATGCAGCTGTACGTTCCCCTGAACTTTCTGGGCGTCATCTACCGGGAAATCCGCCAGGCGTTGACGGACATGGACCGGATGTTCCGCCTGTTGTATCAGGAGCGCGAGATTGCCGACCGCCCCGATGCGCATCCGCTGGTGTTTGCATCCTCTGCCGGCCGCTCGCTCGAGGTGCGCTTTGCGCATGTCGAGTTCGGCTACGACCTGCGGCGCAAAATCCTGCATGGAATCGATTTTACGATTGCGCCTCGTACGACCTGCGCCGTAGTGGGCGCGACCGGCGCAGGAAAGTCAACCCTGGCACGATTGCTGTTTCGCTTTTACGACGTCCAGGGCGGCGCCGTACTGCTCAATGGCCAGGACGTGCGCGAGCTGACGCAACACTCGCTGCGCTCCGCAATCGGCATCGTGCCGCAGGACACGGTACTGTTTAACGAATCCATTGAATACAACATTGCCTACGGTCGCCCGCAGGCCACGCATGAGCAGGTCGTCGCGGTGGCGCGCGCCGCGCACATTCACGACTTCATACTGTCCCTGCCGGACGGCTATCGGACCGTGGTCGGCGAGCGTGGGCTGAAATTGTCGGGCGGGGAAAAGCAGCGTGTGGCCATCGCCCGGACTTTGTTGAAGGATCCTGCGCTGATGATCTTTGATGAGGCGACTTCGGCGCTCGATACGCGCACGGAGATCGCCATCCAGGACGAACTCAATGCGGCAAGCGCGCAGCGCACCACGCTGGTGATAGCGCATAGACTTTCCACGGTGGTGGGGGCAGACCAGATCCTGGTGATGGACCACGGCCGCATCGTGGAGAGCGGCAGCCATGCGGCCTTGATGGCACGTGGCGGCGCCTATGCGCGCATGTGGGCGCTGCAGCAGCGGGAGGGCGAACGTCAGGCAGGTCTCGCTGCGGCCTGATCCTCGTGCCCAGGTCGGCGCACGCGGCGGCGTCCGGTCAATGGGGCCCGCGCACGATAGACTTCCCTCTGGAATCCCGCGACATCATGTCCACCGAGACTGCCTTGCAAACCCTGACCATCACGCAGCCGGACGATTGGCACCTGCACCTGCGCGATGGTGCAACCATGGCGGCGGTATTGCCGTTTAGCGCGCGCAGCTTCGCGCGTGCGATCGTGATGCCCAATCTTCGTTCGCCGGTGACGACGGTGCAGCAGGCACTTGCCTATCGGGCCCGGATACTGGAGGCGATTCCGGCGCAGATGGCCTTCGAACCACTGATGACCTTGTACTTGACGAGCGCGAGTTCGCCCGAGGAAATCGACCGTGCCCGGGAGAGCGGCCTGATTCACGGGGTCAAGCTCTATCCCGCACGGGCAACTACCCATTCGGACGCCGGCGTGCAGTCGATCGCGGACTGCGCCGCGGTCCTCGATCGGATGCAGCGCCTTGACGTGCCGCTGCTCGTGCACGGTGAAGTGGCGCGCCCGGATGTCGACGTGTTCGATCGCGAGCGGTTTTTTCTCGATGAGGTTCTGATTCCGCTACGGCGCGATTTTCCCGCGTTGCGCGTCGTCCTGGAGCACGTTACGACCAGTGACGCGGTCCAGTATGTGCGCGAGGCGCCCGGGCGAATCGCCGCAACGATCACCGCGCATCACCTGCTCTACAACCGCAATGCGATGTTTCTGGGCACGGACGGTTCGGCGGGTATGCGACCGCACTTCTACTGTTTGCCGGTGCTCAAGCGCGAGTCCCATCGCCGGGCACTGCTGGGTGCCGCAACCAGCGGTAGCCCGCGGTTTTTCCTGGGAACCGACAGTGCACCGCATCCAAGGGGCGAGAAGGAATCCGCCTGTGCTTGTGCCGGATGTTTTACGGCGCCTCTGGCGCTGCCGATGTATGCACAGGCGTTCGACCAGGCCGGGGCGCTGGACCGGTTGGAGGCCTTTGCCAGCTTCTACGGCGCGGATTTCTATGGTTTGCCGCGCAATGCCGGCGTGGTGACGCTGGTCCGGCAGGCGCCCGCGCCCCTGCCAAAGATCACGGCCCAGGGTTGGGAGTTCGTACCCCTTGCGAGCGGCGCTTGCGACTGGTCATTGGCCGATTGAGCATCGCTGTTGCACCGGCTGTCCCCGGATTGCACGATTGCGTCGACGACGCTTGCGGCGCCGGCCCGTCGCGTTGCTAGTACCGGTAATGGCGCCGCACCCAGTCGACCAGTCGCGGGACGCCGACGTCGATGCTGGTTGTCGGTCGCCACCCTAGGTCGCGCACGGTGGCCTCGATATCGGCGGCCGTTGAACGCACGTCGCCGGGTTGCATCGGCCGCAGGATCCGCTGGGCGGGCTTGCCGATCGCTTTCTCGAGGATCTCGAGAAAGTGCAGCAGCTCCTCCGGGTGGTTGTTGCCCAGGTTGTAGAGGCGGTGCGGTACGGCCCCGAAGTGCGTCGTGTCGTCCAGCGCGCTCAGGGTTCCGCGCACGATGTCGTCGATATACGTGAAATCGCGGCGCATCTCGCCTTGTCCGTAAATCTCGATGGGTCTGTCTTCGAAAATTGCCCGCGCGAACTTCAGCGCCGCCATGTCCGGACGCCCCCAGGGGCCATAGACCGTGAAATAACGCAGACCGGTCAGGCGCAGGCCGAACTGGACGGCGTAGACATAGGCGATCAGTTCATCCGCGCGCTTGGTCGCGGCATACATGCTGATCGGCTGTTCGACCGCGTCATCGACGGAGAAGGGTTGCTTGGCGTTGGCACCGTAGACGCTCGACGATGAGGCATATACGAAGTGCGCGACATTGCCGCCAGCGCGTGCGCACTCCAGCAGGTTTACGAACCCGGCCACGTTGCTATCGACGTAGGCCAGCGGATTTTCCAGCGAATAGCGCACGCCGGCTTGTGCCGCGAGGTGCACGATGCGGGCGGGTCGATGGGCCCGAAACAGGTCCGACAGCGCGGGTCGATCGACCAGGTCGGCGTGGACAAAGCAAAATCCCGGCGCCGCACAGTTTGCCAGGCGGGCCTGTTTGAGCTCAGGGTCGTAGTAGGAATTCAGATTGTCCAGGCCGACCACGAGTTCGCCGCGCTCGAGCAGGGCGCGCACGACCGCGTGGCCGATGAACCCCGCGCAGCCGGTGACGAGGATCACGTCGTGCCCGTGTCCGCGATCACACCGTGCTCAGAGGCCGCGCCCGATGCCTTCATAGTGCAGGCCGGCGGCGCGCACGATGCGCGGATCGTAAAGATTGCGCCCGTCGATCAGCACCCGTGCGTGCAGCTGCATCGTCAGTGCGGCAAAGTCGGGGCTGCGGAATTCCAGCCATTCGGTCACTACGACCAGCGCGTCCGCGCCCGAACAGGCCGCTTCGGCGCTGTCGCAGAAAGTGATCCTGCGCTGTTCGTCGGCAAGCGCCGCGCGCGCGGTTTCACGCGCCTGCGGGTCATATGCGCGCACCGTAGCTCCGGCGGCGACGGCATCGCGTATCAGCACCAGGGCCGCCGCTTCGCGCACGTCATCGGTATTGGGCTTGAAGGCTAAGCCCCAGACGGCAATCACGCGCTCGCGCAGATCGCCTCCGAGCGCATGGCGCAGCTTGGCCGTCAGGACGTGTTTTTGCTCTTCATTGACCTCGTGCACGGCCGACAGCACGTGTGCTGGCAGCACGTTCTCGCGCGCCATGGCCAGCAGTGCGCGAACGTCCTTCGGGAAACAGGACCCGCCGTAGCCGGCTCCCGCATAGAGGAAGCTTGGCCCGATGCGTGGATCGGCACCGATGGCGTGGCGCACGCGCTCGATATCGGCGCCGAGTTTTTCGGCCAACCGCGCCATTTCGTTCATGAAGGAAATGCGCGTCGCCAGCATGGCGTTGGCAGCGTACTTGGCCAGTTCCGACGAGCGCGAATCGAGCACGATCAGGCGGTCGCGATTGCGATTGAACGGTGCGTACAGCTCGGTCAGCGTTGCGATCGCCGCGGCATCGTCGGTGCCGATCACGATCCGGTCGGGGTACATGAAGTCGGCAACCGCCGCGCCTTCCTTGAGAAATTCCGGATTGGATGCCACCGCAACGTCGATGGCCTGCTTGCGCACCGCCAGCTCCTCGCGCAGCGCGCTGTCGACGAGGGCATGGGTTCCGACCGGCACCGTGGATTTGACAATGACCAGGGCCTTGCGTTTGAGGCGCCGGCCGAGCTCGCGCGCGGCGCTTTCCACGTGCCGCACATCCGCCGAGCCGTCCTCGTCGGTTGGCGTTCCGACGGCGATGAAGAAGATGTCACAGTGAGCAACCGCCCGATCGTAGTCCGACGTGAATTCCAGCCGCCCCGCCTGCCGGTTGCGTGCCACGACCTCGTCCAGGCCCGGCTCGTGGATCGGCACTTCTCCGGCATTCAGGCGGGCAATCTTGTCCTTGTCGATATCGACGCAAAGAACGTGATTCCCGACATCGGCAAGGCAAGCGCCGGTGACCAGGCCGACATAGCCGCTTCCGATGACAGTGAGCTTCATGGGTGGGATTCTTCAAATCGACCTGGGCCCGGTGTCCAATCTCGTGGGCGGCGAGCGCCGGGCGCTGGTCCGGATGGCGGCAATTCTATCGCGGCTTCCCCGCCCCGCTGGTCCGGCAGGTCCGCCCGCGTACCAGCCGGGGTGGCCCCGGGACGTACGCCGGTCCGCGCCCCTCGCGTCCCTTGGCGGACCTTGGCCGATAGCGCCTATCATTGCGCGCCGGCTGTTCCCCGGTTTCCCTATTCATTATCTGGGCCGATTTCAGGATTTTCATGACGAATGCACAGACTGCGGTGGACCGTGGGCAGGCCGGCGCCCCCGCGCTGCCATCCCCGTGGCAATGGGCCGCCGGCGAGGTGCGTGCGGTCGATGTTTCCGTGGTGATACCCGTCTTCAACGAGGCGGAAAACCTGCGCGAACTGGTCGATCGGGTAGGGGCGGCGCTCGTCCCGGCGGGGCGCTCGTTCGAGTTGCTGCTGATCGATGACGGTTCGAACGATGGCTCCCGCGATATCCTTGGCTCGCTGGCCGCAGAGCGCGCGTGGCTGCGTCCGCTGGTGCTGATCCGCAACTACGGCCAGTCGACTGCGTTGCAGGCCGGGTTTGACCATGCGCAGGGCAATCTCGTGGTAACGCTGGATGGCGACCTGCAGAACGACCCGATTGAGATCCCGCGCCTGCTCGATCTCATGGATCGCAACCC
>OMSW01000265.1:10238-22411 GCA_900290295.1 Burkholderiales bacterium
TGTATGGCGAGACGCACCGTTTCATTGCCGCGCTTGCGGTCGAGGCGGGTGCGCGCATGGTCGAAGTGCCGGTCCTGCACCATGCGCGTGCGCGCGGCGAGTCCAAGTATGGAATCGACCGCGTCTTTCGTGTTTTGCTCGACCTGCTTTGGATCAAGTTCTCGATGCGCTTCCTGCATCGTCCGCTGCATGCATTTGGCGGCGTTGGCTTCGCGTTCATCGGTGTCGGTGGGGCGGCACTGCTGTACCTCACGCTGGAAAAGCTGGCATTCGGGCATGACATCGGCGGGCGCCCCTTGCTGCTTCTGGGGACCCTGCTCACCCTGATCGGTGTGCAGTTTCTGGCCACGGGCGTGCTCGCCGAACTGCTTACGCGCATCTACCATGAGCCCCAGGGGCGGCGCCAATACGTACTGCGTCGCGATCCGGCGGGGCGGCGCCGGAGCTGACGAGAGGAGGGCAATCTGAGGTCCAAAGCCCTGAGCGCGGCCGCGCGCATCGTTGCCGCCATCGCCTTGATGGCTGCCGCGGTCTGGTTTGTCGGCCCGGACCGTCTGCGCCAGCAATTGCACCATGTCGACCCGGCCTGGTTTTGCGTTGCCCTGGTGATTGCGGCCGTTTCGCAGTGGGTGTCGGTGCTGCGCTGGGAGGCGATCGCGCGCATATTCGGATTGCGTGTGCGCACGCGTTCGCTTGCCCTCGCGTACGCGCAGGGAATGACGGTCAACGTGCTGTTGCCCGGGGCGACATTGGGCGGGGACGCCTTGCGCAGCGTTCGCTTGCAGGGTCTGGGAAATCCGCTCGGGGTCTCGGCGCTGACCGTGCTGCTCGATCGCCTCAGCGGCCTATGGGTACTGTGCGTGCTGTCGCTACTGACCGGACTTGCTCTGGCAGTTGCCCTGGATCTGCGTGCAGGCTTGCACACTGAGTCCTTGATGATCGTGTTGCCGGGGGCTGCCGCTTCCCTGGACGCGGAGGAGCTGTTCTGGGCGTATCTCGGCGGCCTCGCACTGCTGTGCGCGATCCCCTGGCTACCCCTGCGCGCGCGAACGGGTGTGCGTTCCGGGCTTGCCGAGGATACCGTCCGACCGGCCGTCGGTTTTGGGGCGCGCTGGTGGAACCGTGTGTGCGAATTGCACGACTTGGCAGTGGCACAGCGCGCGCCCCTGGGTAGGTCGCTATGGATTTCGCTGCTGGTGCAGGTGCTGTGCGCGTTGACGCTCTGGTTATGCGTGCTCGCGGCCGGCGGGAAGGCGGGATATTGGCAGGTCCAGGCGGTTGCGGCCCCGGTGTTCGTGGCCGGCGCACTGCCGGTGAGCTACGGCGGTTTCGGCGCACGCGAACTCGTGGCATTGGCTGCATTCCCGCTGGTGGGATTGCCGGCCGACCTCGGCCTTGCGGCCAGCGCGCTGTACGGCATCGTCGCCGTTGTTCTGGGACTGGCGGCCGCGCCGTCGTTTGCCGTGACCGGCTTGCGTCCGGCCGATCGCGCGGGCCGCTGATCATGCAAGTTGTGGTCACCGGTGCCGGAACTCCCCTTGGACAGTCGATGTTGCGGGCAATCGTCGCGCGCGGCGCGTTGGCGCGCGGCGACGCCGACCCTATGCCGGTGCGGCGAATCATCGCGGTCGATCGCACCCAACCGGCTGAACTGTTTCTCGACGGCCGGATCGAGTACGTTCGCGGCGACTACGAGCAGCCGCGTTTTCTCGCACGCGTGATGGGCATGATCACCGACAGCATATTTCATCTTTCGGCACTGGGTGCCGGTTTGCGCGCCGGCACGCAGATAGAGGACTTGGACACCGCGCTGCTGTACAGCCTTGATACCACGCGCACGCTCCTCGACGCGTGCCGATTCCAGACCGCCCCACCGAAACTGGTCTTTGCCAGCACGGTGCAGGCAAGCATTGACAGGGCCTCGTTACCGCAATCGACCGATGGTGTCTGCGCCGCCATGTGCGAGCTGCTGCTCGTGGAATGTGCTCGTCGCGGCCTTGTCGACGCACGCTGCCTGCGTCTTCCCTGCCTGGTCGGAAATCGCTCCTGCGCCCAGGGCGTCGAACTCGAGGCGCTGCTCGCCGACATTGCCGCCGGACGGGCGCCTCCCGAGGCAGGCCAGGCGCTGACGGCGGTCGGCATCGGATTGCCCGACGAGGCGGCTGCGGCCTTGCTCGAGGCGCACGAACTTCCCCGCGCGCCGCCGGGCGAGGCGAGGATCACCGAGATGCCGGGCCGGTTCGTTCGCATCGGCGATCTCGCCCAGCCGTAAACACCGGTGCCGCCCCGCAATGACAGTTGACCCCTTGCCGGGGCCCGCATGCGCGGCTACGAGAGGCTCAGCGACCCGGAGCGCCCCCAGCCAATGATCGAAGATCGTCGATTCGTGCGGTAGGTGACAGCAGCTGCGGATCACAGACGAGTTCGATCAGTGCTGGCAGGCGGCGATTGCGAATGCTGGCCAAGGCCTCGCTTAGGGCCACGGGAAATTCCGCGGTCTGTGTTACCCGGTATCCAGCCCCGCCGTACGCGCGCGCAAGCTGCGCAAAGTCGGGGTTCGTCAGGGTCGTACCGATGACCCGACCCGGGTAGTGCTGCTCCTGGTGCATGCGGATGGTCCCGAACATGCCATTGTTGAAAACAATAAACAAAACGCCGGCGTTGTACTGGCAGGCCGTGGCCAACTCCTGTCCCGTCATCAGGAAGTCACCGTCGCCGCTGATGCAGGCCACGGTCTTGTCAGGAGCGCTGATCTTGGCGGCGATCGCTGCGGGAACGGCGTAGCCCATGCTGCCGCTGGTAGGGGCCAGCTGGGTCGCCGGCGCAACATACGGGAAGAAGCGATGCAGCCACGCCGCGAAGTTTCCCGCGCCGTTGCTGATGATGGCGTCCTTTGGCAGCGCGGCGCGCAAGTCGAGCAGCAATTGCCAAACATCGAGCTTGGGCGCTTGGTGCACCAGCACCGCGGGACGTTGCTGCCACGCCGCGTATTCGGCGCGTGCTTGCCCCAGCGTGTTGGCCCAAGCCGGCTCTTCGATGGGCGTCATCATCGCTAGTCGCGCCGCAAGCTGCGGCATCCCCGTGTTGATCATGAGGTCCGCCTGGAAAACACGCCCCAGCTCTTCCAGGCCGGCGTGGGCGTGTATCAACGTCTGCTGGGGCACCGGCGCCCGAAGCAAGGTATAGCTGCCGGTAGTGGCTTCTCCCAGGCGCGCACCAAGCGCCAATACCAGGTCGGCCGAACGGATGCGCTCGGCCAGTTGCGGGTTGATCCCCAGGCCGATGTCGCCGACATAATTCGGATGCCGGTTATCGAATGCGTCCTGGAAACGAAATGCGCAGGCCACTGGCAGCAGATTCGCTTCGGCAAATCCGCGCAGGTTCTCGCTCGCGGCCGCGCTCCATCCCGATCCACCCACGATCACGATCGGCCGTTGCGCCTTGCCGAGCATGCGCCGTAGGGATGCGATCTGCGTGTCGCTGGGGGCTGCCTGAACGGCCTGGTGGCAGCGCGCGTCCGCCACGGTGACGGCCTGCTCGAGCACGTCTTCGGGCAGGCAAAGAACCACCGGTCCCGGGCGCCCGCTGGCTGCGGTCTGGAATGCGCGCGCGACGAATTCGGGGATGCGGTCGGCACGATCGATTTGGGCAACCCACTTGGTGAGCGCTCCGAATAGCCTGCGGCAGTCGATCTCCTGGAAGGCCTCCCGCTCCAGAAACGCGGTTGGAGACTGGCCGACAAACAGTACCAGCGGCAGGGAGTCCTGCAATGCGCTGTGAATACCGATCGCGGCGTTGCAGGCGCCGGGGCCCCGGGTAACGAAGGCGACCCCGGGCTGGCCCGTCAGGCGCGCGTACGCTCCGGCCATGAATGTCGACCCGGATTCATGACGGTTGACGATCAGGCGCAGGCCCGGGTTGTCGATCAGGGCATCGAGTACGCCCAGATAGCTTTCGCCGGGGACGCAGAACAGGTGATTGACCCCCTGCAGCAGGAGTTGCTCTACCAGGATCCGGGCGCCGGTGCGGGAGTCGGTCATAGCTGCATGCTCGCTGTGCAGGACGCCCTGCGGGATCAGGGGCCTATGGGGGCAAGGTGGCGATTCTAGCCTTGGCGGCGGGCGATCCTAACCTCCGGGCCAGATCGACAAGGTTCGTTCCAGGGTTGCACGTATGGGTGCTTCCAGATGCGGCACCAGCAGAAACAACAGCGTCAATCCGGTGAACAGGGTAACCGGNNGCGGAGCTTGCTCGGCGATCGGAAAGATCTCAAAGCTCTGGCGCAGTCCGTACAGCACCATCAGGTGACCATCGATCGCGAGGAATATGAGCAATACCAGCAGGGAGATGAAATTGGCGACCGGATTGTCGGTATCGGTGGCTTCCGGGTTGAAAAAGCCGCCGAACGACATGCCGATCTGCAGGCCGATCATTTGGCCGGAAAGTTCGATGCCGGAAAACAGGATGCGAATGGCAAACCCCAAGGTTGCACCGACCAAAATGTTGCGAACCAGCGTTTCGAAGAAGACGGCATCGAGGGCGTTGCCCAGGGGCGGGGCATGCACCACCGGAGCCAGCACCAGCGCAATTGCGACTCCGAGCGCGACCTTGGCGCGTACGGGGAAGGCACGGTGCGAAAGCGCCGGCGCGGTGCTCAGCAGCGCGAGTATCCGTACCAGGGGCCAGAAGACATAGCCCGTCCAGGCGGCAATTTGGGCACTGGTAACGACCATGACGGACGACCCGCCGCTCAGCCGATCGTCGACGGAATGGATTCGTACAGGCGGCGCAGGAAATCGACGAAGAACTTGATCATCCAGGGGCCCGCGATGACCAAGGTCGCGATCATGGCGAGCAACTTTGGAATGAAGGTAAGCGTCATTTCGTTGATCTGGGTTGCGGCCTGCAGGATCGAAACGACGAGGCCGACGACCAGCGAGGCGAGCAGCATGGGCGCCGAGAGCATCACTGCCGTGTACAGGGCCTGTTGCGCAAGAGTTATGACGGTTTGTGGGTCCATGATGAGCTTTGTGCAATTCCCGGGTCGACTCTCGGACGGTCGTACCGGGCTCAGGGCGAGAAGCTGGCCACGAGAGAGCCGATCAGCAGGTTCCAGCCGTCGGCCAGGACGAACAGCATCAGTTTGAACGGCAGCGATACCAGAACCGGCGAAAGCATCATCATCCCCATCGACATCAGTACGCTTGCCACCACCATGTCGATGACGAGGAAGGGGATGAAGACCATGAAGCCGATCTGAAACGCGGTCTTGAGTTCGCTGGTGGCAAACGCCGGGATGATGACCCGGATCGGCAGATCGGTCGGCTTGTCCGCGGCGGCCGCGGTTTTTTCGATTCGCGCCATCCGAGCAAAAAGCGCCAGGTCGTTCGACCGGGTGTGCTTGAGCATGAATTCCTTCATCGGCACCGTGGCGACCTCGGCTGCCTGTTCGAAGGAGATCTTCTGTTGACTAAAGGGCACGTAGGCCTGTTCGTACATCCGATCGAAGGTCGGGCCCATGACGAAGAACGTCAGGAATAACGAAAGGCCAATGATGACCTGGTTGGGCGGCGCGGTCTGCGTGCCCAGCGCCATGCGCAGCAATGACAGGACGATAACGATGCGCGTAAACGACGTGGTCAGCAATAGCAGCGCAGGCAGGAAGCCCAGTGCCGTGAGAAACAGCAGGGTCTGGACCGGCACGGAGTACTGGGTCGTTCCGCCCGTGCCCGGTGCGGCCGTGATGGCGATGGGACTAGATTGGGCCAACGCCGGCGACAGCAGCAGCACGAAAGCCGATGCGGTCAGGCCCAATCCGACCAGGGTACGCGTGGCCCGCATCATCGCGCTCCGCCGCGCAGCCTCTCCAGCAGCGCACCGAAGGTCGCAACCGGCGCCTCGGGGAGGGCCGTCTGCCCCTTGGGTACCGAACCCAGGCGCGTGATTCCGCCGGCGCCGACGCCAAGCAGCCACCAGCGTTCACCGACCTCGACGATGACGACGCGCTCCCGCGGCCCGAGCGCCAGCTGAGTCACCATGCGCAGGTGGCCGTTGCCACCGCGCGGCGCGATTCCGGTGCGTCGCAATACCCACAGCGCGGCGCCGATAAAACCCAGTACGAAAAGGAGCGCCAATGCCATCGGCACATAGGAGGGCCCGTCGACCGGATGCGCCGCCGTCGATACCGCGGTCTGCGCGCGCGCCGCCACGGCCGCGAACAGGGACACGAGCGGTGTTGCGGCCCGCACCGCCGCCTGCGATCGCCTCACGAACCTTGCGCCTGCATTGGTCGTGACCCGCTCATGTATGGGCGCGCACTGCATTCTCACGCGCCTACTTGTGCAGGCGACGCACGCGCTCGCTCGGCGTGACGATATCGGTCAGGCGGATGCCAAACTTTTCATTGACCACGACCACCTCGCCTTGGGCGATCAGGCAGCCATTGATCAGGACATCCATCGGTTCGCCCGCGAGCGCGTCGAGCTCGATGACCGAGCCCTGGGCCAGTTGCAAGATATGCTTGATTGGAATCTTGGTGCGCCCGAGTTCGACCGTCAGGTGAACCGGAATATCGAGGATGAGGTCAAGGTCCTGCGGCCCATCCGTGGAAGCGCCGGGCGTCAGCCGCGGAAAGATGTTGGCCGGTTGGGCAATGGCTTCCACCGCCGATCCTGATTCGATGGTTGCCCCGGCACCGGGGGATCCCTGCTCCTTCAATGCAGCCGCCCAGTCGTCTTCAGCGCCTGCGGGTGTTTTACCGCCCGGCTGGCTCATGCTTTCTCCTCGATGGAAAAGTTCTCGCTCAGGTGCGAGTACTTCAGCATCCGCTCGGCACGCACCGCGGTATGGCCGTTGACGGCCCCAAAGCGGCATTCCATGATCGGCACCCCGTCCACCTTGACCGGAATGATGTCGCGGATCGGAAGCGCGATGAAGTCGCCAACTTGCAGTTTGATCAGTTGCCCGACCGTGAGATCGGTTTGGGCCAGTTCCGCGGCGAGTTCAATCTCGGCGGCCTGCACCTGCTGGGTAAGCTCGCGCACCCAGCGCCGGTCGGGTTCCTGTCCATCGGCCTGCAGCGACGAATACAGGATGTCTCGAATGGGTTCGAGCGACGAATAGGGGAAGCAGAGGTGTATCTCGCCGCCGCTGTCGCCGATTTCCACATTGAGGGTGATCGCGACCACGATTTCCGATGGTGAGGCGATATTGGCGAACTGCGTGTGCATCTCCGATCGCTGATGCTGGAAATGGAACTTGAACAGCGCCCCCCAAGCCTTGGTGTATTCGGCCAGCGTGACGTCCATCATGCGCTGGATGATGCGCTGCTCCGTTGGCGAGAAGTCGCGGCCTTCAATCCGGAAATGTTGTTTGCCGGTGCCTCCGAACAAGGTGTCGATCGCGCAGAACACGAGCTTGGGATCGAATATCACCAGGCCCTGTCCCCGCAAGGGGGTGAGGGAAATGACGTTGATGTTGGTCGGCACGACGATGTCGCGCAGGAACATCGAGTACTTTATTACGCGCACCGGGCCAACCGAGATCTCGGGGCTGCGGCGCATGAAGTTGAAAAAGCCGGTGCGCAGGTTGCGCGCGAACCGTTCGTTGATGATTTCCAACGTCGGCATGCGCCCGCGGACAATGCGTTCCTGGCTCGAAATGTCGTAGTTGCGGATGCCATCGGTGGGTGCGTCCTGCTTTTCGAGCTTCTGCGACTCGCCCGTGACGCCCTCGAGGAGGGCATCGACTTCGTCCTGGGAAAGAAATTGGTCAGCCATGTTTGCCGATTCGCGTGGGATTGCTGTTCATCTGCGCCATTACTGGATGAGCATGTGGGTAATGAGCACCGCTTCGATCGCGTCGTCCATCCCAGTGCCAGCGAGCGCTTTATTGGCCACGGCGACCACTTCGCCGCTGAGCTTTTCCTTGCCCTCCTTGGCCATCAAATCCGCCGCGTCCTGCGAACCCAGTACCGTGATCACGGCGCTGCGGACGACCGGCGTCATATCCTTGAGCGCTTCGGCCGCGGCAATGTTCTTCACCTGAAACGTCAACTTGATCTGGAGGAACTTCTCCGGGTCGCGCAAATTGACCGTGAAGGTCTCAAATTCGACAAAGAACGGCTTCGCGGCCTCCGCCTTCTTATCCTTGTCCGCCTGCTTTCCCGATGCCTGGGTCGCCGGCACCGGTTGGTCCTTCGAACCCAGCAAAAAATAGCTCGCCGCAGCCGCGCTGGCCAGAAGGACCACCGCCGCCGAGGCGATGATCAAGCGCTTGGGGTTTTTCTTTTTCGGCGCTGCCGGTTTATCCCCGGCTTTGCCGGCAGGGGCGGGCGCATCCTTGCCGCTGGCGACGCCCGGCGCCCCTTTCGCTTGCGCCGCTACGGCTGCTGCCCTGCTGTCGGCCATCGTGTCCCCAATTGCGTTGCCATCAGACCGGCGCTGCCTCGGCAGGCAGCCGGAAAACTTTAGTGATTATTGGGAATGGGGGACCGAGGCAATCAGGGGAATACGTGCGCGTTTTGTGTGCTGTTCATTGCCGTGCCGGTGCATGCCTTGGGCTAGCGGCCGCTCCTAGGCAAAGGTATCGATGAGCCGGGCGCTCCCAGCGGAGCGACCTGCGACCCCCTTGTCCGGGTCGCGCTGCGAGCCGTCGCCGACCTGAGCGCCGGTCAGTTGTAGACCGCTGCTCTGGAAAAGCTCGTTCAGATGGGGCAGCGCGTCCCTCAGGGCCGCGCGGGTTGCCTCATGACCTGCCGAGATGGCCAGGGATGCTTCCAGACCGTTCATCTGGATGGAGACGCTGACGGGCCCCAAATTCTCCGGTCGCAAGGAAAGCTCGGCCGACTGTGTCCCCGTCCTGGCCAGGTAGACAAGCTGGCGCGAGATGTCCTGCGCAAATCCCGGGTCCCCTACCGTTGTACCGACATGTAGGACGGTCTGGCCCAGCGCCGCTGCAACACCGCTGCCGCCGGGTCCGCCCGGCAGGGAAGCGAGAACCGATGCCGGCAATGCGACGCTCGGGTCGGACGTCGCGGCGACCGGATCCGCCCACGTCAGTGAGCCGCCTTTGTCCGCGGACGTGCCGTCGGTCGTCGAGGCACCGCCGAACAGGGAGGAAAGGCCCGGCAGCGAGCCGGCGGCCGAGTTCCGCGCCACTTCGGCAGTCGATGCCGCCAGAGCCGATGAGACGGTCGCATCGCCGTCTTTCGCTGGCGAACGCCCTGCAGGGTCCGCCGAGTCGATGCCGGCAGTGTGGGCGGACAGCGTGCGCTCCGAGCTGTGCGTTCCCTGGAGGCCTGCCGAGCCGTTGCGCTCGGCGGTGCCCGCAGCGTCGGCGCCTGGAGTCCCCGGGCTCGCCAGCGTGCGCCGCGCGGCGACGAGCGAATCGAGTGCTCCCACGGGTGCAGCCATTGCAGCGGTCGCGGCGGGAGTCGTGTCCGCCACAGCGCAGGTGGGGCTCGCGTCCGGTGCCGATGGGCGGGAATCCGCCGATGCCGCGGTGCTCGCGTGGGCCTCGTCGTTGGCGTTCAGGGTCTTTGTGTTCTTGTCCGCCGGCGTGTCGCTTGGATTCGCGCCGGCGGGCGCAGCATGCTCACCTGCCTGCTTGCTCGTCCCTTTCGACCCGGCGCCAGGCACCGTGGCGGGCGAATTGCCGGCGCCGGCCGGCTTTTGCGCCGTTGCTGCGCCGGGTCGGCCGGCTGGCCCGCTCGTGGACGCCCGAGCTGCACTCGAGGCCAATCCCGAATGCGACTGCGGGGCTGCTGGGATGGTCATGCTGGCTTCCGGAGTGTCGTCCCCGCCGCCGCTTGGCACTGCCGCCGTGGCTGCGACGCTGCCGGCCTCGGTGTCGGGTTTTGGCGTCGGAGCAGCGGCGTTGGCCATCGCAGAAGAGAAGTCCGCCCCATCGGGCGGGGCGTTCGCCGCTATGGCTGGCGAAGACGCAGCGCTCTGGCGATTCGTCGATGCTGCGCTTTCTGCGGACGAGGCGGCGATCATCCCGGAGATCATGGCTCCCTTCCTGCGTTGATAGCGCTTTGGTTCAGTCCGACGTTGGTCGCGCGCTCATGCGAACGCTGGGAAAATTCGTCGGTGGTCTTTTGATCACGATGGGCCTCGATGCGCCGTTCGCGCTCGATGCGCCGCAAGGCCAGGGTTTCCAGGCTTTTGTGCTTGCGCAGGCAAAGCGCTAGGTCGCTGCTCGCCTTTGCGGCCGCATTTTCCCTCACCGCCACTTCGTGCAACTGGGAATCCACCGCGTGCTGCAAGCGAGTAAGAAAGGCCTGCAGATTGCGCTCCGCACTCGGGTCGCGGCTGTCGCCGGGGCGACAGCGCGCGCGATCGTCGTATTCCTTGGCGTAATCGCGCAGCACGTTCAGGTGGGCGCGGGCCTGTTCCACTGAGCGTTGCAGGCCCGCGTAGCGGGCCTGGGCCGCATCGCTCCTGGCCTTGGCCAGTTCGATCAGCATGCGTAGGGTCGCAGAATCCATGTTAGGAGATGCTCGTTTAGCGCTCTGGGGTCAAGGTCTGCGGGTTTGAGATGGGACGGCGCGCTTTACAAGGAGTGACTCGGAACTGATTGCACGAGCGCGGCCAATTCCTGTTGCGACGGACCCAGGGGCGCGCGCTCCGCCATCGGCTGCTGCAGAAATCGTTCCATCTGCGGGTAGGCGGCAATCGCGGCATCGAGCGCCGGATCGGCGCCGGCAACGTAGGCGCCGACCGAAATAAGGTCACGGTTGCGCTGGAAGCGCGAAAACATCGCCTTGAACCGTCGTGCCGCTTCGAGCTGATCGGCATCGCAGACCGCCGGCATGACACGGGATATCGAGGTCTCCACATCGATGGCCGGGAAGTGACCCGCCTCGGCCAACGATCGCGACAGCACGATGTGGCCGTCGAGGATTGCCCGCGCCGCGTCGGCAATCGGATCCTGCGGGTCGTCGCCTTCGGTCAGGACGGTGTAAAAGCCGGTAATCGAACCACCTCCGACCGCGGCATTGCCGGCGCGCTCCACCAGCTGCGGCAGCTTGGCAAAGACGGAGGGCGGATAGCCCTTGGTCGCCGGCGGCTCCCCGATCGCCAACGCGATTTCGCGCGCTGCCATCGCATAGCGCGTGAGCGAATCCATGAGTAGCAATACGTCGCGCCCCTGATCGCGAAAGTGCTCCGCGATTGCGGTTGCATAGGCAGCGCCTTGCATGCGTACCAGCGGTGTCGTGTCGGCCGGGGCGGCGACGACGACCGCGCGCCGCAGGCCCTCGGCGCCGAGAATCTCGTCGATGAATTCCCTCACCTCCCGCCCGCGCTCACCGATCAGACCGACAACGATGACGTCGGCGGAGGTGAAACGGGCCATCATTCCCATCAGCACGCTCTTGCCGACACCGGAACCCGAAAAGAGTCCGATACGCTGTCCGCGGCCGATCGTGAGCAGACCGTTGATCGCACGGACGCCGACATCCAGGGCGCTGCGAACGGGCGCGCGATCCATCGCATTGATCGCCCGGCGCAGCAGGGGACGCAGCTCGCACGCGCTCCCGTCGGCTGCCGCGACCGGGCCGCCGCGGTCCATCGGGGCTCCACTTGGGTCGAGGACGCGGCCCAGCAGCGATTCGCCCATCGGCAGGTGTCGCGTTCTATCCTCGGCGCGGCGCAACGGGTGATTGCGCTGTCCGAGACGCGGACGTGGAGCTGCGGGATCAAATGGCACCACCATCGCGCCTGGTCGAATTCCCAGCGGCTCGCTGACCGGCATGAGAAAGAGGCGTTCGCCGGAAAAACCCACCGGTTCTGCGCACGCCGCGATCGAGCGGCACTCGTCCAGGAACTGGGGAAAGCGGAAATTCCGCATGGATTTGGCTGCAACGGTCATTGCTGCCCTGGCGGCGCGGCGCTGTCCGTGGGCGGGCTGTCGATCGCGACTTCCGGGGGCGCAGCACTGGAGCCCAGTGTTTGCACGACACGGCGCCAACGCGTCGCCACGGTCGCGTCGACCTCACCCTGCGGTGATTCGACGCGACAGCCCCCGGGCTGGATCGCCGGATCTGCAAGGAAACGGCAGCCGTGATATCGCGAATCTGGCTGCAGCGCCTCGCGTACCAGTTCAAAATCAAGCGGGGCGAGACGAACCGTCGGATGCGCGTGGGAGTCGATGACCATCGCCAGGGCTTC
>OMSW01000262.1:0-7285 GCA_900290295.1 Burkholderiales bacterium
AGGACCTTTTCCAAGCCCTGGTCGAGCGCGATGACCGGCAGATCGCGGGCCGAACCGAAAAGTGTCTGCGCAATCGATGCGCGCAGCGCCGAACGCACCAGCGCGGTCAGATCCACCGCGTCCGTCGTTTTGCTTGTCCCGTCGGCAAGCGTCTCGATAATGGTCCGCATATCGCGGATATGCACGCCTTCGTCGAGCAAGTTCGCCAGAACTTTCTGCAAGGTCGCCAGCGGAATCAACTTGGGCACCAGGTCGTCGATCAGCTTGGGCTGATAGCGACCAAAATGATCGATCAACGCCTGCGTCTCCGCACGCCCCAGCAGTTGACCGGCATGCGTTAACAGCAGGTGGTTGATGTGCGTCGCAACTACCGTCGCGCAGTCCACGACCGTGTACCCAAGGACCTGCGCCGATTCGCGCTGACGTGCATCGATCCAGATGGCAGGCAGACCGAATGCCGGGTCCTTGGTCGCCGTCCCCGGAATGGTCTGTGTTACACCGCCGGGATTGATTGCCAGCCACATGCCCGTGAATGCCTCGCCCTCCCCGATAGCAACACCCTTTAGCAGCACCCGGTATTGACTGGGCTTGAGTTCGAGGTTGTCGCGAATGTGCACGGAGGGCGGAAGAAAGCCAATTTCCTGTGCAAACTTCTTGCGAATGGCCTTGATGCGCTTGAGCAACTCGCCGTCGGCGCCGGCGTCCACCAGCGGTATGAGCCGGTACCCGACTTCCAATCCCAGCACGTCGACCGGAACGATGTCTTCCCAGCTCGCTTCCAGCGGCGCCGCCGGCGGCGGCGCAGCCGCCGCTGCCGCCGCTTTCTCCCGTTCGCGCTCGTCGCGCTGCAGGAGCATCCAGGCGAGATACCCGCAGGCGGCCGCCAGCAGGAGAAACACCACCGAGGGCATGCCGGGAATGATCCCCAGCAGGAATAGGATTACGGCGGTAATTGCCAGTGCACGCGGCGTCGAGAACATCTGGTGGACGATCTGCGAGCCGACATCATTTTCGTCTTTGCCGACGCGCGACACGATCAGGCCGGCGGCGATGGAGATCACTAGTGCCGGGATCTGTGCCACGAGACCGTCGCCGATCGTCAGCAATACATAGTTGTCGATCGCCGTTGAGATGTCCAGATCGTGCTGCAACACGCCAATTGCAAGGCCGCCGATGACGTTGATGAAGAGAACGAGTATTCCGGCCACGGCATCGCCGCGTACAAACTTGCTGGCGCCATCCATGGCGCCGTAGAAGTCCGCCTCCAGCGCAATATCGGTACGACGGCGCCGAGCCTCCTTGTCATCGATCAGGCCAGCGTTCATATCGGCGTCTATCGCCATCTGCTTGCCCGGCATGGCATCGAGGGTAAAGCGCGCCGCAACTTCTGCAATGCGTCCGGCACCTTTGGTGACAACCATGAAGTTGATCACAACGAGAATGGCGAAGACGATCAATCCCACGGCAAAGTTGCCACCGATGACAAAGTGACCAAAGGATTCGATCACCTTGCCCGCGGCAGCGGAGCCGGTATGCCCCGACGTCAGGACTACGCGCGTCGACGCCACGTTCAGCGACAGCCGCATCAAGGTCGTCAGCAACAAGACCGTGGGAAATGCCGCAAAGTCCAGCGGCCGTTTGGTGTAGGCCGACACCATCAGAACGATCAGTGCCAGGGCAATATTGAAAGTAAACAACAGGTCCAGCGCGAATGCGGGCAATGGCAACACCATCATTGCCAATATGAGAAAGACGATTATCGGCACGGCCAAGGAGCGCCAGGGGATGGCGCGCACCAGCGGATGAGCGAAAATTGCGTTCATGAATTTCGTCGCCGTTTGCTGATCAATTTACGATCCTGCGAGTCCGTCTCTTCAGGCGCTTGCCAACGGCGCCAGCGGATCCATGCCATCCGGTACCTCGATGTTCGTCGGTTCGACCGGGCGCGGCGCCTGGCCCTGGGAATAGCGCTTGAGCTGGAAGATATAGGCCAGGACCTGCGCCACGGCGGTGTAGAGGGCAGCAGGAATTTCAGCGCCGATCTCCACATGCTGGTATAGGGCCCGCGCCAGCGGGGGCGCCTCGAGCTCGGGCACGCCCGCGTCGCGCGCCAGTTCGCGAATGCGCAGCGCCACAGCATCCATGCCCTTGGCGACAACCACCGGCGCGCGGTGCCGGTCCTCCAAGTACTTGAGGGCAACGGCAAAGTGGCGCGGATTGGTAACCACGACGTCGGCTTTGGGCACTGCCGCCATCATGCGTCGCCGCGCCATTTCCCGTTGCACCTTGCGCACCTGCTGTTTAAGGCGAGGATCACCCTGCAACTCGCGTTGTTCCTCGCGCACTTCTTGCACCGTCATCCTCAGTCGATTGCGGAACTGGATGATCTGGTACGGAACGTCGATTGCCGCCATTGCCGCAAGAGTGATGGTCAACAGGGCAAATGCGCTCAACACCAGGGTGAAGAGCTGACTCAACGCCGAGGGCAGCGAATCCGACGCCAAGGCGGCAAATTGCTGGACGTGCCCGACTATGTAGGTCCCGCCAACCACCGCAAGCAGTATCGACAGCAGCATGGTCTTACCCAAACCCACCGCCGATCGCAGCGAAAGCAGCCGCTGAAGGCCGGCAACCGGATCCAGGCGCTCGAGCTTCGGCAAAATGACGGTGGGAACGAACAACCAGCCGCCGATCAGCAGCGGCGCAGCGATCGCCGCGATCAGCATCACTGCAAAGACGGGCGCGATCGCCATCAGTGCGCCGCTCACCAGTTCACCGAGTCGCTCGGCCATTCGGGCCGGCTCCATAGCCGTTGACGAATCAAAGCGCAAACCGCGGCTCAGTAGAGCCCGGCTTGCCGTCGCAACCGAATCGCCCGCCAAGGCCAGCACCGCCACCGAAGACCCGACAACAAAAAAATGCGCCAGGTCGCGCGACCTGGGAACCTGACCGTCCTTGCGCGCGTCGCTATAGCGCTTGTCGGTCGGGTCTAAGGTCCGGTCTTGTCCGCTTTCGGATTCGGCCATCGAAGTGGAGGCGGCGCAGACGGGAGCGCGCACGCATTTGTGGGATCACTTCGATTATTCGGCCGTAGCGTTCGCCGAAAGGGTTGAATATCGGCAGGACAACGGCGTACTTTAGGGTTGCCAGAAAAAAAAGCCGCCCTGTGTCAAAAAATCGAGCTGCGCCTTTTGCGTCCGCAGCCTTCAGTTGTGCCTACTGCTGCCGAATAGTACAGACGGAGAGCTCGTAATCCGCGGGCACAGCGCACGGGACCCAGCAATGACTCGAATGGCACTATTCCGGCAATTGGTAGATGACGCGACCAGGCCCTTGCACGGCTTCGATTCTCCGCCGCTGCTACCCGCGCCGGAAGTGCAAAACGACGAGGCGCGCGACTTTTTCATCTGGTTTGAAGATACCTCCGAGCGGCAGCGCGAATGGCAACGCGGAATCGCGGGTCTCCCCGAATCCCTGTTACCGGTGGCACACGGGATGCGGGTGATCGAGCGGCGCTACGCGCTTGGCCACCCGCACTTGTTGACGGCGCTACGAGTGCGCTGCCACGATCGGGCATCCGAGCGCATTGCCGCAATCTATACCGCGGCCCTGGCGGTGGGCACGGTCGCCTGGATCGGAACCGGCATCCAGTACGAGATGGCCTGGAATGCCTTGTACTCGTCGGAGCTGGGCGAGGACGATTGCACCTGAAATCGCCGTTCGGCGCACGCGCTATCCCGACCTTGTATTGCCCAGCGCCTTGCGCTGTTCTGCCTCCACGCGATTGACATAGCGCTGAAGCATCATTCGTGCCTGCGGCGCCAGGTCGACGAACTGGCAGCCGCAACGGCGCCCCTGCGCGTCGTCTTCGCTGTCATAAACGTTCACCACCCGGAAGGCAACGTTGACCGGGCCGATTCCCGGCAGGTCGAGAAAGCAATTCCGGATCGTCTCGCCCAGTGGCAGGTCGAAGTTATGGGGGTAACTCAACACCGCGAGTCCGCCGATGCTGATATTGAGCACTTGCAGCGACTCGTATTTCGAGGCTCCGCTTTCCTGCGGCACCAGGCAGCTCGCCTGTCCCATCAGCGGCGTGCGCACCCGGAAATATTCGCGCCGCTGCAAGCGCAGCATCTGCGTCGGCAAGCGAACGCGAAAGGCCGCGCGTCCCTCGAAGGTCGTCGCCTGCGCGATCTGCGCCCGAAACTGGACTTTGACATTTTCAAAGAAGATCACGAAAACAAGGTCGCTTGCCGCCAACACGCGTGCCTGCGCCTCGGGATTGACCGGCATGTCGAAAGTCGCTTCGTCGAAGTCCGGGTCGACATTCAGGATCATCGAAACCGAGAACTCCCCATCGCCGGTGTAGATGGTCACCAGGGTCCGCTCCCGCCCGATACGTTGCAAGATCGCCACGATTTCGCCGCGCGAGTAGAGCATGTAGTGCTCGAGCTCGGGAGCATCGGGTTCCGGGAACGGGTGCAGTTGCATTCGCGTTGAGGACTCGTCTGGTTAGGGAAATTGCCACAGGACCGGTCCATCGGACCATGACACTGCAGTCGCGCTGCTACGCAAGTTCACCATAAATCGCGGCGTTCGCACGACAAAAACAGCAGCGCGAACCGGCCGCAATTCGACCAAATGGCCCCGTGGCGGCGCATCTACATTGACCCACTGCACAGCGGCACCGTGCGGTCGAGGCGCAGTGCACCCGGCCGTCGGCCGCACGCACCGTGCTTGGCCGGCCACCGCACTGCTTCGTGAACACGGCATCAGCCGGCAACCGAAGGCTACCAAAGAGAATCGATGCAAAGCGCCCAAGCCTCACCGGATGTAAGCCATCGGCCCGCCGTTGCGCGAGCACGCAGCCGCGATCCCCGCGCCGAGGCCGAGTACCAGCGCGGCCTCGATCTGGTCAAGCGCGAGGGCTGGGCGCAGGCTGCCGAAGCCTTCCGCCAGGCCACCAATCACAACCCGGATGATGCCGTCTTCTGGCTGAACCTGGCGCACGCGCGCGTCAAGCTCGGCGATCTGGAGCAGGCGGTGGTTGCCGCCCGGCGCGCTGCCGCAATCGACCCGCATTCGGAGCTGGCGGTTTCGATTGCCACCCAGTGCCTGGCCGCGGCGAACCGTCACGAGGAGATGCTTGAACTGCTACAGGGGCTGGACCTCGATAGGGTTGCGAACCCCGAGCCGCTTTTTTCCCTGGGCGAGGCCCTTAGCGCCCTCAACCGGCATCAAGAGGCGGTGACTGCCTATCTTGCGGCGTTGCGGCGAAAACCGGATTTCATGCCTGCCCACGTCCATCTGGGCAACGCGTTCGAGCGCATGAAGTTGCACCAGGAAGCGCGCGAATGCTTCCGGACGGCGATCGCCGTCGGCGGCAACCGCGCAGAACTGCTTTCGGCGATGGCCTACCAGTCTCAGCATGCCTGCCGCTGGGATCTGTTCGCGCAGGACCGCGCCGATCTGCAGCGCGTCTTGGACGAGGGCTTGCGCCAGTGCGCCCCGCTCCCGCTCCAGTTCATCACCATGGCCTCGAGCCGAAGCCAACAACTGGCCACAGGACAGGCGCATTGGAACGACCGCTGCGGCACGATCGAACCACTGCCCAGGCCGGTCGCACGGGACCCCAATGCCCGGATCCGGATCGGGTACGCGACCAGCGACTTGTTCCGCCACGCAACCGCGTACCTGATTGCCGAGGTCCTCGAGCGCCATGATCGAACGCGTTTCGACGTATACGTCTATTCCTACGGCCACGATGACGGCTCCGAAATCCGCAAGCGCATCGTCACGGCTGCCGGCGAGCGTTTCGTCGATGTTGGCCACATGTCCGATCGCGCGATGGCCGAGCACATTCGGCGCGACGACATCGATATTCTGATCGACCTCAAGGGCTACACCTTGGGCTCTCGCATTCGCGTGTTCGCCTTTCACCCCGCGCGCATCCAGGTAAATTACCTCGGCTACCCGGGCACCCTTGGGGCACCGTGTTACGAGTATGTCGTCGGCGATCGGATCGTCACCCCGCTCGAGCACGCAGATGGCTATAGCGAAAAGATCGCGCAGATGCCGCATTGCTATCAGCCCAACGATCGGCAGCGCGAGATTGGCCCGCGCCCGACCCGTGCCGGGTGCGGACTGCCCGACTCGGCATTCGTGTTTTGTTCCTTCAATAATTGTTACAAGATTACCGCTGCCGTCTTCGACCGCTGGTGCCGCCTGCTGCACGAGATCAAAGGAAGCGTGCTGTGGCTGTACGAGGCAAATCCCCAGGCGCGGCGCAACCTGTTGATCGAGGCGCAGCGGCGCGGTATTGCTCCCGAGCGCCTCATCTGGGCTCCCCACCTGCCCTTAAAAGCCCACCTCGGACGCCTGCAGCTGGCTGACCTGGCACTCGATACGCTGCCGGTCAACGCACACACGACGGCGAGCGATGCGCTCTGGGCCGGCGTGCCGATGATCACGACTGCCGGCGACAGCTTTGTTTCCCGCGTTGCAAGCAGTGTGCTGCAGGCCTGCGAGCTGCCCGAACTCGTGGCTGCAGACGGCGATGGCTACGAGCGCCTGGCTCTGGAACTGGCGCGAACACCGGAGCGTCTGGGCGAGATTCGCAACCGGCTCGCCGGACAACGGGGCCGCTGCGCGCTGTTCGACAGCCAAACCTATACGCGCGACCTGGAGGCGCTGTTCGCAAGGATGCTTGCGGCCTGGGTACGGGGCGACTCGCCTGAACATCTGCCGGCAGCGGCCTGATCATGGTTGCGCTGAAACATGCGCCCCGAAACGGCGCAACTGGGCGCGCGGTGGCTCGCAAGCCCAGGGCCGCATCCGGCGACCCATATCGCCGAGGCTTGGCGTACGCCGGCGAAGGCAAATGGGCCGAGGCAGCCGCTGCCTACGAGGCAGCTGCTTCGACCACGCCGCGGGACGCCGTCCTGTGGCTAAACCTCGCCCACGCCCGGCTCAAGCTCAATGACTACGATCGCGGCGCCGAGGCGGCGTGCCGGGCGGTGGCATTGGAGCCGAGGTCCAAGCTCGGACTGAACATCGCGGCCTCGTGCCTCGAGCGCGCAGGTCGCCAACGCGACCTGGTCCAGCTTTTTCGTTCAATCGACATGCAAGCCATCGACGACGCGGGCCTGCACATGCAACTGGGCATTGCGCTCTACCGATTGGGACGCTACGAGGAAGCCGTCAAGGCGCTGCTCGAGGTCTTGAAACACGACCCGCGGTCCGCCCAAGCCTTTGCGCAGCTGGGCAACGTGTTTCAGCTTCTGAA
>OMSW01000262.1:7295-17461 GCA_900290295.1 Burkholderiales bacterium
TTTTGCCTGACGTTTTCCTGGACGCGACAGCAGCAGCTTGCCGCGTCCCGCGTGCACGCCGACCGCTTGTTCCAGGGCATTGTTCCCCTCCCCGCCCCCACCGCACGTCCTGCAGGCGCCCCGATCCGGGTCGGGTATGTTTCCAGTGATTTGCATGAGCACGCGACGGCGTACCTGATTGCCGAATTGTTCGAACGCCATGACCGTAACCATTTCGAAATCCATGCGTACTCCTACGGCGAGAACGATGGATCGCCGATGCGCCGGCGCATCGAGGCGGCAATCGGAGAAAACTTCGTCGACGCAAGGGAGATGGCAACGACGGCGCTCGCCGACCGGATCCGGGGCGATGCGATCGACGTTTTGATCGACCTCAAGGGCTATACCCTGTATTCGCGCAACGACGTGTTTGCCTACCGCGCCGCCCCGATCCAGGTCAATTTCCTCGGGTTCCCAGGCTCCCTGGGATCACGGAACTACGACTACGTCATCGGCGACCCGATCGTCACGCCGCTCGAGCATGCAGACGGTTTTACCGAAAAAATCGCGCAGCTGGCTAATTGTTACCAACCCAACGACCGGCGGCGACCCGTTGTCGCACCCTCCGATCGCGCGCGCTGGGGGCTGCCGCAAGACGCGTTCGTATTCTGCTGCTTTAATTCCAATTACAAGATCACCCCACAGATCTTCGACCGGTGGTGCTCCCTGCTACGTCAGGTCGACGACACCGTGCTTTGGCTGTTCGTGGCAAATCCGCAGGCGCGCAAGAACATCCTTGCCGAAGCGCAGCTTCGGGGAATTGATCCTGGCCGTCTGTTCTGGGCCAGCGGATTGCCGCTCGCGGACCACCTGGCGCGCATCCAGGCCGCCGATCTTTTCCTCGATACCCTGCCGGTGAACGCGCATACCACCGCGAGTGACGCTCTCTGGGCCGGGCTACCCGTGCTTACGGTCCTGGGCGAGAGCTTCGCCTCGCGCGTCGCCGCCAGCCTGCTTATTGCTGCGGGGCTTCCGGAGCTGGTGGCCGCGGACCTGGACAACTATGAGCGCATCGCGCTGGAACTGGCTCGCGAGCGGGGCCGCCTGCTCGAACTGCGCGAGCGTCTTGCAGCAAGCCGTGAAACCTGCGCACTGTTCGACAGCGCCCGTTACACACGGGACTTCGAAGCACTGATTGCGCGCATGGTTGAACGCCATGACCTGCGGCTGCGCCCCGAGCATCTCCTCTCGGTTACACCCGGATTGCCGGCGCTGCGCTGAGCGCGCAATCCGACGCGGATCAAGCCACGAAGTGGCCCGATAGCGGTTCGCTTATCCCGCAAACCGAAGGCGCGCTCGCCGCTACAGTTTGGAGCACTTTGACCGAAGGCCTCCCGAGATGACCCCTCTCGCCCAGCGATCCGTCCATTTATGCGTAGTCCAGCCCGCCGGATACGTCCACTCGATGGGTCTACTGGATGCCGCCCTGTACTTCCGGCACCAGTTTGCGCAGCTCGGTGGAGATGTAAGCATCGCCAAAAACCGTCTGCGGCACGACGCCCCGAACTTGGTCTTCGGTGCCCATCTCGGTTTTGACCCGGCCCTGACGCGCACTTTTTGCTGCATCTTCGTCAACCTGGAGCAACTCGGCCCCGACGGCAGTCGCTTGCCACCGGCATACCTGGATCTGTTGCGGAGATCCCGCGTGATCGACTACGACGCAGGCAATCCCCGAGCCTACGAACAGCGCGGAGACGACGTGCCGCTGGTCTCCTTCGGCTATGCGCCTTACCTCGGACCCGTCAAGTCCGCTGCGCCATTGGACAAGCGGCCATTCGACTTGCTGTTCTTCGGCTCTATGAACGCGCGTCGCAGCCAGCTGATCGAGCGGATCGAGCGGACCGGGCGAACGGTCGTGACCTTCGACGCGCCGGTATATGGTCCGGAGCGCGATGCCTTCATCGTTCAGGCGCGCGCCGTGCTGAACTGCCATCATTACGACAGCGCCCTCTTCGAGCAGGTACGCGCCTTTCAGGTTCTTTCACTGGGCACGCCACTGGTTTCCGAGCGCGCCCAACGCACGCGCCCCGGCAACTCGTACCAAGCCAGCGTCAGTTGGTTCTCCAATGACACCCTCGAGNNAGGAATACCCCAGCCCCGATTTCGCGGCTCGAGCCGCAAGTCAACTGCAGGTCTTCCAAGGCCTCAACCCCATGCACGAGTACGCACACGCGCTCGAATTCGCTCGCTCCGCGTTCGGCGCCGCCCGCAGCATCAGCCAAACGCCGCCGAACCCTCAGCGCCTGCTGCATATTGGCTCCGGCAAGGATTACCGACCGGGGTGGCTCAACGTCGACATCCTGGAAAGTGCGCAACCCGACATTCGCATCGATCTCAGTCAACCGCAGGTCTGGCCGTCAACCTTTCTGTCGCCCTTTTGGGGGACCGTCCAATTAAGAGCCGGCGAAAGCGAACTCATCTACGCCAACAATGTCCTCGAGCACGTCTCGGATCTGCCGACGCTAATGGGGAATTGCCTGACATTGCTGCGCGTCGGCGGTCTAATGGTCATCGAGGTCCCGCACGAGGCAAGCCTCGGTGCCTGGCAGGATCCGACCCACGTGCGCGCGATGAATGAGAATTCGTGGATCTATTACACGGACTGGTTCTGGTACCTGGGATGGCTCGATCATCGGTTCAAGATTCGCCAGTTCAAATGGCTCGACAGCAAGCTCGCGCAATGCGAAAAATCCGCCGCGGCGTTCATGAGCGTGACGCTGGAAAAGGTTCCCACCACCGTAGCCGAGCGCATGACGGCGCGCACGATGCGGCCGGATTTCGGCGGCTTGCTGGATCCGATACCCGTGCCGTGCCAGACGGCCCCCTTGCCAGCACCCGATCTCGCCCAATCGCAAAATCCAAATCCGGTGTCGACAGCACATGCGCACGCTCGGATTTCCGCGAACTGAGAGCGTTGCAATCCGCGGCCGTCCGTGTCCGGGCGCTCAGACCAAAAATCGCCTGCGAGCCACTGGACGCGAAGCGCCAGCGTGGCCAAGCAGTTTGTGCGACGTGTTATGCGGCTTGCGTCGATGGTCTCCCCAATCCTGCGAGCGCTTACGCTAGATGGGAAGACCGGTCCGGACCTATCAAATAGGTCCAGCAAACGCCATCGTGATCAATTCGGGCTTGGTGCGTCCGGGCGTTTTGCGCCTCTGAGCCTTTGATTCAATTCACTTAATACCTGAACACTTGGGCTTGAAGACAATACCTTCGCAAAAATGTGACCAAATGGAAAAGTCGTTGCCCAATCCATCCTGGCCATAGGTAAACCGCCCAATATTGATTTTGCTATTACCAATTACTGTCTCTATTTCCTGCGTGCTTGGCATGCTGGCCTCAACTCGGACTTTGACCGTCAGACTTGCTGGAATTTTGCGGCCGCTCTAAATCTTGATCCACTTTCGCGAACTGATTTCACCGTTGAACTGTGTGCGAGCCGCGCCAATATTCGATCAACGGGCTTCAATTGGTCCGCCAAATATCAGGACAAATCAACCCCAGACGTCGCAGGGCCCTCATCGGCAAGGCGAGTCTGAAGTCATCTCTCGTCAGTGAATTTGCGGACCCCCGTCCCATGCGAAGGTCGCAACGAGGCCAATCCGCAAGAAGCAAGCGCGGAACTAGCCGATAAAGTCGCTGTTTCTGGGTCGACCGGGTCAAACCGCCCGTGCCTAGTATCGACAGGTAGCAATGAAGCTCCCATGGAGTCCAGCGCGGCGGCGCGATACATAAGCGAATACCGGCCCCGGGCGTCGCTGAGACGGCGACCCGGCGGTCAAACCGCCTTGCGTTCCTTGCCTCTTTATCCTCGCTGTGCCTGCCAAATAAGCTCTGCCCCACGTTGCGAGAGATGAGGCAGTTTCTGGGTGAGCAGAACGTCGCTCTGCCCAACGTTTGGAGTTGGAATGAACCATATCGCCCGCCTTGCCGAGCTTTATCTCAACCTGATGGAGCGCGTGCTGCTTGGCGTCATCTACGAAGATCCGCCGATTGACCAGTGGTCGGGGGGCGTTTACAACCCAGTCCTTCGCGCAAAAGACAGGGATTGGCCGGCCAAGGCCCACACCATGATCGGCTTCGAGCGCTTGCGAAATCTGCGTGTGCTGATGAGCCATGTGATCGGCGACCAGGTACCAGGAGATTTTGTCGAGACTGGCGTATGGCGTGGTGGCGCCTGCATCTACATGCGTGCGATGCTAAAGGCGCTTGGCATCGTCGACAGAAAAATCTGGGTCGCTGATTCGTTTGCCGGCTTACCCACGCCCGATTCTGTACGCTACCCGTCGCAGGATCAGGGCGATCTTCACCACACCTTCAAGGCGTTGGCGGTTTCTCTGGAGACGGTGCAAGAGAATTTCCGGAAATACGATTTGCTCGACGAGCAGGTTAGGTTCTTGAAGGGTTGGTTCAAGGACACCTTGCCCGATGCGCCCATTGACCGCATCGCGATTCTGCGCCTGGATGGCGACATGTACTCTTCAACCATGGATGCCCTGCAAGCCCTGGGGCACAAAGTAAGTCCGGGGGGGTTCATCATCGTCGATGATTTCGGTGCCGTTGAAGGCTGTCGCAGGGCAATTCAGGACTACCGCAGAGAAAAAGGCATCGACGAGCCCATGCAGGATATTGACGGCATCGGTGCCTTTTGGCGCGTATCGGCATCGGCGTGTTCATCGTCGCATGGCGTTGGGATAAATCTTGACGCTCAGCTGCCCGGGCAGGTTCCACGAAGAAGCGTCGAAGGCGAACAAGCTGCGGCGTAAGCAATGGCCGGCGGTGCGACGCGAATTTCGCCGGACACCTCGCCGCCGCTGGCGGGAANNNNCGGGCGGTCGTGCGCGATATCGGAGCCGTCACCGGCGGCTGCAATATGCGCTGGCCGTTCCTGCTGTTCTCAATGACGCACGACGGCTAGCTGCGGTGATCTGAGGCTGCCTTGTCGGCCGCGGCGCCCCTGTTTCGCGGTCTTCGTACCAACAGCGTGAATTACGCCTTCGCCAGGCGCGCCGAGCGGCGCGAACGCGCCGGTTATGCTGGGGTGGTGAATCCGACTTCGGACGGTCGCGCAGATCTCTAGCCCCGCCGCTGCTCCTCGAGTCTGCGGAAAACGTCCGCCGTCTCCCGGTTGCCTAACAAATCATGCAACACGGCCAGGTTGTGCGCGGCGAGGAAGCTACCGCGCCCCTGCACGGAACCCTCGATCTGCGGCGCCTCGCCAAGCTCCAAGCAACGCATCCAGTAGGCCTCCATCATCGGCAGAAACTGCTCAGCCCGCATCGGTTCGAAAAGCGCGAAATCGAGGAGCAGATCGCCGCAGGCAAAGTGAAAGTCCGGCGAATGATGCCAGAACGCGCTCTCGGCCTGTGATTGCGTCAACGCAGCTTCGAACTGCCGCGACCGCTTCAGGCAGTAGATATGGCGCACGACAAGGTCATGCAGCCACGAATATCTCGCCTGCAGCTTGATGGCTGCCGCCGGAGCGCCAGGCGGCCAATGCAGCAGATTCCGGGCGCTCTGGTATGCCGCGCAGGCATCCGCGAACCGACCTTGAATTTCCAGATCCTTGCCCAACTGGAAGTGCAAATACGCATTGCCCGGACTTTCCTGCAGGCGCATGCGCAGCAGCCGTTCATTGCGACCGGCCTTGCCGTCTTGCTGCACACGTCGATAGCCGTCGTGGCCGACAGTGAGCGGCAGGCGGCGGACCGGTAGTCGGTGCGCCACCTGTTCGTGAATTCTTCCTTCGTAGGTAAGCCCCCGCGGCAGAAACCGCGAGATCCAGCTCGGCGCATAACGCACGGCGTCGCCGTCATCGAAGGCGCTCCGGATATTGACCTCCCCGACAAACGACCCGCCCACCTGGTCAGCGACTTCGCGCAGACACGGGCCGCCACTCTCGATCCACTCATCGGCGTCGAGAACCAGACGCCAATCGGCACGGGTTTGCGTCAGCGCGTAGTTGCGCGCGGCCGAGAAATCGTCCTGCCAGGAAAACATTGCAATGCGTGCGCCGCAGGCGACGGCGATTTCCCGGGTGTCGTCCGTCGAACCGGTATCCACCACCAGCATTTCATCAACGAACGGCGCCGCGCTCTTCAGGCAGCGGGCGAGACAGCGGGACTCGTTGCGCGCGATCAAGGTCAGGCAAATCATCGACTCTCGCCGAATCACGACTGCCCACGGGCCGCGGTGCCGACAAGCGCGGGAGCCATTTTCTGCTCCATGCGATAAACCCAAGTGAGCACCTCCGCAACGCCGACATACAGTGCTGGCGGAATGCGCTGGTCGAGATCGAAATTCATGAGAGCCGCCACCAACTCGCGCGACTCGTGCACCGGAATGCCGAATTCGCGTGCACGCGCGATGATTGCCTCGGCGACGGCGCCCTGCCCGTTGGCGACAACCCGGGGCGCTAATCCGCCGAGGGCGTCGCGTTCGTCGTACGAAAGCGCAACCGCTCGCGCCGGGCGCTCCTCGGCTTCGAAACTTTCGGCCATCATTCGGCTCCTGTGTCGGGCGTTGAGGCGGCAAGTTGTGCCGCGTTCAGGCCCCGCGCGCATAGGGCGCTTGCCAGCCGCGGCAGATCCGATCCGAGCGCGGATGCCTGTTCCGACTCGAACCGCACGCCAACGGTATTCTCCATTACGCGTATGCGCGCGCGTAGCCAACCCAGATTGGGTAGGTGCAAGGTTAGCGTGGCCATGAAAAGGCCAGTGGCGTCCCCTACGTTGGCCGCCTCGCGATGGCGCTCCCGATCGCGTTCAATCTCAATTTGAATCGGCTGCCCCGCCCATGCCTGACCGGTCACGGTGATGGCCTGGCGCTGTAGGGCGTCCACCTGCCTGGCGCCACGACGGTCGGACGATTCGGCATCCCCGGAAGGCACATCGAGCGGCAAGCGCTGCGTCTCCTCCTCGATTTGCCGAAGCGAGCGCTCGCCCTTAAGCCACTGCGCAAGGTGTGCCTCCAGAAACAGTCCACTCGAATCGATCGCACCTGCCAGGCTCTTTCCGGCGTCGTCGCTGTTCGGGTCCGCCATCAGCGGCGCGGAAAGGACCGTTGCCGGGTGGCGGCTGTCTGCATCTACCAGTGTCGCTTGCGTTGTACCGGCAAGCGAACGCGATTCCTGGACTTGTGCATCGACCACCGCGACGCGTGCGGCAGTGGAAGAATCGAACACACCGGCAGCGCCGGAGCCAGCAGCCCTACTGCTACGGTCCATCGACGAGCCCGGCCCCTGACCTAGCAGGGTCAAAACCGAATCTCGTGCTGCACCAGTTAGCGAGACCCGCCGCCCGTCAACCAAAATCTGCAACAAACCCCGGTCCGCTGCCAGCAACACCTCGGCGCTCGCGCGCGCCGCGGCCAGACCGCGCAGCGCGCCCAGCAGCGCGATCGGAACCGGCAGATCTTCGAGGGCGCGCAACAGCCTGTCGGCAGGCAGCTGGTACCGGGCCATGGGGGCGCTCGTTCCCCAATCCGGGCGTGCCAATCGGTCGGTCTGTAGGGTCGGGATTTCGATCGCCATGATCGTCCGGTCAAGGCATAGGCTTTTGTGCCTGCGGCGCCGATCGAAGGAAATCCTCGAGATCGCGCAGCCAGGGCTCTGCACGCACGCGAATCTGCGCATCGTCGTTAAGGATCGACCGCAGCAGTGCTATGCGGCGCCTTTGCTCCCGATCGCCGAGCGCGTCCCTGGGGGACGCAAGCTTGAGCGCTGCAATCATTTGCTGGCAACGCTCCTCGATCTCCTTGACCTGGCACCAATCGCCCCGATGCGCCGCATCGAGCATGCTGCGACTGGCCGTTGCAATCTCTTCATACTGATGAATCAGGCCGGAGGAATATCCATCGGCCTGCTCCTCCTCACAATGGTTTTTTTTGAAAGCCATTTACGCGGCGCTCCGGTCGAACCGCTCATGCCCCGTAGGCGTGCAACGCTCTCGGGCCGGCGGGCGCCGCGCTACTGTGCGCGGCCCGCTCCTCATATGCACTGGAGCCGTTCGCCCCTGCGGCAGCCGACGGTTCGATCTTGACCCAGGCATCGCGCAAGCCGGAGAGCAGGCCGGCCGCCTCTTCCAGTGCCTTGACATCGTTGCGCAGGTTGGCCTGCAGAAGGCGCATCGTGATGTAGTTGTAGAGGGCAACGAGACGACCCGCGAACGCGGGGTCATGGGACGGATCGACGCTGACCCGCAAGCCCCCGTCGACGATCCGGATTGCCTGGTCAAGAGCTGAACACTTTTCCGCGACGCGTCGTTCCGCAAGAAACCCCTTGGCGCGCTGGACCGCGAGCAGCGCGCCGTCGAATAGGATCAGCACCAGCCGATGCGGATCCGCATTGAGGACATCCGTTTCCAAACTCAGTTTGCTGTAGGCCTTTGCACCGAACCCGCTCAAGTTCTGCTCCCGTTTGCTGCACCGAAGTCTCCAGGAATATCGGCATGGGTGAAAGGAGGTTGAGCGCGCTCAAGGCCGGAATTGCGGCGCCGCCACTCCCCTCAACCCGGCAGCGATGCGAGTTCGTTGGTCAGCGATGCCTGCTGTGCCGTTGCACTTGCCACCTCGGCGTTGAGCGCGCTGTATTCCTGTGTCAAGCTCGCCTGTGTCTGGGCTAGCTGCGCCTGCATCAGGGTTTGCTGATTGTTCATATAGGTGATCTGCGACTGCAGCCCCTGTTCGGCAGATCCCAGCGCCCCCGTGGCACCGAGCATTTGCTGCGCGGCATTGTCGACCTGCACGGCAAAACCCTGCTGTGAGCCGGTTCCCGTCGCGCTGGTGAACATCGCCGCAACGGCAGTCGGATTCGCGCTCAGTGCCGACTGGAACTGGGTTGCGTTCAGCGCCAGGGTACCGTCGGCATTCACCGAGACGCCGACCTCCGCCAACCAGGAATTGCTCGAATTTGTGCCCGCCGCGCTCGTTTGGCTGCCCATGATGGACTGGAGCGCACCGGTCATGTCAAAGGTTGTGGGATCGCCGGTCAGCACCGAAGCGGTATTCGTACTCGCGTTGTAGCTCGTCAGGCTGTTGGTCAGCGAGATCAGCGAGTTGTAGGCGGAAATGAAGCTGTTGACGGAGCCGGTGATAGCAGTGGGGTCGGTAGCAATCGAGATCTGCGACTGCAATGGCGCCGCCCCGGACGCCGGCGCCTGTATTAGATTGAGCGTGACGCCGTTGATCGCTGTCGTCACGGAGTTCGATGCGGAAGTCAGCGCCAGTCCGTTGACACTAAAATTGGCGTCGGTCGCGGCCTGCGTTTGCGTCATTGCCTGGCCGCCGGCGGCCGTCGGATCGAAGCCAAACTGGGAAAGTCCCGAGCTTGCCGCAACGCTAAAGCCGTTGGCGGCGCCGGTGTTGCTGGAGCTGAGCACCAGCTGGCTGGTTCCATTTGCATCCGTCACGACCGATGCGTTGACGGCCCCGTTGGCAGCACCGTTGATCGCCGAGGCAATCCCGTTGAGCGTGTTGTCGGTCGAGTCGATGGTGACCGTGATCGGGTTCGATCCCGATTGGGCGGTAAAGCTGTTGCCAGCAGAGTTGTACGTACCCATCTGAATGGTCAGCGTACCCGTGCCGAGGGTAGCCGTTGCGCTGGAGACCGGGGCAGAGGCAATTGACTGGGCTTGCGCGAGGTTCGATACCGTAACCGAGTAGCTTGCATTCGCAGGCGTGCCCGTGACGGTGGCCGACACGCCGGTCCCTGTCACGGTAGCACTGGAGGCCTGGAATGCCGAGGGCAGCGCGAGTGCGGCGGCGGCGCTCTGCAAGGAGGAGAGCGCGCTTTGCTCCTGGCCGTATGCGCTCAGGGTCGATTTAACGCTCGCCTCCTGATTCTGCAGCTGCGTCAGGGGCTGGGACTGTATGGTCATCAGCTCGGAAACGAGCTGGCTGACGTTGAGCTGCCCGGTGGTGATCAGTGGCCCAGAGTTCGATCCGGAGGACGACGTCGAGCTGTTATTCGTCAGGCCCGATAACAGGCTTGAGAGCGCAGAGTTCGTCGTGGAGGAGGTGGTCATCTCGTGCTTTTCTCTTGGTAACGTTATGCCTTCGTGTCGACCAGCGTACCGCTGCTCGATGGTCCAGCGAGCGCGCGCGTTGCGGCAGATTCGGCTTCGGGCAGA
>OMSW01000262.1:17471-19200 GCA_900290295.1 Burkholderiales bacterium
CTTGACCTGTCCCCGGCCCAGCGCGAGCCCATCGCCGCCGCTCCCGCCCGGGGTCGGGGCGGCGACGCCCAAGCCTGCGGCTGCGTTGCCCGAGACGCCTGGAATGACCCCGGATAATTGCACACTCGCCATGTTCGCCTCCCTGCGGAAACCCCGCACTTCCCGGATCTCCGGCATACGAAGGGAATAACGGCAGAATGTGGTCCGACTTTAGCGGATTCGCGGATCCGCTCCCCGATGTGCGACGCATGAAAAAAACGGGGTCCAGTGGTCTGCGCCACCGGACCCCGTCGGGGTGGATCGCGAACTACGATAGAGCGTCCAATTACGGGAGCTTGCTCAACAGCGTCAACACGTTCTGTGGAATCATGTTCGCCTGCGAAAGCATCGCGGTACCGGCCTGCTGGACAATCTCCGCCTGGGTGAGGTTTGAAGTCGCCTGGGCGTAGTTCGTATCCATAATCTGCGACTCGGCGGCGGCCGTGTTCTGCGAATTGACCTGCATCGTGGACACGACCTGCTGGAACCGGATTTCATTGGCACCATTGTTCGCGCGTGTCGTATTGACCAGGCTCAGTGCGGTATCAATAGCCGTCATCGCAGTGGTAGCGGCGCTCGCGGTGGTCAGGGCACCGAGATCCGTAGTAGTTAAGACCGCGTTGGTAGCTATGTTCATCCCGGCGACCCCGATCACGTCGGTCGTGTTGGCACCGACCTGGTAGGTCACGGTCCCAGCTTGCGAAAAGATCGATTGGCCGTTGAACTGCGTGTTCGCGAGTGTCTGGCTAATTTGCGTAGCCAGCTGCTGGTATTCCGCGTCCAGATCGGCGTCGCTGGCGGTGCTGTTGGTACCGTTGGCCGCTTCCACGGCCAGGGTACGCATCTGCTGCAGCATGTTGCTGACGGACCCGAGGGCACCGTCCGCGACTTGCGACAGCGAGATCGCGGCGTTGGCGTTGATAACGCCCTGGTTCATGCCGTTCACCTGAGACTGCATGGCCGTGCCGATCGCCAGGCCCGCGGGATCGTCCATGGCGCTATTGATGCGAAGACCGGACGACAGTTGCTCTACAGCAGTGTTCAGCTTGTTGTTCGTGTTCGCCAGATTGGTCTGTGCAATCAGCGACAGAACGTTGGTATTTACGACCATCGACATTTTCGTTTCCTTTCGATTTCTCTATGAGTGGCAGCCAACATTCGAGGCTGGTTCAAGCTATTACCCAAGTGGCTGCCGTGATTCAGAAAGGCGCCTACCGGTTTCTTCGCGCTTCGCATCTACATCACCGCCTTTGCTGCGGCGTTGCGCTTCGCGTTGCGTTAGATCGCTTATCGGTGCATCCGGCGTCGAACTTTAGGGAGACTCGAACTTCGGCTTAGTTTTGCGTGCACAGTAATCGCCGTAATACCGCAGACATTTGTGTGCAATTCCTTATTTAGTAGGCGAGCCTGTTACGACGAGCGCGTTCGTCTTGTAAACGCCGATGACATCGCCTCCCTGCATGCCTTCGTCGCGCACGCCGCAGGCGTCGGCGCGGTGCAGTCGGCGGTGTGACGCATTCGCGCTATCAAGATTTCGCTACCTACACCTTAGTGATAGCCGAATTGGTTTTGACATCGGCGCTGCCCGCACCGAAGTCAACGCGCCGAACAGCTATTTAGATATTCGGGGTCTTCTGCAATTCGAGTGGGTGATTTTCGGTGAGTTTAGATCTCTGGGAGCATGCAAGCA
>OMSW01000261.1 GCA_900290295.1 Burkholderiales bacterium
TGATTTTTCCCGACAGTGCTTGCTAGTAGCTACCAAAAAAAGTAGGGGCTACGCCGCGCAACGCAGAGAAGCCCCTTGGGATAGCGGCGCCGACCGGACTTTCTTACTTGATCGTGGCCTTCTTTTTCAGCTCCTCGACGAATTCTTTCGCCTGCTGCTGCTGAATCGCCTCCACGATATGCTGCTTTACCTGATCGAGCGGTGGTGGCTGGCTCGCCCGTACGTCGTCGAGACGGATCACATGCCAGCCGAACTGGCTCTGCACGGGTGTCGTGGTGTACTTGCCCTTTTCGAGCTTGACCATCGCGTCGGAGAAGGGCTTGACATACGCGGCCGGTGGTGCCCAGTCGAGTTCGCCTCCATTGGCCGCGGATCCTGCGTCCTTGGTTCCCTTGGCAAGATCCTCAAACTTCCCGCCCTTGTCGAGTTTGGAGATGATGTCCTTGGCCTGCGCCTCGGATTCGACCAGGATGTGGTGGACCTTGTACTCCTTTTCGCCGGCCATCTGACGCTCACGATCGTACTCGGCCTGGATCTGTGCATCGGTTGGCTTGTGCTGGTCGATCTCGTCGCGCAGCAGTGCCTGGATGATGATGTTGCGCTGGGCATTTTCGATCTGGAACTTGACGTCCTCGCGTTGCGGGATCTTGCGCCGCTTGGCCTCCTGTTCCAGTATTTCAAATTCGATGAGCTTTTCCCTCAGGCTGGCGCGCAACTCTGGGGTGTCCGGCTGCTTGATCTGACGGATCACTAGTTCCAACTCCGACCGCTTGATTGGCGTGCCATTTACCACAGCAATGTTGCCGTTCGGTGCCGCGGCGGCGTCCTTGGCGGGAGCGGCAACGCTCGGCTTTGCCGGGGTCGCACTGCCGGCCGCGGGTGCGGCGGCGTCTTGCGCGTATGCGCCGGCGACCAGAGCCGCAGCAGCGATTATGGGTAGGACTCGAAACATGCAATCACCTTGCAAAATGGGGGAGAGGGAAGTTCAACCGCGGGATCATACACAATTGCGAACTGCCCACGCCCGGAGCATGTCTGCTTGCGCCTGCCCTTCCTGCGTTACAGGTGGATCCGCCGTATGCGCGATGCCGTCACTGCCCCCAAGAGCGCCACCAGGGCGGTGCCAGCAAAGCCGACGCGAAACGCGTACTGGATCGCGGGCGACGCGTTGCCCGACCGCGGACCGGTTGCGGCGGCCTTGGCCACAATGTTCGCCAAGTTCGGATCGAGGCCCGGTAGCAAGGCAAACACCACCGCACCGAACAACGCCGTTCCCAGGGCGGCTCCTGTGGCCCGCGACAGCGTGACGACGGCCGCTGCTGCTCCCAGCCGCTCGCGGCCCGCGAGCCACTGCGTCACGATCTGGGCGGTCGGCATCACGGTACCCAGGCCGGATCCGCACAAAAATCCCAGGGCGGCGAGAACTAGCATGGGCAGCGGGAGCAGCGCCAGCGCCGCGAGCGCCGCGCTGGCAATGCTGAGCCCGACCACGGGCATCGCGAAGGGGCGGCCAAATCGGGCGACGATGCGCCCGGTGATGGTTGAGCCGACGACGATGCCTATGGTGACCGGCAATAGCAGTAGGCCCGAATCGCGCACGCTTGCCCCTTGTCCGAGTTGCAGGAAGATCGGCAGGAAGAAGACGACGGAAAACATGCAGGCGCCGAAACAGACCACGGTCAGAGCCATGCGGGCGATGGATGGTTCGCGCAACAACTCCACCGGCAGAAAGGGATCGGTGTGCCGCGCCTCGCGATCGAAAAGGGCCCACCACAGTGCCGAGGCCGCCAGCACCATGGTGAGACTAGGCGCCGAAAACCAGTCAAAGCGATGTCCGGCAAAGCTCACCCATGCCAGGCTCACGCCCGCAGCAGCGGAGAACAGCACTGCCCCGAGCGCATCGGCGAGCGGGCGCACATCGAGGTTGTGCAGCTGCGGGAGTTTGCGCACGCGCCAGGTGGCCAGCAAACAGAGGGGGACGTTGGCGAGAAACAGCCAGCGCCAGCTCAAATGGTGCACCACCAGGCCGCCGATGATTGGGCCGCCGATGCTGGCAAGCGAGAAGTTGGTCGCGAAGTAGCCCTGAAAGCGCGCTCGCTCGCGCGGGGGCACGAGTTCGCCAACCAGGGCCTGCGACAACACCACGAGCCCCCCGCCGCCCAGCCCTTGCACAATGCGCGACGCCACGAGCAGCCCCAGGTTGGGCGCCAGGCCGCAGGCAAGTGAGCCGGACCCAAACAGGGCCATCGACAACAGCAACATGTCGCGGCGTCCATATCGATCGCCAAGGCGTCCATATAGAGGCGCGGTGACGGTCATCGCGATCATGTAGCCCAGGGCAATCCAGGTCGTGTCGCGCAGCCCGCCCAGTTCGGCGGCAATGCTCGGTGTCGCGGTGGCAAGCAGGGTCTGGTCGGCAACTGCCAGGAACATCGGCAGCATGATGGCGGAAAACAGCTGGAGAAAACGCGCCGTCGTGACCGTCTTCGGCGGGCGTTCCGGGGGCGTCGGTTCGACTTCGGTCACCGCGGGCTCGATCGCCGCGGGCGTTACCGTGTCGACGGCTTCGTCGGCCATGCCGGGGTTTCCTTGTTCTGGGTGCAATAACGGACGGTACCCGTAGTCAGCAGGGGCGCGGCGATCGCTTGGCAACTTTTTGATTTGTTTGGCATTGACCTACTGGCCACCAAAGCAAGGGAACGCTGCGTCGCGCCGCCGGGTCGTGGAGTGCAGGCCGCGGTGCGGCCGTTTTCGCCGCGAGCGCAACTCCAACGCGCAAAACGGCCGCAGGTCCAGTGTTGCAGCACGTGGAACGCGGATTTTCTGGCCCCCAAAAGGGCGGCTTGCTGCAGTACTCGAGCCAGCGGTCCGTCGTAGCGTCGGAATGGACAGCGCCGCGGCGCTCACCACTCATAGCGATAGCCGACGCCATAGACGGAAAATACGACTTCGCGATCGGGAACAATGGTCGCGATTTTCTTTCGTAGCTTCTTGATGTGACTGTCGACCGTGCGGGCCTCGACAATTCGGTAATCCGCGTACATCGCGTCCATCAATTGGCTGCGCGTAAAAATGCGCCCGGGCTGGCTGACAAGGATCTTGAGTAACTGGAATTCGACCACGCTCAGATCGAGATTCCTGTCGTCCACGGATGCGCGCTGTGTTTTTTCGTCCATCGCAATTCCCGGAACGCCTGGCCCCGGCACCGCACGAATGCGTCGAAGAATCGCCTTGACCCGCGCAACCACCTCGCGGGGACTAAAGGGTTTGCAGATGTAATCGTCGGCGCCCAGTTCCAGACCGAGCAACCGATCGATTTCCTCAACCCGCGCGGTCACGATCACGATCGGCAGATCGGTCTTGGCCCTCAGCCGCTTGCACAGCTCGAGCCCGTCGAGTCCGGGCAGCATCAAATCCAGAACGATGAGATCGACCGGGTGCGTCGCGAGCCAATCTTCCACCTGGTCACCGCGCTCCAGGTACGACGTGTCGAAGCCGCTGTTTTCCAAATAATCACGCAGCGCAGCGGCGATCTTGGGTTCATCTTCAACGACCAAGATATGAGCGGACCCCGTTGGCGACATTATCTTTTCCGGAACGGGGCTCAGATCGCCGGGAACTCTATTTTCCATGCCAAGCCACCCAGCAAGCTGGTGCTTGCCGTCATCTGCCCGCCGTGGGCCTTGACGATGGCTTGGGCGATCGAAAGCCCGAGCCCGGAGCCACCGCTGGCGCGACTGCGCGATGAATCAACGCGAAACAGGCGAACCGTTAGGCGTGCCAAGTCCTGCTGCGGCACGCTGGGCGCGGAGTCTTCCCATTCCAGAACCACCTGGCCCGGTTGCAAGCGGGTCGCAACGCGTAGACGACCGGGAGCGTCGGTGTAACGCAGTGTGTTCTGTCGCAGGTTATCGAGCAGTTGCGAAAGACGATTCGGGTCTCCGCGAATCGAAGTCTGTGGCGCCAGCGCAAGCTGCAAGCTCAGCCCCGCATCGGCCAGCATGTCCTGACAGTTTTCCAGCTCTTCCTGCACGAATCTGCTCAAATCCATTGACGTCATTTTGAAATCAAGCGCGCCCTGATCGGACTCGGACAACGTGTGCAGGTCTTCGACCAGGCGGGATAACTTGCCGACTTCCTGCGACAGTGATGCAAGAGTGTCAGCGTTGGGCTTGCGAACTCCGTCCTGCAAGGCTTCGACCTCGGCGCGCAACACTGCCAGCGGCGTACGCAGCTCGTGCGAGATGTCGACAATCCATCGTTCGCGCGCGCGACGGCCGTTCAGCAATGCTTCGCCGAGCGAATTAAAATCCGCAGCGAGCTGCGCAAACTCATCGCCGCCGGAAACATTGGTGCGCACCTGATAATCGCCACGCGTGAGCGCGCGCGTTCCTTCGGCGAGTTGCCGTACCGGTCGGCTGATCCACCGGGCAATTCCTGCCGAGAGCAAGATCGCCGTGACCAGCATGCCGGCGGTGAGAATCGCGAAGCTGAGCCCCTGGCGCTCGGCAAACATCCGGTCGAGTGCCTCGACGAGATCATCGCGGGGTAGGTAACCCAGATAGCCGACGACTTGATCGCGCCATTGGATGGGTCGCAGGACCGCACGAGGTACAAGCTCGGCGGCGCCGATCAACAGCTGACGTTTGCCATCGAGCAGCAGCAACCGTGGACTGAACGTGATCGTGTCGGCGCCATGCGGCGCGTCAATTGCGGCCTGCGTATTTGTCTGCGCACCTCCTGCTGCTGCAACGAGGGATGTGCTCCCGCCGTTGGGGCGCGGCGGCGACAAATAACGGCGCAGCAGATCGGCCCAGCGATGCGGATCGTCGGCGACCCATGACCAATCCCCCTGACGACCGTAGCCCTCCGCCAACTCTGCCGCGATGGAATCGAGCCGGGCGAGTTCCTGGCGCCGGAGATGTTCGCGGAACTCGCGGTCGAAGCTCCAGCTCAGGCCGACGTACATTAAAAACGCGAGCAGGGCGTTGGCGCCCAGGATGACGACGAACAATTTGCTATAGATGCGGCGAAGCATACAAAGGCACCGGTAGTGGGCCCGCAATCGATTGTGGCAAGACCCAGAGGACGGAAAAATGATAGCGCGCAAAATCGCAACAAATGTGCAAGCGACGCCCCGCAGAGGTCTTCCACTTTTGTTCCGCAGTTCTTCCTCTTGGCTCGCGCGTCTTCGCCTAGAATGCCATCGCCTGATCCAGCCATTATGAGAGCACGCAAGAGCTGCGGCCTTCCCGGGGTCCACGCGCCCCTCACAGTAAGTGAACCAACCGTGAACCCACCGCAATGAACGACGCCCAATCTGCAAAGTTGCCCGAACCTACTAATGCCCGGCGCGGCTGGCTCCGGTGGCGCCGGCGCTGGCCTTTGCTGATTGTCGTCGTACTGCTCGGTGCCGGTGCAACCGCCTGGTACGTTCATCGCAGCCCGCCAACGCAGGACGCCGCCGCTGCCAGCAAGGGTCCTGGGCGCGGTGCGCGCGGCGTCGAGGCAGTACCCGTGGGGGTCGCGACCGTCTCTTCGCAGGACATCCGGGTCATCCAAAACGCTCTGGGCACTGTCACGCCCCTGGCCACCGTCACGGTCCAGGCGCAGGTCAGCGGCCAGTTGACGCAAGTCGCGTTCGTTGAAGGTCAGACAGTGCATAAGGGCGATTTCCTCCTGGAAATCGATCCGCGTCCCTACCAAGCCGCTCTCGCACAAGCCCAAGGCCAGTTGGTCAAGGACCAGGCCGCGCTCGAGGAGGCGAAAATGGACCTGGTGCGCTATCAGGAGCTGGTCGAAAAGAAGTCGATCATGCGCCAGCAGGCGGAGGACCAAAAATGGATCGTTGTCCAGAACGAAGGCGCCGTGCAGGTTGACCGGGCGCAAGTGGCGACAGCACAGATCAATCTCGGCTTTTGTCACATCGTCTCCCCGACCGATGGCCGCATCGGATTGCGATTGGTCGATCCCGGGAACTTCGTCCAGGTCGGAAGCAGTGGTACGAATCTGGCGGTCATCACGCGCATGCAGCCGATGACCGTTGTCTTCGCGTTGCCGGAGGACGGGCTCCCCGCGGTCATCGCTCGGCAACGGGCGGGCGCGAAGCTGCAGGTCCAGGCCTACGATCGCAGCGGCACGCA
>OMSW01000259.1:0-15357 GCA_900290295.1 Burkholderiales bacterium
CGCCGCGCGGCGACGAGAATATTCAACACTAGCTCGTTAGTGTCGCATCGTAGCGCTTTTTCGTCCAAAAAGCCAAAGACCCGCAACGCCGGAACAACGTGTCATTTCAACGAATGTCCCCGCAGTCAAACGCGTCGGGCGACCGGGATTTGCGGGCGCACACGCCGGTGATGCAGCAGTATCTGCGCATCAAGTCCCAGCACCCGTGCGAACTGCTCTTCTATCGCATGGGCGATTTCTATGAGCTCTTCTATGAGGATGCGGAGAAGGCCGCACGCCTGCTCAACCTCACTTTGACCGCCCGTGGAGCATCGGCCGGTGCTCCCGTACGCATGGCCGGCGTGCCCGCAGTAAGCGTCGATCAATACCTCGCACGGCTGGTACGCCTGGGCGAATCGGTTGCCATCTGCGAACAGGTCGGCGACGCGGCGCTGGCGCGTGGCCCCGTCGAGCGTCGCGTCGTGCGCATTGTCACGCCGGGGACCCTTACGGACCAGAACCTTCTTCCGACAAAAGCCGACGCGGTGCTGGCGGCAATCTCCTTTGCCGCGCCGGCGTCCGCTGCGCGTCCGCCGTCGCCGAAGCCGGGAGCATCTTCGGGCGCGACATTTTCGGATCTGGATTTCGGTGATGCTGGCGCCACGGCTGCTTCCGTTGCTGCCGCCTGGCAGCCCGATCCCGGCCAGTCCCGGGTCGCGATTGCCTGGCTCGTGCTCGCCAGCGGAGACATGCGGCTCATCGAAACGACCGCGGCCGAACTGGGCTCCGAACTCGCCCGCATCAACCCGGCAGAGATCGTGATCGCCGAACACCAACGCGATCGGCTGGACACGGCCACGCCGGTACACCTGGCGCCCGACTGGCACTTCGAAGCGCAGCGCGGTCACGAGCTGCTGCGCGAAGCGCTCGCGGTGTCGAGCTTGCGCGCCTTTGACCTGGAGCGCCGCCCGTTGGCATTGAGCGCCTGCGCGGGCCTGTTGGCGTACGCGCAGCGGACCCAGGGGCAGCGCCTGGCGCACGTGACGGCACTGCACGTTGAAGCGCAATCGGATTTCGTCGGCCTCGATCCGATTAGTCGGCGCAACCTGGAATTGACCGAGCCGATCCGCGAGGCCGATGGCCCGACCTTACTATCGGTGCTGGACCGCTGCGCCACCGGCATGGGCAGCCGCCGCCTGCGGCATACCCTGCACCATCCGCTGCGCGCGCGTGAATCGGTGCGCGCCCGCCACGACGTTATCGAGTCCTTGCTGCAGGCCGATCTGGCTGCGCGCGTGCTGGCGGCGCTGGCCTCGGTCCCTGACCTGGACCGGATCGCCAGTCGCATCGCGCTGCGCTCAGCGCGCCCACGCGAACTTGCCGCCCTGCGCGATTGCGCCCCGGCACTGGCGCAAGCAGCGCAACTCGCGGCCGAGCTCCCGGCGGCAAGCGCGCGCGAGCTCGCAACAGGAATCGCGCTTTCGGCGGCGCTGGTCGAAGACCTGGTGTCGGCCCTGCTGCCCGAGCCTGCGTTCAGCGCGCGCGACGGAGACGTCATGCAGTCCGGCTTTGACGCGGAGCTCGATGAGCTGCGCGCCCTGCGCGACAATGCCGGGCAGTTTCTAGTCGAGCTCGAAGCGCGCGAGCGGTCACGCACGGGTATTGCCAATCTGCGGGTCGAATACAACCGGGTGCACGGCTTTTACATAGAAGTCACGCACGGTCAAAGCGACAAGGTGCCCGAGGATTACCGGCGCCGTCAGACGCTGAAAAACGCCGAGCGCTACATCACTCCCGAACTCAAGGCATTCGAGGATCGCGCGCTCTCGGCGCAGGAGCGCGCGCGCAACCGTGAAAAGGAGCTCTTCGATGAGCTTGTGCGGCGGCTGCACCACCAGGTGGCGGGCGTGCTGCGAAACGCCGCTGCGGTAGCCACGCTCGACATGCTAGCGGCACTGGCGCTGCACGCGCGCCTGGCCAATTGGGTGCGTCCGCAGCTAGTCGAGGAACCGGGGCTGACGATCGAAGGCGCGCGCCACCCGGTCGTGGAACGCGTGCTCGACGACTACATGCCCAACGATTGTCGCCTGGATCCGGGCCGGCGCATGCTGATCATCACGGGCCCCAATATGGGCGGCAAATCGACGTACATGCGCTCGATCGCGTTAATCGCCCTGCTCGCCTATTGCGGCAGCTACGTACCGGCCGCGCGGGCGCAGCTCGGACCGGTAGACCGGATTCTCACGCGCATCGGCGCGGCCGACGACCTGGCGCGGGGCGCATCCACCTTTCTTGTGGAAATGACCGAAGCTGCCGCGATCCTGCATAGCGCCGGCCGTGACAGCCTGGTATTGATGGACGAGATCGGCCGCGGCACATCCACTTTCGACGGCATGGCGCTGGCGGCGGCCATTGCCCGCGCCCTGGTCGAAGACAACGGCTGCATGACATTGTTTGCGACGCATTATTTCGAGATCACGACACTGGCAACGCGCCTGGCCGGCGTGGCCAACGTGCACGTTGCCGTCGCGCAGACGCGCGACAAGCTGGTTTTTTTGCACCAGGTCCGCGAGGGGCCGGCCAACCAGAGCCACGGACTGGCTGTTGCCGCACTGGCCGGTGTGCCGCGCCCGGTGATCGCGCACGCACGCGAGCTCCTTAGCCAGCTCGAGCAGGGCCATTCCGTCGACGGTGCACAACTCGATTTGTTCGTACCGCGCGGCCTGCCAGTGGCGACGGCCGAGCCGGCGCCCGATGCAATAGCGCCGATGCCTACGCTGAGGCCACCCGACTTGCTGCGCGAGCGCCTGCAACGCATCGACCCGGACCAGCTGACACCCAGGGCGGCATTGGAAATGCTGTACGAGCTGCGCAGCCTGGCCGTGCAGCCCGATCCGGAGCCGCGTTGACCACCGCATTGACCGCAGCCCCCGCGGCACCGTTGCGCCGTCTGGGAACCTGGCGGGTGGAAGAGTTTCTCGCGCGCCACTGGCAACGGCAAGCGGTCTGCATCCGCCAGGCGATCGCCGGTTTTTCCAATCCCGTTTCCCGGACGCGCCTGTTCGATCTGGCGCGCAGCGCCGATGTCGAGTCGCGCCTGGTAAGCGCTTTCGCGGGCCGATGGAAGGTCCGGCAGGGCCCGTTCGCATCCTCCGCGTTACCGTCCTTGCGACGCGCCGGCTGGACATTGCTGGTGCAGGGCGTCGATCTGCACGATTCGGCAACCGCGGCGCTGGCAGCAAGGTTTCGTTTTCTGCCCGCGGCGCGTTTTGACGACGTGATGATCAGCTACGCCAGCGACCGCGGCGGGGTTGGTCCGCATGTGGACCAATACGATGTCTTTCTGCTCCAGGGGCAAGGTCGGCGACGCTGGCGCATCGCCGTGGACTTTGACCCGCGGCTAATCGATGACATGCCCTTGCGCGTGCTGGCCAACTTTCGCCACGACCGCGAGTGGATACTCGAACCCGGAGACCTACTCTATCTGCCTCCGGGCGTGGCGCACGAAGGTGTTGCGCTCGACCAGAGCATCACGATTTCCATCGGCTTTCGCTTGCCCGCCTGGCAGGAGGTCGCCGAGGCATGGTCCGAGCACCGGGCGCGCGTTGCGCCGCGCAGCGGCCGCGTGCCCGATTTCACCCGCAGTCCGACGCGCACGCCGGCACGATTGCCCGCAGCGATGGTCGACGCCGTGGTGCGCGAACTGCGTCGAGGCGCGCCCGCTCGCGTCGAGGCACGCCGGACCCTGCTCGAACATCTGAGCGAACCCAAGCCGACCGTCATCTTCAACGCGCGCCGGCGCGCAATCGGCCTGCCGCGTTTCGTCCAAGCCGCGGGCCGACGCGGCGTGGCAATGGACCTGCGCACGCGGATGCTGTACGAGGACGGCGACCTCGCGATCAACGGTGAACTGCAGAGCGTCTCCGGTGCTACGGGCCGCCTGCTGCGCTGCCTGGCCAACCAGGGCAGGCTCTCGGCCGCGGCGCTACGCTCGGCGAATGCCCGCGAGGCCTCCGGGCTTTTTTCGCTGTTGCATAATTGGTACCGCTACGGCTGGATACACCTAGCCGGCGATTAGGCATATAGGTTCCCGGACTGCCAGTGTCCCGTGCCGCGCAAGCTATAATCCCGCGCCGGGGAGTTTGAGGTTGTCGCTTGGCGATGGCCGGCGCCGATCGTTTGTCCGACGTTTCGACTCGCCAAGAGTTCCTGCTAGCATTCATCGTTAATTATTAGAAGGGAATATATCGTGAAGAAATTGCTAATCGCCGCTTCTCTCTCAGTGGCTGCCTTGGCCGCATGCGAAAAGCCCGCGCCTCCGCCACCACCGCCACCGGCACCCGCGGCTGCTCCTGCGCCAGCACCGGCACCGGCCGATTCGAGCACTGCTGCCCCGGCGCCAGGGGCTATGGCACCGGCCGATAATATGAAGAAGGACGAGAAGAAGTAATTCGAGTAGGTTCGAAAGCAAAAGGGCCGGCGATGCCGGCCCTTTTGCTGGTCCTTGCGCATCAGCGCGCGCCGGGGTGTGTAACACGCGCTGCATCCGTGTGCATGGGCCCGACCATCAGCGCAGTTGCTCCATGAGCTGGTCCAAGATGCGCGTTGCCGTTGCACCATTGTCCGGCCGGCCATCCTTATCTTGCACCTCGACCACCGTGACCGGACCGTTGGCGCTTATCACGATGTGGAACTGTTGCTCGGGGATCTTGGCGTCGGCATTGAACACGCGATCCCACCAGCTCTTCTTTTCGCGTTCGCTTGTCTCGTAATCCGGATCCAGGTAGCGCACGGTGTACAGGTTTTTGTCGCGGCTGCGATCCTCGATGGTGAAACCTCCGCGGTCCAGTGCCAGCCCAACCTTGCGCCAAGTATGGTCCAGCGTGTCTTCGACCTGCAGCGTAACGAGGCCGCCAGCCGTAACCTTGTGGACCCGCGAATCGGCCGGCGCAGCCGCCGCCACCGGTGCACCCACCGGCGCGGTCGACGACGGCGCTACCGCGGCCTGTACCGGTTGCACCGGCACGAAGCGCAGCGCGACACGTTGCAGCATCTCGGCCTCCAATTCCGGACTTTCCGGGTGGTATTGCCACTTCGTCGTTTCGCGCATCGGCCCCTCGAACACCTCTTCCAGGCCGCGCTCGGTGATGGTGATCTCCGACGTGTTTTTCGCCGTTCGCTCGATGCGAGCGCGGTACTTGTAGCGCTCGCCGTTGGCGTCATAGGCACCAAACACGCGGTGCAGACCATTGCGAAACGCACCCTCGTCCTCGACTTCGGGATGCTTCTCCGACCATTGTGTTTCCAGTATTCCCAGTAAGGGCTCGTCGGTCGCGATTTTCAGTCCCATGCCAACCCATAGATCCTTGACCGTCGCATAGGCCAACTCCGGGGAGACGTCGACCGCAAGCCAGCGCTGATTGCAATCGTGCTCGATACGAACGCCCGCAATCGCCGGGGCCACTCCCGCAACCGTCGGGGCCATGGCTCCCGGCGCAGCCGCCACTACCGGGGTCGCTGCCGTAGCAGCCGCGGCCGCCCCCGGGGCAACCGACGCGACCGTGGTCGGCGATGCAGCCGTGGACGCCGCGGCCGTGTTCGCATTTGCCGGTTTGGTCGCGTTGGCGTTGTTGATGGGCACGGCGAACCGATCGTCTTTCGGCAACTGTGACAGGTCCGGGGGCACCTCCAGCGGCTCCTGACGCGGCGTAGCCTTGCGGTAGTCGTAGGTGTCGTCCTGCGTACCAAAATGCAGCCACGAGCACCCGGTGACGCTTGCCGCCCCGGCGACCACGACGGCAGCGCCCATCGTCGCCATCGCGCCGCGCCGTGCAATTGTCAACATCCTCACAACTGTACCCCCCAATGCGTTTGCAATTCGAACTGGAACCGGCCGTGTGCAACGGCTCGTACCCACCGTGGTTTGCCCCGAATGCTGCCGGTGCCGGCCGCCGCGCGCCGGAATCACTCGATACCGGCTTCCCGCAGCGCCGCGCTAACGATATCTTGGGCCGAGGCCGACAGCGGCACCAACGGCAAGCGGATGCCGCTACTGATATGACCCATCTTGACCAGCGCCCATTTGACGGGAATCGGATTGGGTTCGACAAAAAGGCGAAGATGCAGCGGCATGAGGCGCTCGTTTACCGCCCGGGCCCGGGCCAGGTCGCCGGCAAGGGCAGCGCCGCACAGCTCACTCATGCGCCGGGGCGCAACATTGGCCGTGACAGAAATGACCCCGTGGCCCCCGAGCAGCAAGAATGCCAACGCACTGTCGTCGTTGCCGCTGTACTGGGCGAATTCGGCCGGCCCGCGACGGCGCATTTCGACCACCCGGGACAGGTCGCCGCTCGCATCCTTGATGCCAATGATGCCGGGCACTTGCGCCAGGCGCAAGACGGTATCGACCGCGAGGTCCGCGACCGTGCGCGAGGGTACGTTGTACAGGACCAACGGCAGGTCCACGGCCTCGGCAATCGCACGGAAGTGGCGGTACATGCCTTCCTGCGTCGGCCGGTTGTAGTAGGGAACAACCTGCAGGCTGGCGTCGGCGCCTACGCGCTTGGCGTGCGCCGTTAGTTCTATTGCTTCGTGCGTCGAGTTGGCACCGGTGCCGGCAATCACCTTCACGCGGCCGCGTGCCGCTTCGACGGCGACCCGAATCAACTCCACGTGCTCAGCCAGATCGACCGTCGCCGATTCGCCGGTCGTGCCGACGGCAACGATGGCGCTGGTGCCCTCCGCAATCTGCCATTCGATCAGGCGCCGATAGGCGTCGAGGTCGAGCGAACCATCCTCGCGCATCGGTGTGACGATTGCGACCAGGCTTCCGGTGATCATGATGCTGCCGTCCTACCCATCAATGGCGCTGCGCCGCGGCCGGCCGGGCCGCGGCCGCCGTCCTTCGGTGCTGCAAGCACCAAGGTGAAGCGCGCCATTTTACACGGCATCAGCTATAACCCAGCCCCATGGCCTCGCGCACATCACGCATTGTCTCCTGGGCAACCGCGCGCGCCCGATCGCATCCGTCGGCCACGATCGACCGCACCAGGGAGGGATCGTCCAGATACGGTTGCGCGCGCTGGCGCCAGGGCTCCTGCTCGGCGAGCATGGCCTCGATTACCGGCTGCTTGCATTCGAGGCAGCCGATTCCGGCCGTGCGGCAGCCCTTCTGCACCCAGGCCTGGGTCGCGTCGTTGGAGTACACACGATGGAGCTGCCACACCGGGCAGCGGTCCGGATCGCCCGGGTCGGAGCGGCGCACCCGTGCCGGGTCGGTAACCATCTTGCGAATCTTTTCGGTCAGCGCCTTGGGCTCCTCGCGCATCGAAATATCATTTCCGTAGCTCTTGGACATCTTCTGGCCATCGAGCCCGGGCAAACGCGGCGAATTGGTGAGCACCGCCTCGGGTTCGACCAAGATAAGTCGGCGCGCGCCCTCCAAGTACCCGAATAGACGCTCGCGGTCGCCGTGCGAAACACTCTGCGATTGGGCCAGCAATGCGTGTCCTTGCTCCAGCGCGGCCTCGTCGCCGTGCTCCTGGTAGCGCGCGCGCAGCTCAAGGTACAGCTTGCTGCGCCGGGCGCCGAGCTTCCTGACCGCGGCCAGTGCCTTTTCCTCGAAGCCGGGTTCGCGACCGAAGAGGTGGTTGAAGCGGCGTGCCATCTCGCGCGCCATCTCGATGTGCGGCACCTGGTCCTCGCCTACCGGGACCAGGTTCGAGCGGTATATCAGGATGTCAGAGGCCTGCATCAGCGGATAGCCAAGAAAGCCGTACGTGGATAGATCGCGATCGCGCAGGCGCTCCATCTGGTCCTTGTAGGTTGGCACCCGCTCCAGCCAGCCCAAGGGCGTACACATCGCCAGCAATAAAAACAGCTCGGCGTGCTCGGGAACGCGCGACTGGATGAATACCGTGGCCTTGGTCGGCTCGATGCCGGCCGCGAACCAATCGATCAGCATGTCCCAAACGCTTTTTTCCAACACCTCGGGCGAGTCATAGTGGGTCGTCAGCGCGTGCCAGTCCGCGACTAGAAAGAAGCACGGGTGCTCGTCTTGCATGCGCACCCAGTTCTTGAGTGCGCCGTGGAAGTGGCCGATATGCATCGCCCCCGTTGGACGCATGCCGGAGAGAACTCGATCAGCGAACATGGTCGTACCGGTCGACGCAGCGCGACAACCGCACCGCTCCCAGGCAGGTTGGAAGGCCGCAGTCTAGCAGCGCAGACTCAGGCGACCGTTTCAGGCCAGTCCGAGCCGTTCCAGGGAACCGCGGCCCACCCGCAGCACCTTGGCGGGGCCCGAACTCAAATCGATGACCGTGGTCGGCTGCACGCCGCAGCTGCCGGCATCGAGCACCAGGTCAAGCTCGTTGTCGAGGCGGGCCCGGATCTCGTCAACGTCGTTGAGGGGCAACGCATCGCCGGGCAACTGCAGGCTGGATCCGATCAAGGGTTGGCCCAACTCGTGCAGCAGCTGCAGCGCCACCGGATGCGCGGGCACACGTATGCCGATCGTCTTGCGCGAGGGGTGCGAGAGCCTGCGCGGAACCTCGCGGGTCGCCTCGAGAATGAAGGTATAGGGACCGGGTGTTGCCAGCCGCAGCAGGCGATACGAGGCGTTGTCAACCAGCGCATATGCCGAAATTTCCGACAGGTCACGGCACAGCAAACTAAGTTGGTGACGCTCGTCGATGTTGCGCAGGCGGCGTATGTGGTCAACGGCCGGCTTATCGTCGAGATGACAAACGAGTGCGTAGCACGAGTCGGTCGGGATGGCCGCAATGCCTCCGTCGGCAAGGATTTGCGCTGCCTGGTGCAACAGCCGCGCCTGCGGGTTCTTTGCATGAACGGCAATGTATTTCGTCATTGCATTTTCTGACCCACGGCGCCAGCAGCGCAGCGCCGAGGCAGCATTGATTTTCGGCCTCCATGGTAACTGCATCGCTGCAAAGACCGTGCACCAGAGTCGGTTTTGCCCCGCGCGGCCGGCCTCCAAGAAATGCCAGCGCGAAAACCGCCAGGCACCCGACCGAATGGCGCCGGGCGCCAGAAACGACGCAGCCGGCAATGCTGCCGGCTGCTGATCCTTGCTTCGGGGCAAACCGCGCGGTTCGCCTACGCCAGCAACTTAATGGCGCAGGACGTAGGACGGGATGGAATTGGGATCGCCGAGAGTGGGACGATGCGCTGCCTTGGTAACGGCGGCACCGAGCACGAGCGCACGCGTTTCGGGCTGGGCGTCGACCAGCCGTGTGACCCAGATGGAGGGCACCTCGCGGTAGTGGCGCCGATCGGGTCGGTAGGTCAGCTCGCGCCAACCTTGATCGAGCAGCCAACGCCAAAGTTCATCACTAAAACCTGCCTGGACCGTCATGCGAAGGTCGCCGCAGACGATACAGGCGCCAATGCCGGGCTTGGCGCCGCGACGTGGAAGAGCACGTTCTCTCCGAAGGCGCAGCAAACCTCGGACCCGATCGCGCAGGGACAGATTCACCACAAAGCGTCTCCTCTATTAGAGTTAGTGGTCGACCCGAAGCGAAGACCGAAACCGAGCCGGGAATCGACCGGACATGCAATAGCGTGTTCTCAGCCTAACGCGGGCATCAAATGGCTGACATCACGCCTTTCGACTATTCAGCCATTCGGATACGAAAACCTGAAGCCGGCTGAGGGATTACGGTCGACGCGGCGCTATTGCACCGCGCGCTCACGGTATGGCGCGCCCGATACAAAGCGGGTGTTCCACGCGTGGCGGCCGGTGCCGGCGAACGTTGTATACAGCGCCGCCGCATACAATCGCCCTAGCCCATAGGCGGACGCGAAGTCGTGGCGCGAGCCGTGAAAACCACCTAGCGAAAGGGGAGATGTGGCCATATACCGATTGGGCGAGCGCCAGCCGCAAATCCACCCCAGCGCATACGTGCATGAAAGCGCCGTGATCATCGGTGCTGTGACCCTGGGTGCGCGTGCCAGCGTTTGGCCCGGCGCCGTGTTGCGCGCGGACAATGAACCGATCGTGATCGGCGAGGAAAGCAATATCCAGGATGCTTGCGTCCTGCACACCGACCCAGGATTACCGATCCACATCGGTTCGCGCGTGTCCGTCGGCCATCAGACCATGCTGCACGGTTGCACCATCGGGGACGGATCGCTCATTGGCATACAGGCGGTCATACTCAATGAATGCGTCGTCGGGCGCAACTGCCTAGTTGGCGCATCGGCTCTGCTGACCGAGCGCACGCAAATCGCCGAAGCCAGCATGGCCATCGGGGTGCCGGCAAAAATCGTCCGGGAACTGGTGTCCGAGGAAATCGAGCGCCTGGCCCAGAACGCGCAGTCCTACGTGCGTCGCGCGGCCCTATTCCAGGCCGAATTGCAGCGCCTGGCTTGAGGCAACCTGGTCGGCACCGGGCTGCGCCCCGGGCGCAGGGGGCACGAACTGAAAGAAGGTCTCGTCGGCGCGCATCATGTGCAGTTCGCCGCGGGCGCGCTCCTCGATGGCCTCGCTGCCATGGCGCAGGCTGGCGATTTCCGCAACGAGCGCCTGGTTGCGGACGCGCAGTACGGCGTTGGCCGCCTGCCGCGCTTCGAGCTGATGTTGCAGATCCCATACGCGCAGCCAGCCCCCGTGGCCCAACCACAGCGGCCACTGCACGGCGAGCACGAGGCCGGCAAGTAGCAGGGCAAGCCGGTTCACGTGCGCAGTCAGGCCAGGTTGTAGAAGGCTGACCTACCGGCGTACTGCGCCACCTCGCCCAGATCCTCCTCGATGCGCAGGAGCTGGTTGTACTTGGCGATGCGATCACTGCGCGACAGCGATCCGGTCTTGATCTGCTTTGCATTGGTCGCCACCGCGATGTCGGCAATCGTCGAGTCCTCGGTCTCGCCCGAGCGGTGACTGATGATCGCGGTGTAGCCGGCGCTTTTCGCCATCTCGATGGCCGCCAGCGTCTCGCTCAGGGTGCCGATCTGGTTGACCTTGATCAGGACCGAATTGCCGATCGAGCGTCGTATGCCTTCGCGCAGGATTCGGGTATTGGTCACAAAGATGTCATCACCCACCAATTGCACCTTGCTGCCCAAGCGCTGGGTCAGCACTTCCCAGCCGTCCCAATCGTTTTCTGCCATGCCGTCTTCCACCGAAATGATGGGATAGCGCTCGCACCATTGGGCCAGCACGTCGGTAAATTCGCGCGAGCTCAGATTCAGGCCCTCGGCGCCGAGCCGGTAGCGCCCATCCCGGTAAAATTCCGAGGCGGCACAGTCCAGCGCCAATGCGATCTGCGAACCCGCCTCGTAGCCGGCATCGCCGATGGCCTCCAGTATGATTTTGATTGCCTCCTCGTGGTTCTGGACGTTGGGTGCGAATCCGCCCTCGTCGCCGACGGAGGTGGTCAGACGCCGATCGCGCAGGCGCTTCTTGAGCGCATGGAACACTTCGGCGCCGTAGCGCAAGGCTTCGGAGAAGCTCGGGGCTCCCACCGGAACGATCATGAATTCCTGCACATCGAGATTGTTGTCGGCATGCGCGCCACCGTTGACGACGTTCATCATCGGTACCGGCATCTGCAAGGCGCCGACGCCGCCCAGGTAGCGATACAGCGGCAAACCCGATTCCTCGGCCGCAGCCTTGGCCACCGCCAGCGAAACGGCCAGGGTCGCATTGGCGCCGAGGCGCGACTTGTTCTCCGTACCGTCGAGATCGATCAAGGTACGGTCGAGAAATGCCTGCTCGGCCGCCTCCAGTCCCATGATGGCCTCGGAGATCTCGGTATTGATATGCTCGACGGCATTTTGCACGCCCTTTCCCAGGTAGCGCGACTTGTCGCCGTCGCGCAACTCGACGGCTTCGCGCGATCCGGTCGAGGCGCCGCTGGGAACCGCGGCCCGTCCCATGACACCGCTCTCCAGCAGGACATCGCACTCGACGGTTGGATTGCCCCGCGAGTCGAGGATTTCTCGCCCGACGATGTCAACAATTGTGCTCATACGTTGCCTTTCCGGCTAGATAAATTCGTTTTCGATCCAGCGATGTGCTTTGACCACGCGATCGATCTCGCGCAGGCTGCCCAGCAATTCGCGCATGTGTTCTAGCGGTACCGCGTTGGGACCATCGGACTTGGCATTCTTCGGGTCCGGATGGGTTTCCAGGAAAATACCGGCCACGCCGCTGGCTACCGCCGCGCGCGCCAGCACGGGAACGAATTCGCGCTGTCCGCCGCTGCTGTCGCCCTGGCCGCCTGGCAATTGCACCGAATGCGTCGCGTCGAATACTACCGGGCAATGCGTGCCCCGCATGATCGCCAGCGATCGCATATCGCTCACTAGGTTGTTATAGCCAAAGGAGGCGCCGCGCTCGCAGACCAGGAAGCGATCGTCGTCCAACCCGGCCTCGCGTGCCGCGCTGCGCGCCTTTTCGACCACGTTGATCATGTCGCCCGGGGCAAGGAACTGGCCTTTCTTGATATTGACCGGCCGGCCGCTGCGTGCGCAGGCGTGGATGAAGTCCGTTTGACGGCACAGGAACGCCGGGGTCTGGAGTACGTCGACCACCGACGCGACGGATTCGATTTCTTCCTCGGTGTGCACATCGGTGAGGACCGGCACGCCGACTTCGCTACGCACCTTGGCCAACACGCGCAGACCGCCGTCCAGCCCCAGGCCGCGAAAAGATGCGCCCGAACTGCGATTGGCCTTGTCGTAGCTGGCCTTGAAGACCAGGCTCATCCCCAGCTCGGCAGTGAGCTCCCGCAGGTGTGCCGCGATCCGCAGCGTCAGTTCCTCGGACTCGACCACGCAGGGCCCGGCAATGACGAATAGCGGGCGATTCAGACCGACCTCAAAACCGCACAGCTTCATGCAAGCGTCTTCGTCATGACACAGCCTTGTCATGCAAGGGGCTAGTCACGCCGCAACCTTGCGCAAGGGCGCATCGGAGCGCTTATTACGAAAGGCCATCGCCGCTTCGATGAAGGCACGAAACAGGGGGTGGCCGCCGCGCGGCGTCGACGTGAACTCCGGGTGGAACTGCACCCCGATGAAGAACGGGTGCGAGGGCAACTCCATGATTTCCGGCAGATTCTCGGTCGGCGTACGCGCGCTGATGCGCAGCCCCTTGGCCTCGAGCTGCGCCACGTAGTGGTTGTTGACCTCGTAGCGGTGGCGGTGGCGTTCGTTGACCTCGGCGCCGTAGATCCGGTGCGCCAGCGACCCCGGCTCCACCGGACATCGTTGCGAGCCCAGTCGCATCGTCCCGCCCAGGTCCGATCCCTCGGAGCGCTGCTCGGTTCGGCCCGTGCGGTCAACCCACTCGGTGATCAGGCCGACCACCGGGTGCGCGGCATCGCGCTCGAACTCCGTGCTGTTGGCGCCGGCCAGGCCGCAAACGTGGCGCGCAAATTCGATCGTAGCCAGCTGCATGCCAAAGCAGATTCCCAGATACGGCACGCCGTTCTCGCGCGCGTAGGCGATGGCCTGGATCTTGCCCTCGGCACCGCGGCGACCGAAACCGCCCGGCACCAGGATCGCGTCCAGGTGCGCCATGTCCGGCAGGCCGTGCTGCTCGATGAGCTCGGAGTCAACGTATTCGACCGAAACGCGCGTTCGAGTCTGGATGCCCGCGTGGATCAGTGCCTCATTTAGCGACTTGTAGGAGTCGGAAAGCTCGACGTATTTGCCGATCATGCCGATGCGTACTTCCCCGTGCGGGTGTTCCAGCGCTTCCACAAGACGCGTCCAGGAGGAAAGGTCCGCCGGCTTGGCGACGATGCCCAACTTGGAGCAGACGATCTGATCCAGGCCTTGCCGATGCAGCATGGAGGGGATCTTGTAGATCGAATCGGCATCCCAAACCGAGATCACCGCATCGAGCACCACGTTGGAAAACAGGGAAATCTTGGAACGCTCCTCGTCCGGGATGGGCCGGTCCGCCCGGCACAGCAGGACATCCGGCGATATACCAATCTCGCGCAGTTTTTGCACGCTGTGTTGTGTCGGCTTGGTCTTGAGCTCGCCGGCGGCGGGAATGAAAGGAACCAGGGTCAGGTGCACGAAACACGCGCTTGCCGGGCCCATGCGCAGGCTCATTTGGCGCACGGCCTCGAGAAACGGCAGGGACTCGATATCGCCGACCGTCCCGCCGATTTCTATGATCGCCACGTCCACCGGGGCGTTCCCCGATCCCTTGGTGCCGCGCGCGATGAATTCCTGGATCTCGTTGGTGATGTGCGGTATCACCTGTACCGTCTTTCCCAGGTACTCTCCGCGACGCTCCTTGCGGATGACCGTGTCATAGATCTGGCCGGTCGTGAAATTATTCACGCGTCGCATGCGCGAAGAGATGAAGCGCTCGTAGTGACCCAGGTCCAAATCGGTCTCCGCACCATCCTCGGTAACGAAAACCTCGCCGTGCTGGAACGGGCTCATCGTCCCCGGATCGACGTTGATATAGGGATCGAGCTTTACCAGGGTGACCGTTAGGCCGCGCGATTCGAGGATCGCGCCGAGAGAGGCGGCGGCAATCCCCTTGCCCAGGGATGAAACCACCCCGCCAGTGACGAAAACGTACTTGGTCATGGTCCGTCCGTCCACGCGTTCGATAGGGGATCGAACGATCGAAGCGTGCGCGTCGCCAGTAAAGGCGCAGTATACAGGCTGGGCGCGCCCATCACCACCGACCGGCCTGCCGCGGCGCACGACATCGCCACGCGCGAGACAAGGATCAGGATCACAGGCGGATCACAGGCTGGCGAGGACCTCGCGCAGCTTGTCGACGATTTCGTCGATGTGCTTTTTCTCGGTGATCAGCGCCGGCGCGATGATGAGCGATTCGGCGGTGCTCTTCAGGTGCAGTCCCCGGTCGTAGAGGCGCTTTTGCGCCAGGTGTCCGCGCGCGCCCGGGCTGCCCGACGAAACCACCTCGACCGCGGCGAACATGCCGATCGAGCGGATGTCGCTCACCGAGGGCAGATCGCGCAGCGAATGAATCGCGTCGGCAAAATAAGGACTCATCTCGCGCGCCCGATCGATCAGGCGATCCTTCTTGATGATATCCATCATCGCCAAGCCGGCGGCACAGGAGGCCGGATGGCCCGAGTAGGTATAGCCGTGGAAGAACTCGATGCCACGCTCCGGACCGGCATCCGTGATGGCATCGTAGATTTCCTGCTTGACCGCGACCGCGCCCATGGGCTGGGCGCCATTGGTCAGCGCCTTGGCCATGGTCATCACGTCGGGTGTGACGCCGAAGGCCTGCGCACCAAAGCTCTCCCCCAGGCGCCCCCAGCCGCAAATCACTTCGTCGAACACCAACAGGATGCCGTTTTGATCGCAGATCTCGCGCAGACGATTCAGATACCCGATCGGTGGGGGCAGGCA
>OMSW01000259.1:15367-20480 GCA_900290295.1 Burkholderiales bacterium
CGCCCGTCTCCGGCTGCCCCTTGATGAACTTGTTTTCCGGCAGCCCGGTATGGCGCATGTGGTACACCCCAGGTAGACCCAGGCCATAGGAGCGCCGATTGTTGACCATTCCGCCCAGGGCGCCGCCGCCAATGTTGACTCCATGGTAGGCGCGCTCGCGCGAAATGAAGATCTGACGCTGGGCCTGGCCGCGAACGCGATGGGTCATCAGGGCGATTTTCATCGCCGTGTCCACCGATTCGGATCCGGAATTGACGAAAAACACGCGGTTCAATCCCGGCGGCGTGTGTTCGACCACGCGGTTGGCCAGCTCGAAGGCCCCCGCATGCCCGCGTTGAAACGACGGGCTGAAATCGAGCGTCTGCAACTGGCGATACACCGCTTCGGAAATCTCCGGCCGACAGTGCCCGGCGGCGACGCAAAACAGCCCGGCGGAGGCGTCGATGATCTTGCGCCCACCGGGAGCATAGAAATACATGCCCTCGGCGCGCTCGAACAGGCGCGGCTCGCGCTTGAATTCCTTGTTCGTCGAAAACGGCATCCAGTATTGCTGCAATTGCGATTCGGCCGGTTGATTGCCCTGCGGCGTGCCTGCCGGTTCGGAATGACCCATGGCATTTCCCTCTTTTGTCGAAGTTCGCTCCGGAACAGGCTCGGCAACCGCTGCCTACCCGCCACCAGTGTCCCACCGCGGGTCGCAACGTGTGCGCCCGGCGCGCTCGCGCCCTGCCGCTAACGCGCCCATTCTAGGGAAACTCGCGATATCCTGCTCCGGCACGCCTCCGAAGCCCGGGCCACGGGCGGTGTGTCTTCTCATCCGGGGTCGAGCACCAGCCATACGCCAGACCATGCATCAGCGAGCTCGACTCTGTGCACGCGCAAGCGTGTTAGCCCTGATCTGCGCAGGCGCTCCGGTGGCCGGATGCAGCGTGCTTTCCTACTATTCGCAGGCCGCCTCGGGCGAGTTCGCGCTGTTATCGGCAGCGCGCCCGATTCCGGAGGAGCTCGCCGACCCGAGCGTGCCCGCCGAATTGAAGCGGCGCCTGGAGTTGGCGCGCAAGATGCGCGCATTCGCCTCCGCGGAGCTGGCGCTGCCGGACAATCGCAGCTTCACCACGTACGTCGATCTGCATCGAGCCAGCGCCGTTTGGAACGTGTTTGCCACCCCCGAGCTATCGTTGGAACTAAAGACCTGGTGCTACCCGTTTTTCGGTTGCGCCTCCTATCGGGGCTATTTCGATCGCCGCGACGCCGACGCCCTGGCCGAAAAGCTGGCCGCCTCCGGCCTGGACGTCTACGTTGGTCCGGTCCCGGCCTTTTCGACTTTGGGCTGGTTTTCCGATCCGCTGCTCAATACCTTTATCCAATGGCCGGAACCGGAGCTGGCACGGCTGATCTTTCACGAACTCGCGCACCAGGTCGTATACGTCGGCGATGACACGCGCTTCAATGAAAGTTTCGCAACTGCGGTCGAACGCGAGGGCGTCTTGCGCTGGATTGCCGCGCGCAACGATCCGGCGCTGCGCGAGCAATACGAGCGCCACCAAGAACGGCACGCCGACCTAATCAACTTGTTGCAACAGGCACGCCGGGAACTGCAGACCGTCTACCAGTCGGCCGCACCGGAGTTGCAACGCCGGCAGCAAAAGCAGGCGATTTTTGAGCAACTACAGGTCCGCTACCGAACCTTGCGCGAGCAGCGCTGGGGCGGATACGACCGCTACGATATGCTCTTTCGCACGCAATGGAACAACGCCCACCTGGCTGCAATGGCCGCCTACGAGGACGATGTGCCGGCGTTCCAAGCGCTGCTGGCGCGCGAGCATGGCGACCTGCGGCAATTCTTCGTCGAAGTCAAGAAACTGGCGGCGCTTGCGCCCGGCGAGCGCGATGCCGCGCTGCGCGCGCTCGCCCCTTCCCCGGCCCAGGCCCCGGTACCGGTTACGATGCGCACGCGGCAACCAACTATCGCAATGACACCATGAGCGATCTTCCCAGCGAGCATGCGGGCAACCGCGCCAGCGACCAGCGGCCGGACCCCGACGCGCTGCTGGCGCGCATCCAGGACGATGCGGCGCGTGCGCAGCGCGGCCGGCTGAAGATTTTCTTCGGCGCCTCGGCCGGCGTCGGCAAGACCTACGCGATGCTTTCGGCGGCGCGCCGTCAGCGTGAGCAGGGCGTCGATGTGGTCGTCGGCATCATCGAGACCCACGGGCGTGCGGAAACCGAGGCCATGGCCTCGGGACTGGAACGGCTGCCGCGCAAGGAAGTGGTCTACCGCGACCGCGTCTTGTCGGAGTTCGACCTCGATGCCGCGCTGGCGCGCAGACCGGCGCTGATACTGGTCGACGAACTGGCCCACAGCAATGTCGAGGGCTCGCGCCATCCCAAGCGTTGGCAGGACGTGGACGAATTGCTCGCCGCCGGGATCAGCGTGTACTCGACCATCAACGTCCAGCACCTGGAAACCCTCAACGACGTTGTGAGTGGAATCACCGGCATTCGCGTGTGGGAAACGATTCCCGATCGCGTCTTTGACGAGGCCGACGAAGTCGTACTGGTCGACCTGACGCCGGACGAGCTGCTCCAGCGCCTGAAACAGGGCAAGGTCTATCTCGCGCAACAAGCCGAGCGCGCAATCCGCAACTTTTTTCGCAAGGGCAACCTGATTGCACTGCGCGAGCTTGCCCTGCGGCGCACGGCCGATCGGGTCGACGTCGAGATGTTGCAGTACCGGCGTGACCAGTCGGTGTTCCCTGTCTGGCAGACACGCGAATCCTTGCTTGCCTGCGTGGCAACGGGTGACGACGGCGACCGGGTCGTGCGCACCGCGGCGCGCATTGCCAGTCGGCTGGACGTCCCCTGGCACGCGGTTTCCGTCGAGACTTCAAGAGACCTGAACCTCTCGCCGGCCCGGCGCCAGGTAGCCTTGAAGCTCCTGAAACTGGCGCAATCCCTGGGCGCGGAAACCGCGACCTTGGCCGGCAACGACGAGGTTGCCGCGGTGGTCAAGTTTGCGCGCGACCATAACCTCTCGCGCATCGTCGTCGGCCGAACCAAGGCCCTGCGCTGGCAGCCATGGCGTCGCTCCTTTAGCGAGCGCCTCGCCAACCGGGCACCCGACCTAGAGGTCACCACCGTTGCCGGCATCCAAGGCGAGGGGCTGCGCCGCGCACTGAAGAAGGAAGGCGACGCGCGTCCCGGCATACCCTGGGCCGCATACGGCTGGAGCAGCGCGATCTGCGCCTTGACCGCTGTGATCGCCTCGCCGCTGTATTCGTTTTTCGAGCTGCCCAACATCGTCATGATCTTCCTGCTGGCGGTGGTCGTGGTGGCGGTGCGCTATGGGCGCGGTCCGGCCATTTTGGCCTCGTTTCTGAGTGTGGCGGAATTTGATTTCTTCTTCGTGCCGCCGCGGTTCTCGTTTGCGGTGCACGACGTGCAATACCTGCTTACCTTCGCCGTCATGTTGATCGTGGCGCTGATCGCGGGCCAGCTCACGGCCGGCCTGCAATACCAGGCGCGCGTTGCGACCGGCCGCGAAGGTCGCGTGCGCGCGCTCTACGAGTTGGCCAAGGACTTGTCGGGTGCGCTGATGTCCGAGCAAATCGCCGAGATCTGTGATCGCTTCATTGCCGCCGAATTTGGCGCCCGTTCCCTACTCCTGCTGACCGACGATGACGGACGCGTCGTGCCACGACCGCGCTTGACGGAGAACTCCGCGACCGATGCGGTGCCGATCGAACTGGGAATCGCGCAATGGGCCCTGGACCACGGCGAAGCGGCCGGTCTGGGCACCGATACGCTGCCGGCGAGCCCCGTGCTGTACCTGCCGCTGAAGGCTCCGATGCGGGTGCGCGGCCTGCTGGCGATCGAACCCGAAGCGGCCGCGCGTTTGCTGGGGCCGGAACAGAGTCGACTGTTGGACACGGTGGCACGCTTGATCGCCATTGCGCTGGAGCGCGTGCACTACGTGGAAGTCGCCCAGAATTCGACCTTGCAGATGGAGTCGGAGCGGCTGCGCAATTCCCTGCTTTCGGCCATCTCGCATGACCTGCGCACGCCCCTCGCCGCGCTCGTCGGTCTGGCCGATTCCCTGCGGCTGACGCAACCACCGCCGTCCGAGCAGCAAAGCACGATCGCCGAGCGCATTCGTGAGCAGGCCCAACGGCTGCGCTCCCTGGTCGAGAATTTGCTCGACATGGCGCGCTTGCAGGCCGGACGGGTGGCATTAAATCGCCAATGGCATTCGCTCGAAGAACTAGTCGGCACTTCGCTGCACGCCATGGCGGCAACGCTCAGTCCGCGCCAGGTCCAGGTGCACCTGCCCGCGGAGCTGCCGCTGGTGGAGGTTGACGCGGTATTGATGGAGCGCGTGCTGTGCAATCTGTTGGAGAACGCGGCAAAGTTCACGCTGCCCGACAGTCACATCGACATCGGAGCCACGGCCGAGCCCGGGCGCATCACGGTCTGGGTCGAGGATGACGGACCCGGCCTTCCCCCCGGACGGGAGGAGGAGATCTTCAAGAAATTCGAGCGCGGCCACAAGGAGAGCGCGACTCCGGGCGTTGGCCTCGGACTCACCATCTGTCGTGCGATCATTGAGGCTCACGGAGGAGTGATACGGGCGGAAAATCGCCCGGGTGGCGGCGCCCGTTTCCTCTTCGAGCTGCCGGCCGGCACCCCGCCGATCCTCGAAGCCGATGAGTTTTCGCAGGGACCTGTCACCGGGGCGGTGGCCACCACGGCTGGTTCGGAGCAACACGGTTAAGCGAAGACGACAGGCGATGAATGCAACGGGCACGGCAAGCACGATGAGCATGGCCAACGGTCAAGCACCGGTCGTTGTGGTGGTTGAGGATGAAGCACAGATCCGCCATTTCGTGAAAATGGCGCTCGAATCCGAGGGCTGCCAGGTGTTTGAAGCCGAAACCGGCAAGCGCGGTTTGATCGACTCCGGAACGCGTCGACCGGACCTGGTTATCCTAGACCTTGGATTGCCGGATAAGGACGGTATCGAAATCATCCGCGAATTGCGCGCCTGGTCCGACGTGCCGATTATCGTGCTGTCCGCGCGCACCGCGGAAGCCGGGAAAATCGCGGCCCTCGATGC
>OMSW01000254.1:0-17724 GCA_900290295.1 Burkholderiales bacterium
CACCGGCTGCGACCTGTGCCTGCCGCCTTGCCCGATGGACTGCATCGAAATGATCCCGGTAACGCCGCCGCGCGAGTGGACCCACAAGGACGCTGAGCGCGCCCGCCGGCGCATGCAGGAGCGCAGCGCGCGGCTGCGTCACGAACAAGCTGCCAATGACGCGCGGCTGACGGTCAAGGCGCTGCACAAGCTCGATGAACTGCGCACTCGCAGCGATCTGGCCGAAGCCGAGATTGCGCGGCGCAGGTCGATCATCGAGCAGGCGCTGGCGCGCGTACGCCGGCGGCGCGCGGGCGCGGCCGGCTCCGCAGGGCCGGATCATTGCGACGGCGCTGGCGGGAGCGGCTCGTGAGTCCGAGCAAGCGGCGCGCCATGTTCGAGGCCTTCGCGCGGGCAAATCCCAACCCGAAAGGAGAGCTGCGCTATTCGTCCAATTTTGAGTTGCTGATCGCAGTCGTGCTGTCGGCACAGGCGACCGACCGCAGTGTCAATGCGGCCACGCAGGCCCTGTTCGCCAGGGCCAACACGCCGGCGACGATCGAGGCGCTTGGCGAATCCGGCCTGATCGAGTTCATCCACACCATCGGCCTGTACCGCTCCAAGGCGCGCAACGTCATTGCCCTGTGCCGCCAGCTTCAGGAGCGCCATGGCGGCCAGGTGCCGCGCACGCGTGAGGAGCTCGAGGCCCTGCCGGGCGTAGGCCGCAAGACCGCCAATGTCGTACTCAACACTGCCTTTGGCGAACCCAGCATCGCCGTCGATACACACTGCTTTCGGGTGGCCAACCGCACCGGCCTGGCGCCCGGCAAGAATGTGCGCGAGGTCGAGCAGCGCCTGCAAAGCGCGGTGCCGGCGCAATTCCGCCAACACGCGCACCATTGGCTGATCCTCCTCGGACGCTATGTCTGCAAGGCGCGCAAGCCCGAGTGCTGGCACTGCATCATCTCCCGGCAGTGCGAATACCAACCCAAATCGCATCAACCCGGCGCCTGACACGGCGGCCGCGACCCCGCTTCCCGTCCATGTTCCAACCATCGCGCCAGGAAGTTCGACGATTTTTTTGTGATGCCTGGTACAAGCATCGCACGGGCCAGCCCGCCTCGCCGCTGGAGCGCATCGCGATCGCCTGCGTACTCGAACACCCCGAATACCACGAGCTGCTCGCCGACGTGGACCGCGCCCTGGATCAGGATTTCCCGGTCGAAGCCGGGCGCGAGAATCCCTTCCTGCACCTGGCGATGCATCTGTCCCTGGAGGAGCAGGCATCCATCGACCAGCCCGCGGGGGTGCGCGGCTTGCTCCAGGCCCTGCAACTGCGGTATGGCGATCGCCATGCCGCGGCGCACGAGGCAATGGAGTGCCTGGGCGAAATCATTTGGCGTGCACAACGCGGATCGTTGCCGGCGGACATGGCCGCCATCAACCAGACGTATATTGACTGCCTGCAACGCCGGCTTGCACGGGAGAGCTCATGAACCAGGCACCGACGCCCCGCTTTCACGGATCGCAGACCTACGTCGCCAGCGAGGACCTGCGGCTCGCGGTCAATGCCGCGCTCACGCTGCAGCGGCCCCTGCTCATCAAAGGCGAGCCCGGAACGGGCAAGACGATGCTGGCCGAAGAGGTAGCGCAGGCACTCGATATGCCGCTGTTTGCATGGCACATCAAGTCGACCACCAAAGCGCAGCAGGGGCTGTACGAATATGACGCGGTCTCGCGCCTGCGCGATTCACAGCTCGGCGATGCGCGTGTGGGCGAGATCGGCAACTACATCGTTCGCGGCGTTCTTTGGCAGGCCTTCGAAAGTCCGGAGCCCGCGGTGCTGCTGATCGACGAGATCGACAAGGCCGATATCGAATTTCCCAATGATCTGCTGCGCGAACTCGACCGCATGGAGTTCTCCGTATACGAAACGCGCCAGACGGTCCGGGCGGTACATCGGCCGCTGGTCGTCATCACCTCAAACAACGAGAAGGATCTGCCCGACGCTTTCCTGCGACGCTGTTTCTTTCACTACATACGGTTCCCCGATCGCAGCACCATGCAGGCGATCGTCGATGTGCATTTCCCCAGCCTGCGCGCCGAATTGTTGCGCAACGCGCTGGAGGCCTTTTTCGCGATTCGCGATCTGCCGGGACTGAAGAAGAAGCCTTCGACGTCCGAGTTGCTCGATTGGTTGCGGCTGCTGGTGGCCGAGCAGATCCCGCCCGAGGCCTTGCACGCCAAGGACGCCGCGATTTTCGTGCCGCCGCTGCACGGCGCCTTGCTCAAAAATGAGCAGGACCTGCACCTGTTCGAGCGCCTGGTCGACATGAACCGCCAGGGGCGCTGATGCTGATCGATTTCTTTTTGCACCTGCGCGCCGCGCGCCTGCCGGTGTCGATCAACGAGCTGCTTACCTTGCTCGAGGCACTGCAAAACGACGTGATTCACCCGTCCCTGGAGGAGTTCTACTTTCTGGCGCGGACTTGCCTGATCAAGGATGAAACCCGTTTCGATCGCTACGACCAGGCCTTTAGCGAGTACCTGCGCGGAGTAACGGCCGGCATGCCAGCGCCGTCGCAAATCCCCGCGGAGTGGTTCTTACAGAACCTGCGGCGCAGCCTCTCGGCGGCCGACGTGGAGCGGCTCCAGAAGCTGGGCTGGGGCCGCCTGATCGAGGAGTGGCGCAAGCGCCTGCAGGAGCAGGATGGCCCGCACCATGGCGGCAACCGGTGGATCGGCAGCGGCGGCACGTCGCCCTTCGGTCACGGGGGCGCGCACCCCGAGGGGATCCGCGTCGGCGGTCCGTCACGGGGCAACCGCGGAGCCGTCCGGGTCTGGGACATGCGTGCCTATCGCGACTACGACGACCAGGTAGAACTGGGAACCCGAAATATCCAGCTGGCGCTGCGGCGGCTGCGCCGCTTCGCCCGCGACGGCACCGAACTCGAACTCGATCTGCCGGACACGATCAGCTCGACGGCGCGCAATGCAGGTCACCTGGACCTGAAGCTTGTGCCGCAGCGCCATAACCGTGTCAAAGTGCTCATGCTGCTCGATGTCGGCGGCACCATGGACGAACACATCCGCCGCGTGGAGGAACTGTTCTCCGCGGCGCGGGCGCAGTTCCAGCATCTGCATTTCTTTTACTTCCACAATTGCGTCTACGACAACTTGTGGCGCAATAATCGACGCCGCTTCGGCGAGCGCTTCGAGACCCGGGACATCATGCGCAGGTACAATCGGGACTACAAGCTGGTGTTTGTTGGCGACGCGACCATGAGCCCCTACGAGATCTTGCAGGAACGGGGCTCGGTGGAATACGACAATCCGGAGTCCGGTGCGGTCTGGCTGCAGCGACTTACCGCGCACTTCCCGCAATTTGCCTGGATCAACCCGGAGCCCGAGGCGCTTTGGCCCTACCGCCAATCGATCGCCATCATCCGTCAGATATTGGGCGCACGGATGTACCCGCTGACGCTCGAAGGATTGACGCGCGCCATGCGCGTGCTGGCAAGATAAGTCAATCGTCAAACGGCGGCGCGGCCCGCAGAACCTCTTCCACCGTCGTTGTGCCGTGGGCGATCTTCTCCGCTCCGGACACGCGCAAGGAACGCAAGCCGTCGCGCGCCGCCTGTTTGCGGATTTGCTGTATATCCGCGCCATCGGTGATCAGGCCTCGAATCGCATCGGTGACCACCAGCAATTCGACCAGGCCGGTCCGACCGAGGTAGCCGGTGCGGCGGCATTCGAGACAACCGACCGGACGGCCGACCGTGCGCGGCGCAGGCGAGCGCCAGGGAGCAACTAGGTCGCGCCAGAGCGCTTCATCGATGCTCGCGTCGCGCACCTTGCAGTGTGGGCACAGGGTCCGAACCAGGCGCTGGGCCAGGATGCCGATCACGGTGGCATTGACCAGGTAGCCCGGAACACCGAGTTCGATCAGCCGCGCGATCGACGCCGAGGCGTCGTTGGTGTGCAAGGTCGAAAATACGAGGTGGCCGGTAAGTGCCGCCTGCACCGCCATATCGGCGGTCTCCTTGTCGCGGATCTCTCCGACCATGATCACGTCCGGGTCCTGGCGCATGAGCGCGCGCAGACCGTCGGAAAAACCCAGATCGATCCCGTGCTGGACCTGCATCTGGTTCAGCGTGGGGTCGATCATCTCGATCGGGTCCTCCACGGTACTGACATTGACCTCGTCAGTGGCGATTTGCTTGAGTGTCGAATACAGCGTTGTGGTCTTGCCCGAGCCAGTCGGACCCGTTACCAGGATGATGCCGGAGGGCCGCTTGATCAACTCGGCCCAGACGCCGGCCTCGCCGTCGGAAAAGCCGAGCTCGGAGTAGCTGCGCACCACGACCTCGGGGTCGAAGATCCGCATGACCAGCTTTTCGCCAAATGCCGTGGGCAGCGTCGAAAGACGGATCTCGACTTCGCGCCCGCCGTCGCCACCGATGCGGGTCTTGATGCGGCCGTCCTGCGGCCGCCGCCGCTCGACGACATCCATGCGCCCCAACAGCTTGATGCGGCTGGTCATGGCCTGCATCACGCCCGGCGGCACCTGGTAGACCTGGTGCAGCACGCCATCGATGCGAAAGCGCACGACGCCCTGCTCGCGCTTGGGTTCAAGGTGAATATCGCTCGCCCGCTGATCAAACGCATACTGCAGGATCCAATCAACGATATGGATCACGTGCGCATCGTTCGCCTCGACCTTGCCTCCGAGCTCTACCAGCTGTTCGAAATTGCTGACCAGGCTGGCGGTTCCAGTCTTGCTCGCTCCCTTGACCGACTGCGCCAGCTTGTAGAACTCGGTGGTAAAGCGGACGACATCGAGCGGGTTGGCCACCACCCGGCGCACTGTTTTCTTGGTCACCTGCTCGATTTCGCGCACCCAACCGTCCAGGAACGGTTCGCACGAGGCAATCACCACTTCCACCGGAGTAACGGCGATCGGCAAAATGGAATTGCCGGTGGCGTAGGCGCTGGACATGACGTCCACCACCCGCGTGAAATCGACCTTGAGCGGGTCGATATGCTGATACGGCAACCCGGCCAGCTCCGCCAGCCACTGGGTCAAGGTCTCCAGGTCGAGCAGGCGGTGCTCGCCGTCGGCGCTGCGGAAATTCATTTCCGCCACCAGCACCAGGGGATGGCCATTGCGTTCGCGGTCCGAGATTGCGAATACGCGATCGGAATCGGAACGCGACAACCAGCCGTCCTCCACCAATCGATGGACGACGAAAGCCAGGCCCAATCGAGTGTTGGGCGCCGGCTTGCGCGTCGATGCAACGACCGCAACCGGCGCGGGCGCCGGCACCGGCACCTGGGCGGCCGTCCGTTTCAGCGCGCTCACCGCAAGGGGCGTCGTGCGGCCGGCGCCATGGCTGGCAGCTGCAAGCTCAGCAACAACGAGGCAAAGTTTTGAACACCGGCCCGGGCGTCCATGGCACTCTGGAATGGTCTGTCACAGGCCACTAGGCGACCGCCAGGCGTGTTGTCAGTTCTGCAGCCCGATCCGGCGCGTTGGCAAAGTCGGCCACAACGGCATGCGCCGCGCGCTCGGTGAGCGGCGCGCTCTCCAGCGCCCGGATGTAGCCTCGGCGCAGATACGAATGGATCAAATCGGGCGACATCACGTGCGCGCGGTTCTCGGGGCCGCTGCTGAACATGAACATCGTGCGCAACGGGCTGATCCACCGCAGCCGCGCCTTGATGAAGGCCTCGCCGTCCCACAGTTCAAACCAGCTGCCGCGCGTCCAGTGCGACAGATCATTATCCATCCGTGCCTCCTCCATCTTGTCGATGGCGCCAACATCCGTCACCGCTGCCGGAACCGTGAGGTCGACCTGATGATCGGCCGCGGCGCGCAGCACCGCTCCGGCGGGCACCTTGACTCCGCCCGGAATCGCGGTCAGGGGGAAGGAGCCCGTGAGCTGCAGGCCTTCGATCTTGGCGCGAATATCCGAGGTCTGCAAGGAGTTCTTGATATAGGTTGCCTGGTCGGTCGGTTTGACCGCAAAGGCATGGGCGGCCATGAGACTTTGGAGAAACTCGTCCTGCTCGCGCTGCGGCTGGCGAATCAGGCTCAGGCCGTCGCGGATGATGCGCGTGAGCACCGGTATCAGCTCGACCAGGCGGCGCCGTTCCTCGGCCGTAGCCTTGGGCTGCACGCTCCAGACGATCTCGTGGATCACTTCCCGGAAGCTCTTCGAATAGCCTTTGGTCTGGTCATCGCGCAAACTGGCCTGCACGAGGACCTGCACCCAGGGTCCGACGAGAAACTCGCGCAGGTAGGGCTCGAGTTCCACATGCTCGAACGCCCGTCGTACCTGTATGGTCGTGTTGATGGTCAGGACCTCGCGCTTCTCCGCCTCCTCGAGCGCGCGCTTGGCGCGCGCGATCGGGTCACTGTCGCGCGGCGCAATGTCACCCAGAAATGCCTCGAAGTCGTTTAGCACCTGCTCAAACAATGTCACGTCCCGATCGAACTTGAGCATGACCTCCCGCACCATGCGGTCAACCTCGGCACGAAAGCGCTCGTTTTCGTCGCCGTAGGGCTCCCAGCCGACGGCCGCGGCAGCGATACGATCGATCAGGCGCCGCGCCGGGTGCGAACTCGACGCGAAAAACGCCGCGTCCAGCAGGGCCGCCTTCAGAACCGGGAACTGCAGCCGCGACAGCAGCGCCTTGATCTCCGGCGGCACCTGGGTATCGCGCAGCACGTGGTCGAACATCATGCCGACAATTTCGATCGTCAGTTTATCGACGGTCCGGGTTGACTGGGAAATCAGATGCTCGCGCCAGGCGTTGATCGAGCCGGCCGGGGTGCCCGCAAATAGCGCCCCGTGGATGCCCTCCAGCCCAAGATTTTGCAGCTCCGCCAGGGCATCGAGCAACATGGGTGCAACCGGACCTTGTCCTGCCGCCAAGGGCGGCAATACGCCGCCGGCAACGTTGGCCTGCAGGCGCGAGAGCAGCTCCTTCAGGATGACGCGCGCATCGTCCCTGCCGTCACCGCCGGTCAGGCTGGACTGGGCGCCGTGCACCACCGGCTCGCCGCGACGCACTCCGCCCCCGCTGCCTGGGCCCCAGTGGGCGTCGCCGCCGGCGCCGACACCCGCCTCGCCTCCTCGCGCGGGACCGGCCCCCGATGCACGGTCCGCAGCCGACCCAGCGCCGGCCGGCGCCGGTACCGGCGCCGCTGCGGCCTTGCGCGCAGCGCGCGCACGGCGGATGGCACGCGCCTCGATGCCATGCGTACGGAAATGATCGAGCAGCGATTGCGAAATGCGTCCAATCTCGCCCGCCAGATCCGGCTCAAACGAGGTCAGGAAAAACACCCAGCCCTCCGGGTGCAGATGCACGTCGATCGCGGCCTGCAGCAATGCGGGGACGAATACGTCCGGCCCGAACGGATTGTCGGCGTGCGCAATCTGGTCGCGACCGCTGAGAAAGCTGACGATCAGCTCCAGGTCGCGCAGCGGTTCCTCCACGAGACCGCGCATGCGCCGCGCCGCGCGCGCCGCAATCGCCTCCCCACCGTCGTCCGTGTCGATGACCAGTTCGAGCGTTGCGGCATCGAGCTCGGCCGTGGCCGCCGCAACGTTGCGCGGCGCGAACAGGCGCTCGAATGCCTGGTCCTGCTGGCGCGGCAGGCGCTGCGCAAAAGCCTCGCGCAAGGCATCGGCCTTGGTCGCAAGCAGCCGCTGTACCAGCGGCGAGCCGACGTCGAAATCCCAGCGGGTGGCCAGGGCGTCACGCACGAGATCGACGATGGCGGCGAAAGAGCGCGCCATGAGCTCGCACGAGATCGCGGCCGCCGAGCGCAACAGCGCGGAGGACTGGTTCGCCGACAAGTACGGCAGGAGGGTGGACGCGCCGGTACCGGCGGAAGGTTTGTTGCTATTCATCGCAATGCTGCAGTGACAAACCCAAAGTTGGGGCCGGACCTCTACCCGAATATAGCCTGCGAATCCGAACTTTCAAGCCAGATAAGCGGCCCGAATACGGCATAAAGTTTTCGCTCAGATCGACGACGGCCCGCCGTCCGTTCTCGCGTGAATGCGTCACAAGATCATCCGCAGTCCGGACCGCAGCGACAGGCGGCGGGCCGAGGCGCTACGCAGGCCTCGCAGCCAGCTCAGGGCCGGCAGCCCGAACCGGCGCTCCATCTTCTGTGCGCGCACTTGCAAGGCATCGGTGTCCCATTCGACCGGCGCGCCGCAGAACGCCAGCACGACGGTATTGCCGGCCGCGCTTCGCGGCAGCCGCAACCAGCGCCGGCCAAACGCCGCCTCGATGGCCCGCAGACTGGGCCGCAGCGAGCGGCCGAACAGGTTAAATGCAGCAACTCCACCGTCACGCAGCGCAGCGCGGCAGGCCCGATAAAAATCGGCGTCATCGAGCACGGGCCCGCGCGCCTGGGCGTCGTACAGATCGACCTGCAACCAGTCGGTACTCGCCGGCGCGCGTCGTACGAACGTTGCAGCGTCGGCCTCCACCACGCGCAGGCGAGCGTCGTCCCGCGGCAACGCAAACCACTGCCGGGCAACGCGGATCACCGTTCGATCGATATCGACCGCCAGAACCCGGCTGCGGCGCAAGTGCCGATGGCAGAACTTGGTCAGCGCCGCGGCCCCGAGGCCCAGTTGCAGCACCTGGTCAGGTTGGGGCACGAAAAGCAAGGGAGCCATCATCTGCTGTTGGTATTCGAGCTCCAGGCGATACGGCAATGCCAGCCGCATGGCGCCCTGTACCCATTCGGTGCCAAAGTGCAGGTAGCGAACCCCGTCGACTTCCGACAACGTGACCGCCGTGGCCGCCTCGGCGGCCCGCGCCGGCGGATCACGTGCCAGCACTGTCGCCATCGATCGCGGCCTTGGAAGAGCGCTCCAAGTCCGCCAGCACCGTGCGCAAGGCCCGCAGCACCAGGGGCATGGGTTCGGCAGGGGTAATGCGGGAGCACCGCAGGTAGGTGATCAGGCTCGCATGAGACAGCGAGTACAACGAATCGCCGCGCGCCGATGAAAACAGGGCCAGTGCCCGGGACGGCGTAAAGCACTCCAGACGAACACGCGCGAGCGTCTCGTCCACACGCAGATCGAACCACATCTTTTCATGCCATTGCGCAACCAACTGTTCGGCCTGCGCGGCATCATATGCAGTAAGCGGCGGCGCATTGTCGGCTTCGATCCACTGATGAAGCACGCCGGATCCACCCTGCGCCAGGACGTGGTGGACGGCTTCCTCCAGGACGTCGAAGCGTTCGCCGCGGGGCGAACCGGATGCCGGTTCAATGCGAAAGCCATCGAGCCGAATTCGCACCGTACTTACCGAAAATGCGCCCGCGGCCGGCGCTTCGGTGGCCTTGAACACATGCGAATGCGCGCGCATCAGGTGATCCAGCAGAGCCTGATTTTTCTTTGCCGGCCAGTCGATCAGGCGCAAACCATCGCGCAAACTGCCCAAGACCGCGGGAATGGTATCGATCAGGCGCTTGCGGTCCATGGGATTGCCCAGCGGCTGCACGCTCCAGACCAGATCGGGAATCGCATTCAAGAGCCTGCGCACGAGACCGGGCTCCTGCGCCTCGCTCGCGGCCGCTTCCACCAGCACCCGCGCCCAGACCCGCAGCAGGAAGTTGCGCAGATAGTCGTCCAACTGGGCGCCCTCTAGCACTTCGCGCAAGAAGGCTGCGACGTCGATCGTGCGGATTTCGCGCTGCTCGGCCTCGCGCAGCGCAGCTCGCGCCGCGGCCAGCGTATCGTCTTCGGGCATCGAATCGGACGTCAGAAAGGCAGAGAACTGCGCGCTGGCCTGGGCAAATGCCGAGGCCGCCTCACCGGGGGAATGCAGGACAAATTGCACTGCGGTCCGGACCTGCTGCAAGAAGCGCTTATTCGCGATCACGTTGACGGTCCCGTCTGCGCTCCAGCCGATGGACGCACTGCCGATCGCGTCGATCAGGCGGCGCGCGGGGTGATCGGAGCGCACAAAGATCGAGGGGTCGGCGAGCGCAACCTCCAAGGCGGGGAACCGCAGGTAAAAGAGCAGCGCGCGCACCGGCCCTGGGACCAGGCGGTCGCGCTCCATGCGGGTAAACAACCGGGCAACCAGCTGGATCGTAAGCTTGTGCACGGGATGTGTCGTCAGGGCGATCAGCCGCCGGCTGTGCTCGCGCGTACCGATCGGTTCCTGGCCCGGCTCCCGCTTTTGCTCGTTAGCCGACATGTGCTGCGCATCCTGCCTTTGCGAGGCAATCATGGCATCGACCAATTGGCTGGATGGCGGCACTACGCTCGCTTCCTGACCCATCGCAGCACTGCGCGAGGCGCTGTTGGCGGCATCGACGAGCGAGCTGGCGTTGACCCCCGCAAGCGCCTGCAGGCGCGCGTACTCGACCAATAACTGCTCGTCGCGTGCGGTCCCCGCCGCGACGCTGGCATTTGCTCCCGCCGCAGCGCCCACCCGGCCGTGGCCCGCTCTGCCGGAACTCGACGCCTTGGCGCCCGAGCGGCGCGGGGCCAATCCGGCCGCATTGCTGGACGTCACGCCAGGCTCCGCGTTGCTGGATAGGGCTGCAAGGCTGGCCGGTACCTCGGCACGTATGGTCGCCGGTCCGATGTTGCGTTGCATCGGAGTTCCGCGTACAGCGCTCGCTGGGGCAATGCCCTTGCTATCGAGGAAGCGGTTGATGGCGGCGTACGTGGCCGAAAGCGGCGGCTCGATGGCCACGGGAACGTGGCGCACGATCGTGGCCACGTCGCTCGGGGCCGAAATGACCGACGACAGACTCTCGGCGATCGCCTCGAGAAAAACGCCCGGCCGCAGCGGCGAGTCGGCCTCGTGCAGCGCACGCTCGCCTGCCAGGGTTTGCAGGCGCAGCGTCGGCCCAGCCGAGGCTTCCTCCACCAGATGGCGCAGGCGATTGATCGCCTGGTCGACCTGGCTAGAAAGGTCCGATGCGTCGATCTCGACCAGCGAGAGCACCGACTGGTGCCAGCTCGGTGCCGATTCCTTTCCCAGAAACGCCGCGACGCCGCCTTCGTACGCCGTGTGCAAGGCGCCGCGCAAGGCCTGTCCCAGCGCCTTGCCTTGAATGGACAGCATCCGGGCGCAGCGCACTTGGACCTCGTCGCCCGAGCGCACGGCTGCCGTCGCCACTTCGTTGAAGATATCGGCCGCCCGCGACAAGAAAGTGTCGGACACGAGGTCCCAGCACTGCTCGAGAAGTTGCTCGGCCAGGCGGACGCGCTCCGGATCGCGCGCAGCCGGCGTCGAACCGACCGCCGCGGGCGGGTTCGGCGCTTCTTGGGTCACGTAACTCGTCTCCGCATCGGCATTGGTATAGGCCAGACGCGATGTTACTGCAAGCGGCGCGATGGGCGCCCACAAAAAGACCAGCAAGCGCTCAGTGCGTGCCGGCAAGCAACAAGGTGTTTACGCGCTTGACGAAACGCGCCGGGTCCTCGAGCTGGCCGCCTTCGGCAAGGATCGCCTGCTCCAGCAACAGGCTGGCCCACTCGCCCAAATCGCTCGCGTCGCCCCGCAGGCGCTGTACCAGTGGATGATGGGGATTGAGTTCCAAAATGGGCACGGTCGGGGCGGTTTTCTGCCCGCTCGCCTTGAGCATACGTTGCAGGTGTGCGCTCATCGCATCCTTGTCCACGACCAAGCAGGCCGGCGATTCCGTCAGGCGCGAGGTAACGCGAACCTCGGAAACCCGGTCACCGAGGGACTCCTTTATGCGGGCCACCAGGTCCTTGTATTCGTCCTGCGCCTTGCGCTTGTCTTCCTTGTCCTGCTCGTCGTCCAGCGCATCGAGCGCCAGGTCGCCCTTTGCCACGGAGGTCAGGGGCTTGCCCTCGAACTCCGTCAGGAAGGAGAGCATCCACTCGTCGACCCGGTCAGCCAGCAGCAAAACCTCCACACCCTTCTTGCGGAAGACCTCCAGGTGCGGACTACTGCGCGCTGCCTCGACCGACTCCGCCGTAACATAGTAGATGGCCGATTGGCCAGCTTTCATCCGGCCCACGTATTCGGCCAGTGAGCTGAACTTGCCGCCATTGTCGGCCGTGGAGGCAAAGCGCAGCAAGCGGGCAATGCGCTCGGCGTTGGGTGGATCCTCGCCTATGCCCTCCTTGAGCACGGCGCCGAACTGGTCCCAGAAGCCGGTGTAATCGTCGGGGCGACTCTGCGCCAGGTCCTCCAGCAACGACAGGACGCGCTTGGAACATCCCTCGCGGATCGCCTTGACATCGCGACTCTCCTGGAGAATCTCACGCGAGATGTTCAGCGGCAGATCACTGGAGTCGACGATCCCTCGCGTAAATCGCAGGTACGACGGCAGCAACTGCTCGGCATCGTCCATGATGAAGACGCGCCGGACATAGAGCTTGAGGCCATGCGTACGCTTGCGGTCCCAGAGATCAAACGGCGCGAGCTTGGGGAGATACAGTAGCTGCACGTACTCGTTGCGTCCCTCGACGCGATTGTGTGTCCAGGCCAGCGGGTCGCTGAAATCGTGGGCAACGTGCTTGTAGAATTCCCGGTACTGCTCGTCGCTGATTTCCGATTTGGGCCGCGTCCACAGTGCCGATGCCCGGTTGACGGTCTCGACCTCGCCGGTGGGCCGCAACTCGTTCTTGTCCTTGTCCCACTCCTCCTTGTCCATGCGAATCGGCGTCGCGATGTGGTCGGAGTAGTGCGTCAGGATCGACCGTAGCTTCCATCCCGAGAGCAGTTCGTCGTTGCCCTCCTTAAGATGCAGAACCACGTCCGTGCCGCGCGCCGCGCGCGTGGCCGGCTCGATGGTGAATTCCCCGCCGCCATCGGACTCCCAGTGCGCAGCCTGCTCGGCCGGCGCGCCGGCCCGGCGCGAGAGCACGCTCACGCGGTCGGCGACGATGAAGGACGAGTAGAACCCCACCCCAAACTGGCCGATCAGCTGCGAGTCCTTGCGCTGATCGCCGGTGAGCTGGGCGAAAAACTCCCGTGTCCCGCTCTTGGCAATGGTTCCAAGATGTTCGATCATCTCGTCGCGCGTCATCCCGATGCCATTGTCCGAAACGGTGATGGTGCGCGCTTGCTTGTCGTAGCTCACCCGGATGGCGAGGTCCTCGCCGGCGGGCAACAGAGTCGGCTCGGCGATGGCGGCAAAGCGCAGGCGGTCACAAGCGTCCGAGCAATTGCTCACCAGCTCCCGCAGAAAGATCTCGCGGTTGCTGTAGAGCGAATGGATCATCAGGTGCAGCAGCTGCTTGACCTCGGCCTGAAATCCGAGGGTCTGCCGGGAATCGTGGATCGCGTTCTCTGTGGTCATGTTTGGTTTCCGAATACGACGAAATCGGCTCCACCGCCACGGTGGGCGCTACGACCGCAGTAAATTGGGGCGCCGCTGGGATTCTTCAAGTCCCCGAAAGTCCCGCTAGTGCGTGGCCGATTCGGGTTTGGCAAGCGCGAGCGCGCGGATCCGCGGGGTCAGCAAGCTGCCCTTGCGGGCGCGGTTGCCCGTGTAGGCGGCCAACTGCGCTCCGCTCAGGGCGATGCGCAGCGCCTTGCCACTGCGGGGCGCCGTTCCGGTCACGACCACGCCCGCGTCGCCGCAACTGATGGCGCCGATCATCGCCTCCCCATCGTCGAGTCCCAGGAAAATGACCCCGCGACCGCCCGCGGGCTGGGCCTTGATCTCGCCAGCGGCAAACACCAGCATCCGTCCGCCTTCGGAAACACAGGCGATGCGCTCGTCGGCCTGCGGGTCGACGATTGCCGGACGCAGCGGTTCGGAGCCCGGCTCGAGGCTGAGGAACTGCTTACCCGCCCGTTGCCGCGTGAGCAGATCACCGAGCTGGCAGGCAAATCCGGTACCCCCGCTGGTCGAGATCAACAGCGGAGTGCTGGCCGCTGCGGCAACGTAGGCCAGCAAGCGGGTGCCCGCTTCGAGTTCGATCATCGAGGTCACCGGCAGACCGTCGCCGCGCGCCGACGGCAGATTTGCGACGGCAACCGTGTAAACACGCCCGTTGGAACCCAGCGCCACCAGGTGGTCGACGGTCCTGCACTCGTAGGCCCCGTACAGGCCGTCGCCGGCCTTGAAGGCGAACTGCGCGGCTTCGTGGCCGTGGCCGTTGCGGGCACGGACGTAACCTTGCTCGGAAACGATCACGGTCACGGGTTCATCCAGAACCCGGGTCTCGAACACGGTGCGCTCCGCCGATTCAATCAAGGTACGGCGCGCATCCCCATGACGCTGGGCGTCGTCATCGAGCTCCTTGCCGACCTGGCGCCGCAGCGCCGACTCCGAATCGAGCAGCTTGCGCAATCCTGCCTCTTCTTTTTTCAGCTCCGCCAGTTCCTGTTCCAGACGGATTCCTTCGAGCCGAGCCAGCTGACGCAAGCGCAGTTCCAAGATATCGTCGGCCTGACGCTCGGTCAGCCGGAACGCCTGCATCAAGTCCGGCTTGGGTTGCTCCGATCTACGGATCAACTTGATCACCTTGTCGATGTTCAGCAACACCGCCTTGCGGCCTTCCAAAACGTGGACGCGGTCGAGTACCCGGTTGAGCCGGTGGCGGCTGCGACTGCGCACGGTCTCGACGCGGAACTCCAGCCATTCGCCCAGGATCTCGACCAGGGTTTTCTGGCGAGGGCGGCCGTCGCGGCCGATCATCACCAGGTTGATGGCCGTGTTGCCTTCCAGACTGGTGTGTGCCAGCAAGGTATTGACGAGGTCCTGTCGTTCGATTTTCGAGGTGCGCGGCTCAAAGACCAGCCGTACGGCGGCGTCGCGACTGGATTCGTCGCGCATGCGGTCCAGCACCGCCAGGACCACCTGCTTGGTCTGCTGCTGCTCGGGGCTCAAGGATTTGCGGCCAGCGCGGATCTTGGGATTGATGAGCTCCTCGATTTCCTCCTGGACGCGCCGCGCCGAGGTCCCCGGCGGCAATTCGGTGACGATCAGCTGCCACTGCCCGCGGGCTAGCTCCTCGAAGCGCCAGCGCGCGCGCACCTTCAGGCTGCCGCGCCCGCTCTCGTAGGTGGCCCGGATCTCCTCGGCGCTCGAGATCAGCTGACCGCCACCGGGAAAATCCGGCCCGCGCAGCTGTTCCAGCAGCACCGGCAAGCCGGCACCGGGTTGACGCAACAGGATCTGCGCCGCGCGCACGACTTCGCGCAGATTGTGGGAAGGAATTTCCGTGGCCATGCCAACGGCGATCCCGGACGCACCGTTGAGCAACACCATTGGCAAACGCGCCGGCAGCAGGCGCGGCTCCTGGTGGCTGCCGTCGTAGTTGGGAGAGAACTCCACCGTTCCCTGATCGAGCTCGTCGAGCAGCAGGCGCGCGATCGGCGTCAGGCGCGCCTCGGTATAGCGCATGGCGGCCGCCGGATCGTCGTCACGGCTGCCGAAATTTCCCTGCCCATCGATCAGGGGATAGCGCAGCGAGAACTCCTGCGCCATGCGCACCATTGCGTCATAGGCGGCCTGGTCGCCATGCGGGTGAAACTTGCCGATCACGTCGCCTACGACCCGGGCCGATTTCACGTGTTTGGATCCGGGCGCCAGACCCATTTCGTTCATCGCATACAGGATGCGCCGTTGCACGGGCTTTTGGCCGTCGGCAACATCGGGTAGGGCGCGTCCCTTGACCACCGATACCGCATAGTCTAGGTAGGCGCGCTGCGCAAACTGCGCCAGCGTCAGAGCCGCGTCCGGTTCGCTTGCGGCGGGAGAAAACAGGTCGGCTTGGTCCGTCATAAGTAGCCAATGTGGTGCCGTGTGCGGTCTTCTGCACCTGGGCTTGCGCGCAAACTACGCTTGTTGGCCGGCAGATCCGGCCCGCGTCATGCGCGTTCCACGTCCTTGGAGCGTCCTTCCAGATAACGTTTGAGAAATTCCTCGGCCGGCATCGGTCGGGCAAAAAAATATCCCTGCGCCGAATCGCAACCCAGGTCATGCATCCAGTCGCGCTGCTCGGAGTTTTCGATGCCCTCCGCGGTGACCGTCAGACCCAGGACGTGGGCCATATCGATAACCGCCTTGACGATCGTCAGCGTGCGCGCATCGCGCATGCACTCGACCGTGAAGCTACGGTCGATCTTGAGCCGATGCATGGGCAGGTCGCGCAGGTGCGCGAGGCTGGAAAAGCCGACGCCGAAATCGTCCAGTGCCGCCTTGACGCCGGCGCCGCGCAGGCGCAGCAGGTTGTCGCGGGAAGCGGTCGAACAATCCATCAGGCCGGTCTCGGTGATTTCGATCTCGAGCTCCTCCGCGGCAACCTCGAACTCATCGAGTGTAGACAGGATGGTATCGACGAAACCGTGATTGCGCATTTGCACCCCGGAGACATTGATCGCGATCGGCGGCAGATCCAGGCCGACCTGCCGCCAGAGCTGGCGCTGCCGGCAGGCCTCGCGCAACACCCAGTCCCCGACTCCTTCGATAAGACCGCTCTCCTCCGCAATGGGGATGAACTCGCCCGGCGGGATGTCGCCGAGCTCGGCATCCGTCCAGCGCACCAGGGCCTCGGCCCCGATCAGGCGCCCCTCCGGCAGCGAGACCAGCGGCTGGTAGAACAGGCGGAAAGCGCGCGATTCGTATGCCTTGCGCAAGCGCTGCTCAAGGCGCACGCGCAGTTCGGTGCGGCGCGCCAGTTCCACCGTGAAAAGTGCATGCGTACCGCCGCCGAATTCCTTGGCCCGGAACAAGGCGGCGTCACCGGCATTGAGCAATCCGTCCAGGTCGCCGCCATCGTTGGGAAAGAACCCCACGCCCACCGAAGCCCGGACCGAAATCTCGATGTTGCCCAATCTTTCCGGTTGGCAAATCGTCTCGATGATGTCGCGGGCAAGCTTGGCCACCAGATCGGGGCTGTCGATGTCGACCAGCAAGGCCACGATCTCGTCGCCGCCGCGGCGCCCCAGCAGGTTGGGCAGCCGTATTGCCTTGCGCAGGCGCGCGGCGACGGCCGCGAGCATGCGGTCGCCGATGCGATAGCCATAGACGCTGTTGAGCAGCCGGAACCGATCCAGTCCGATGCACAACAGGGCGCACTGACTTCCCAGCGCATAGGCATTGGACAGCACTTGCTGCGCGCGCTCGTCAAAGGCCTGGCGATTGAGCAGCCGGGTCAGCGGATCGATGCTGGCAAGCTGCTGCAGCGCGTCCTGCGCGCGGTATTGCTCGGTGACGTCGCGCCCGATGCCGACATAACCGATGAAATCACCATCGGGCCCGTAAAACGGCGCGCCGCACAGATGCTGAACCGTTGCGCTCCGTCCTTCGACGGCACGACGTACGACGAGGTTGGAAAACGGCTGGCGGGCATTTAGACATTCCCGATGCTCCTCCCAGGTCGCCGGCCGCACCAGGTCGCCGGGGATCTCCCAATCGCACTTGCCGATCCACTGGCCCAACGGGAGCTCCGAGGCACCATTGCCGGCGGCCTGCGCAACCGTGATGCGCAGGAGAGAATCGGTCTCCCAGTACCAGTCGCAGGTCTGCGCGACCAAGGCGCGCAAACTGGCATCACTGGTACTGGCGCTCGCCGGCGAATCGTCAGGATCAGACATCGGCTTCGACTTCATTGCCATGCGTCTCCAGCCAGGCCCTGCGCGAGTGCGCCTCGCCACGGCCCATGAGCATCGTCATGGTATCAATGGTGGAGCGCTGATCGAACGCGCCCAAGGCCACCGGGAGCAGGCGGCGGGTATCGGGATTCATCGTCGTCTCCCACA
>OMSW01000254.1:17734-22269 GCA_900290295.1 Burkholderiales bacterium
CGCACCCCCTCGTCCTGGAGCTTGGCCATGGTCGCCACGCGTTCGTCCTCGTCCAGGCAGTACAACCTGCGCGCCGGGCGCCGGCCCTGCGGGCCGACATCCAGGCGAAACAGCGGCGGTCGTGCGACGTACACGTGTCCGCTCGCTATCAGTCGAGGAAAATGCCGGAAAAACAAGGTGAGCAGCAGCACCTGGATGTGCGCACCGTCGACATCAGCATCGGCCAGGATGCAGATCTTGCCGTAGCGCAATCCTCCCAGGTCGACCTCATCGTCTGGGCCATGCGGATCAACGCCGATGGCAACCGCAATGTCGTGCACCTCTGCGTTGCCGAACAGGCGATCGCGTTCGACTTCCCAGGTGTTGAGCACCTTGCCGCGCAGGGGCAGGATCGCCTGGTACTCCTTGTCGCGGCCGAGCTTGGCCGAACCTCCCGCCGAATCGCCCTCCACCAGGAACAATTCATTGCGCGCGATTTCCGTGCTCTCGCAGTCCGTGAGTTTGCCGGGCAGCACGGCTATCGCCGAGCCTTTTTTCTTTTCGATCTTTTGCAACGCGCGGGTGCGCGCCTGCGCATGCTGCACCGCCAGTTCGGCGATGCGGCGCCCGTATTCGGGGTGTTGATTGAGCCAGAACTCCAGTTGCGGCCGGACAAAGGAGGCGATCAGGCGCACCGCATCGCGACTGTTGAGGCGCTCCTTGATCTGTCCCTGGAACTGCGGATCGAGCACCTTGGCCGAAAGCACGAAATTCAACCGCGTGAACACATCCTCCGGCAGCAGCCGCACTCCCTTGGGAAGCGCGCCATGGGCTTCGGCAAACGCGCGCACCGCGCTGAACACCCCTTCGCGCAGGCCCGACTCGTGCGTGCCCCCGGCCGTGGTCGGAATGAGGTTGACGAAGGATTCGCGCGCCACCGGGCCGTCGTCGGTCCAGGCCAGCACCCAGCGCGCGCCTTCCCCCTCGGCAAAACTCGCGTCCTCGGCCGATGCGTAGCCTTCGGCCTCGAAGACCGGGGCCACCAGATCGCCGACGAGTACACCGCGCAGATACTCGCCCAAGCCGCCGTCGAAGCGCCACGTCCGTTCCAAACCGGTGCCGTCAACGCGCAAGCTGACCTGCGTGCCCGGCATGAGCATCGCCTTGCTGCGCAGCAGGCGTTCGAGTTCCTCGGCCGACACACGAGCGGTATCGAAGTATTTGGCGTCCGGCCACACCGTGACACGCGTCCCGCTCTGCTTGTCGGTGGCGGCGAGCGGGCGCGATCGCAAGGGCTCAACGACGTCCCCGCCGGAAAACGCAATCGAATGCTCGCGTCGATCGCGCCAAACGACCACCTCCAGGCGGCTCGAGAGCGCATTGGTGACCGACACACCGACGCCGTGCAATCCGCCGGAAAAGGAATATGCCCCTCCAGCACGCTTGTCGAATTTGCCGCCGGCATGCAGCCGTGTGAACACAATTTCGACGACCGGCGCCTTCTCCTCGGGGTGGTTTCCAACCGGTATCCCCCGTCCGTCGTCCTCGACGCTGACCGCGCCGTCGCTTTCCACGCGTACGTCGATGCGCGAACCAAAGCCCGCAAGAATTTCGTCGGCGGAGTTGTCGATTACCTCCTGGATGATATGCAGCGGGCTGTCGGTACGGGTATACATTCCCGGTCGCTGGCGCACCGGTTCGAGGCCCTTCAGGACCCGGATCGACGCTTCACCGTATTCGGCCGGAGCGCCGCGCGAACGTGTCGCGCTCATCGACGCTGCCTCCTCCGACTCGCCCGCTTGCATACGTCAACTGCGAGACTTTCGTCCAATTTTTCTCCCACGTTTCAAAGTCAGGACCGACGACTGCGTCACGTCCCTTGATGCCCAGGCCACCGAGCTCCGTGCCCGGGACGCTTTGCCAGTGGCGCTGTGCACCGTACTTGGGCGATACGCTCGGGCCGTGTCATCGCGGCCATCGCCGGGTGAGGCCGGACACGCACTTTGGTGCGATGCGCAACGGGCTGAATCCGCCGATTTTATCCACAGACGATGTGGATAAGAAGCCCAAAGGCCAATGCAAAGCGTTTATCCACGCGGAGCGCTCTGGACTGCGCATTCCTGAGGCACTGCGCCAAAACCGCGCCCGTATACTGCGCGCGCCTCTCCCCGTAGCACAATGGACAGTGCACGCGCCTCCTAAGCGTGAGATCCAGGTTCGACTCCTGGCGGGGGGACCAGCCAATTTCCCTTCAATTCCGCTTTTAGGCTGTTTCTAGAGCGGCGGAGCCGGTATCTCGGGCCCCCGCGCAATCGTAAAACTTGCATTTCAATTCAACGCGGACCCAAATCCTGCAATTGGAATTGCGGATGGCAGTATGCCGCCTTATCGAGAATTATTCCAAGTTCGCCAAGGACAATGAAGGGTGCGACTTCTCAAAGTTTGAGGCTTTCGTATTTGGTGGGATCGTCGCAGACACGAAGAAGGCGCCTGGCACTTTCGATGCACTTGAGCAACTCACCGCACTCGCCAGGAAATCAAGGGAAAATAGCCTCGAGAAGCGTCTTTAACCGTCGTGCGGCAGCCAGCATCCTCTGTGATCGGCTCCCGTTCCCTGATTGCGCAGCCATTCTTCGGCGTGCCGATCACCTGGGTGCTCCCACTAGCGCATCGGGCTGCCCGGTTTCCCCTTCGGCTGCCGAAAACGTCTCGTGGCTCTGCTCGGTCTCCTCCCGCTCGCGCGTGGCCATCGACGACCACGGTACACGCGCCGATGCCGCAACCATACTTCGTACCGGTGAGATTCGGGTGGTCCCGCAGCAGCCAGAGCACCGGCGTTGCCGGGTCGACCTCGAGTTCAACGCGCGGTCCGTTCCGGTGGAGGAAAATCGTTGCAGCCGTCCGGGCCTCCGCGCCATTGCGAAGACCATTACGGCTGACGCGAATCAACTAGGCGGTGATCGCCTCTGGGGAAAGGATTCCGGTCGGGTCCAGACCGGGCGCGGTCGCATCGGCGTGTTCGGAACGTGCGGGCGCACCAGATGCAGCGCGAGGTCCGGGGAACCGATGACCTGCACCGGCGCGGGCTGCAGTGCACGCGCCAGCGCGATTGCCGGCACAAGAAGCTCCAGGCCCGCCTCGATGGAATCAGTATGAACCATGCACAGGTCGACCAGGCCCTCGGCAATGCCGGCAACCCGGGCTGCCGCCGCGCGGCTGCGCTCCGGGTCCTTCGTTGCGAACCACAGCCGCAGGTGTCCGTCGACGAGCTGGGCCGTGCAATGCGCAGGCACCTCGGCGTGCGCACCCAGGGACTGCGCCGTGGAACCGGCGATGTAATCAATTACGCGCGCGCACGGGGCCCCGCCCCAATGCGCGAGCAACCGGGCCAGCGTTTTGCGTGCCAACCAGTAGCCACGCGCAACGACCGCGATGCCCGGTGCGCCCCTGGTACCGTCGTCGCACGTGACGCCGTCATATGCGATGACATTGACCGCACCAGCGGATCTGCCCACCTCGGCCAAATCGAGGTCGGCCACATCCATGTCGCGCGGAGCCGCACCGACGGCCGCATACACCATACAAGGAAGGCGCAAGTCCGCCGGAGCGCGGCGCGCCAGGGCCGACACAACAGCGCCCCCGAAGTTCTCCTGCAGGGACCGGGTCGGCCAACTTGCGCCGTCCATGATGCTCAGCCGTGTATCGAAAGGAGCCACGAATTTTGTTGTTCTGAAACCTGCTGCGACCTTAGTCGCGAAAATTTCTGGTTAGGCCATTTGGATTCCCTGCTACTCGGGATCCCGTATCCCCCTGCGGCCAGAGAATAGGGGCATTCCAACCGCCCGGAAAGCGATGCCTATCCCGCAAGGACGCGCAGCGTCGGTTTTATCCAACACGGCATGCACCTGGAGGAGGTGCTTTGGGCGGCCCATTCGAGGGCTGCTGGCCGGCGGTGAATCGGTCACCGATGGGATGGCAATCGACAGGAACGAATCGCAGCTGGGTCCGGTACGGGGGTTCGAACAGTTCGATAGTAATCTGTCCAAATAGATGTTAATCTCGCCAAAATGGACAGATACATCGGCATCGGCGACGCCGCCAAACTGTTGGGTGTCTCGATTACCACGCTACGGCGTTGGGAGGCGAGCGGTCGCCTTGTGCCAGAGCGAACCGAGGGCGCTCACCGGCGCTATGACGCCGCCAAGCTGCGCCCCGAGTCATATCGGGCGGCGAAGGATCATGCCCGCAAGACCGTCGCCTATGCTCGCGTGTCGAGCAAGGATCAGAAGGCTGACCTCGAACGCCAAAAACAAGTCCTGGAATTTTATTGCGCCCGACAAGGATGGACATTCGAAGTAATTTCCGATCTCGGATCGGGCATGAACTACCACAAGAAGGGCTTGAAGCGCCTACTAAACGAAGTCCTGGACGGCTCCGTTGGACGCCTCGTTATCACGCACAAGGATCGCCTGTTGCGCTTCGGTGCCGAACTGGTATTTGCCATCTGCGAAGCCAAAAATGTCGAGGTCGTGATCCTGAACCAAGGCAAGGACACG
>OMSW01000252.1 GCA_900290295.1 Burkholderiales bacterium
GCGGCGGGCTCGCGCCTCGATGCCCTGCTCATGCGCTATCGCCCAGGCGACCGCGTGGCGGTGCTGGCGTTTCGGCGCGACGAACTGCTGCGATTCGACCTGCAACTGGCCAGCCGTCCTCCGGCAAAATGGAAGCTCACGATCGACGCCAAGGCCACGGCCGGCGCGCGGCGTCTGCGCGCCGGCTGGTTGGGATAAAGGCTCATCCGGCGATTATCGGCACCAATTAACCGGCGCAAGACCCTGGGCTACGAGATAACGATTGGCCTGCGAAAAATGGGCGCAGCCGAGAAACGGAACCGGCGGACGGCGGGCCGACAGCGGCGAAGGGTGATTGGCGCACAGCACCAGATTCGGCGCCGCCGCGGCCTGAATCCGCGCTCGCTTGCTCTGCGCTTGTGCGCCCCATAGCAGAAAAACTTTCGGTGTCGGCATGGCCGCGATCGCATCGATGATCGCGTCGGTGACAAACTCCCAGCCGCGGCCGGCGTGGCTGCCAGGCCTGCCCTGCTCCACCGTAAGCACGGTGTTGAGCAACAGTACGCCAAGCCGACTCCATGCCAGCAAGCTGCCGCTGCGCAGTGAAGGACAGCCGCAGTCGCGCCCCAGTTCGATGAAAATGTTGCGCAGGCTGGGCGGCGGCCGGACACCATCGGGAACCGAAAAGGCGAAACCGTGCGCCTGTCCGGCACCGTGGTACGGGTCCTGGCCCAGAACCACTACGCGGACGTCTTGCGGCGCGCACGCCTGCAATGCGGCTAGGGGCTGGGAGGGAAAGACCGCGCAGCCGGTGGCGACCCGCGCATCAACGAAGTCCACCAGCGCGCGCGTTGCATCGGCCGCAAGCGGCGTCGCGAGGCGCTCCTGCCAGGCCTCGGGGAGGGACGCGAAATGCGACCGTAGACTGCCGGCCAGCCGTGCAGTGTCACTGTTCATCCGAACAGGCGCGCCAGCTCCGCGCCGGGATCCGGGGCACGCATGAATGCCTCGCCGACCAGAAACGCATCAACGCCTGCGGCACGCAGCAGCGCAACGTCGGCCGGCGCCAGGATGCCGCTCTCGGCAACGATCCTGCGGCCGGCACCGACGCGCGGTAGAAGATCGAGAGTCGTTTGCAGCGACACCGCAAAGCTGCGCAGGTTGCGGTTGTTAACGCCGATCAGCGGTGTCGCTAAAGCCAGGGCGCGATCGAGCTCCGCGGCATCGTGGACCTCAACCAGGGCCGCCATCCCCAGTTCCAGGGCGCATTCTTCGAGGGCATGCATGCGCGCGTCCTCGAGTGCCGCGACGATGAGCAGGATGCAGTCGGCCCCGGCCGCACGGGACTCGAAGACCTGGTATTCGTCGATGAGAAAGTCCTTGCGCAGCACGGGCAGCTCAACCACACTGCGCGCCTGTTCCAGGTGGGCCAAGTACCCCTGGAAAAACCGCCCGTCGGTGAGCACCGAAAGACAGGCGGCGCCGTGCCGCGCGTAGCTCCGGGCAATAGACGGTGGATCAAACGACTCACGCAGTACGCCCCTGGATGGCGAGGCCTTCTTGATCTCGGCGATGACCGCCGCCTTGCCGGCAGCGATACGGCGCTCCAAGGCGCCGGCGAAATCGCGCACATCGCGCCGAGCTTCGGCCCGGGCACGAACCAGCGCAAG
>OMSW01000251.1 GCA_900290295.1 Burkholderiales bacterium
AATCCTGCATTGATCGCGTTTATCCGGTGGATGAAATGTATCAACGCATACGGTGTGTCTTGGCGGGCGAGCTCGCAGGCGCGCTGTTCCCAGCTTGTCAGCAACCCGGGGGTGCTGCACCGGTATTCGGCGTGTACCGTTGTAGGGATAGCCGCGTTGACGAGGGCGAGTGCCAACGATATTGGGAGCAGGGTCTTCAAAGGGTTCGTCATGATGTTCTCGCAAAATTCGGAAGGCTTTTCGCTCGGATGTCGGATCTGCAGCCCACTTGCACTGGGGGCGGAAACTGGAAAGCGCTTTTGCGAGCACGGGAACGTGGCAGGGTCAGGGACAGGGCCAACATCGATCTGGTCCCCGGGAAATACGTCCTGGTCTCGCGGGTGCTTGCGGCGGCGGTAGAAACTTTCACTCTCGCGCTCGAAGGTTGGGAAGTACAGGTGCAGCGTACGGGAGGAAGCTGCGCATGTACCGGCTCAGTTGGTCTTTGCAGAATGAAGCTGTGTCGACCGGTGTTCATGACAGCTGTGTCGACAGTGGCATCGCGGACTGTGCTGTGGCCGCAACCGATACAGTGCTTGCGCAAAAATGGCACTCTGTTGCGGAACCAGCGAGATAAGATTGCTACTGGCGCGGCGCACCGCGGTAGGCTCGTGGTCTGCGCAGCCATGAATCGATTTGCAACTGGGATGGGGTCGTTGCTATGGTCGAACAAGTGCCGGACGGGAGCGCTCCTCTCGTCGAAAAGATCTTCCGGGACTTTGCGCAACGCATTGAGACCAGGGAACTGGCGCCTGGGGCCCGACTGCCGTCGGTGCGGCAACTGTCGGCTCAACTCGGGGTAAGCGTCTTCACGGTCGTCAACGCATATGATCGATTGGTTGCGACGGGACGCGTAAATTCCCGCAGGGGTGCTGGCTTTTTTGTCGCGAGTCATCAGCCAGAACAGCTCCTTCCGTCGCGTCGCGGTGACCGGGAGCTACCGGACTCGGCCTTGGAACTGTTTACGCAGGCAGTAAACCATGACCTGTACAAGATGGCGCCGGGTTCCGGCTACCTGCCGACAAAATGGGGGGAAGACGCCATAGCACCTGCGACGTGGGCCAAGGTTGCTCGAAGGCCTGAGAGCATGCGAGCAAGTCCACCGCAAGGAATGTCAGCCCTTCGCGATCAATTGGCCATTCGCTGTCGGCAAAACGGAATCGACACGAAGGGCGACGACATCGTCACGACCTACGGCGGGGCCCACGCATTTGAGCTGATCTGCACGTCGGTGCTCTGCCCCGGCGATGTTGTATTTGTGGAAGATCCGGGGTTCTTCCTGCTCCCTGTGCAGATACAGCAGCATGGAATGCAAATTGTCGGCGTGCCCCGGCTGGCAGATGGACCCGATGTCGACCGGTTGGAGGAACTCGCGGCAAAGCACCGGCCACGCGCCTTCTTTACGCAAACGCTACTTCACAACCCGGTTGGCGGTTCCACCAGCGCCACCAAATGTCACCGGATCCTCTCACTTGCGGAGCGATTCGATTTCCTTGTCGTCGAGGACGACGTTTACGGGGAATTTGCCGAGAATCGGACGGCAAGGCTCGCACAAATGGATTCATTCCATCGCGTTGTCTACGTGGGCAGCTTTAGCAAGGTGCTTGCACCTGGGATCCGAGTAGGCTTCGCGATTCTGCCGGCAAGTTTGAAAGCCGCCTTTGTTCGAAAGAAGATCCTGTCCGTCATTGGGACCTCGTCGCTGGTAGAGCTCGTCGTCGCAGAGACGCTCGCGACCGGCCAGCTACGGCATCACGTTGATGCGCTGCGAGAAAGAATCGGCAAGGCCCGATCGCAAGCAATTCGAGCGCTGGAAGGAGCGGGTATCGAAATTGCGGACAAAAATATCGAGGGATTCTTCTTGTGGGGGAAAATGCCCGACGAGCTTGACGTCGGGGACCTGGTGCGGCGCGCCCACGCGATGGGCATTTTGCTGGCGCACGGCGGCCTTTTTTCGCCGAGTGGCGGATGCCAGTCCTACCTCCGCTTTTCTGCGCCCAGCTCGATCGATCCGCGGCTCTTGGAATTCCTGAGCGATTCCATCCGTCGAGCTAGGACCCCGGCGCTGCGATTGGTAAACAATGCTTACTAAGGCGCTCTAAAAGCCGCTTTGCCGACGGAAGAGTGAACGTAAGCACGCCCTACGGCGCAAGCGGCAAACGGAGCCGGCGTATCCGGCATGCCATCGCGGCCGATCTACCGGGCATACGCGAGATTCATAACGATGCCCTGGCCCCTTCGGCCGCGATCTTCTCGAAAACACCCAGCTCGCTGGACGATCGGGGGCATTGATTCGCATCCCGCAGGGAAGCGGGCGACCCCGTGCTCCTTGTGGTTGTCGATCGGCGCGTGACCGGATTTTTCTCCTTCCGGAAATTCCGGGGGCGTGGCCCGGGTACCGATATTGGCCAGCGTTGCATCTTCAATGCGTGTTTCAACCGAAACATGGGCCGGGCTAAGCGAAACCAATCCAACATCGGGCCGCGGCAATCTTGCTTTGCCGGTTGAGCGGGGACCTGCTTCCCGGCATTGCAAATGGCCCCCCGCGGGCAGCAACCGGAGCATCGCGCCACGGCTCCGGGCAAGTGACACACGCGGCGTGGTGCCGCGGCCGGGAATCAAGGGAAAGAGGACAACATGGAAACGATGAAAATTGGAACTTCCGGGCTAAGCGCCTCGCGCATCGGCCTAGGCACCTGGGCCATTGGCGGCTGGATGTGGGGTGGAAACACCGACCTCAAGCACTCGATCGCCACGATCCGCTCGAGCATCGAACGCGGAATTACCCTCATCGATACGGCACCGGTATATGGGTTCGGGGTTTCTGAAAGCATCGTTGGCATGGCGCTCTCGGGCGGGCTGCGCGAGCGCACAATCATTGCGAGCAAAACCGGGCTCGAGTGGCGAAACGGCAAGGTGCGCCGAAACTCTTCCCCCGCGCACATCCGAGAGGAGGTCGAGCAGTCATTGCGACGCCTGCGCACCGACTATATTGATCTGTACCAGGTGCATTGGCCGGATCCGCTCGTGCCGATTCAAGAGACCGCAAAAGCGCTCGCGCGCTTGCTCCAAGACGGCAAGATTCGCGCGATCGGCGTATCCAATTACTCCGCCGCGCAGATGGACGAATTCCGGCAGGCCGCTCCCCTCCACGCCGTGCAACCGCCCTACAACCTCTTTGAGCGCGAGGCCGAAAAAGACGTACTCCCCTATGCGGCACGGCACAATATTGCCGTCCTGTGCTATGGCGCCCTATGTCGCGGGCTTCTCACGGGAAAGATTGGTTTGGCTACCGCGTTCAAAGGCGACGACCTGCGGCGCAGCGATCCCAAGTTTCAGGAGCCACGGTTCTCTCAATACCTCTCCGCAGTGGCATCGCTCGATCGGTTCGCGCGGGAGCGCTACGGCCGGGAGGTAATCGCAATCGCGCTTCGATGGGTGCTCGACCGGGGCAACACGGTCGCGTTGTGGGGCGCGCGTCGTCCGGAGCAGCTCGAACCGGTACAGACAGCAATGGGCTGGAGGCTCGACGACATGGCAAAAAGGTACATCGAGAACGTCCTGCGGCAGAACGTGAAGGATCCTGTCGGCCCGGAGTTCATGGCGCCGCCTGCGCGCAGCGAGCCGGCCTTGGCGGCCTAGGAGATCAACATGAATATTGGAATCGTCGGAACCGGACGGATGGGTACCGCGATTGTGCGCCGGCTCCTGGACCTCGGGCACGACGTCCAGGTATGGAATCGCACGGCGTACAAGGCGCACGATGCACACGAGGCAGGAGCGAAGTGGACTCCAATACTCCGCGACTTGGTCCGGGATTCCGATGTTGTCATTTCCTTTTTATATGACAACGAATCGGTTGAACGCGTATATCTCGGCGCCAACGGGCTACTGACCGGTCGCGTCGAAGGCCGTCTATTCATTGACATGAGCACGGTGAGTCCGGGCCCGCACGCGCAAATCGCGGTTGCCACCGCGGCCCGTGGCGCCGACTTCCTGGAATGCCCTGTGAGCGGCTCGATTCCCGCAGCACAATTAGGGGCATTGGTCGGCTTTGCGGGTGGCGAAGCCACCGTGTTCACGCGCGCACACCCTTTGCTGGCACAACTTTGCCGTCGTCTCGAGCACGTAGGGCCGATCGGTGCGGGAGCGCGAATGAAACTTGCCGCGAACCTGCTGCTCGCTGTCTTTTGGCAAGCGCTCGGCGAGTCCTTGCTTCTGGCCGGTTCCCCATCCATGGATACGGCACGCGTCATTGACCTGCTCGCCGACTCCAATATCGGCGCGGCAATCCTGCGAATGCGTGCTACGCAGATCGTCGCTGCCTTGAACGGGCAAACTTCGGCGCCGGCCACCTTTGACGTCGACGCGATACGCAAGGACTTGCGCTATATGGTTCAGGAGGCGGCCGAGCGGGGAAACTCGTTGCCGCTTGTCACCCGCGCCCTCGAATGCTTCGATCGGGCATCCAGTGAAGGAGGGGGCCGGGCCGACAGCGCGACCTATCCCGCGCTGTGGATTTCCCAGCAGGTCGCGCCGGTCGAGGAGCCTCGGGGGATGAACGAACGGCAGGGGCTCCGGCCCTCCTCGGACTCGCTGCGCTACGCGGATCACGGCATCCCAACGCACAGCGAGCCGGTGTAAGCGCCAGCGCCATGACGGGCACGGACGAGTAGACTTTGTCATCGTCCGCGCAACGCATGTAGCCCCAATGACGAATTCGACGACCCTGCCGCCTCATGTGCTGGCGATCGACGACGACGCGGCGATGCGCCAGCTGATTGCCGATTACCTCGGCGAAAACGACCTGCGCGTGACGACGGTCGCCACGGGTGCCGAAATGGAGAAAGTCCTCGCCGAGGAGGCAATCGACGTAGTCGTGCTCGATTTGCGGCTCGCCGGCGAAGACGGAATGCAGCATGCGAGGAAGCTGCGCGAGACCTCCGAAATTCCGATCATCATCGTGAGCGGCCGCAGGGACGAGGCTGATCGCGTGATGGGGCTCGAGCTTGGCGCCGACGACTACATCACCAAGCCCTTTAGCCCGCGCGAGCTGCTCGCGCGTGTGCGCGCCGTCTTGCGCCGTTATAAAACAGCGAGCGAGGTGCTCCCCGCCCGCAATGAAAAAAGGCGCGCATACCGCTTCGCGGGATGGGAGCTGAATCTGCGCACACGCCGGCTGACCGGACCCGGCGGCAAACGGGTCGAGTTGAGCAATGGCGAATTCAGCCTCCTCGAGGCGTTTTGCGCCGCACCGCAACGGGTGCTCTCGCGCGATCAGCTGCTCGACCTTTCGCGCCTGCACAACGCGGAAGTCTACGATCGCTCGATCGACGTGCAGATCCTGCGTCTGCGCCGCAAGATCGAGGTAACCCCGTCGCAGCCCGCATACATCAAGACCGAGCGCGGCGCGGGGTACATTTTCGATACCCCGGTGGAAGTCCTGCACTGAGGATGGCGTGACCACGCCGCGGGTGGCTAGTTGTGCATGATCGTCCGTCGGCGCGGGATCCGCTACGTTTGTAATGCGAGGGCAGCAATCGGAAACGATCGTGCAGCGCCGCGGTGATGCAATTGATGGAGTCACCAGCAACCAAGAATCGCGCGGTAGAGTGAAGCATGTCGGCAATTGTCATCATCGAGGAAGATAAGCTCATGCGGGGACTCCTCGTCGAATGGCTGGGCGCGGAGGGGTACTCCGTGCGCACCGCCGCACCCGGAAGTGCCCAGGCGCCGGATAAGACCGATCTCGTCATCGTCGATGTGTACATGCCGCGCCACGAAGGCGCGGACCGGCTACGCACCGTCAAGGCCGCCCACCCGCAGACTCCTTTGATCGCGATATCGGGGCAGTTCCGGTCAGGCCTCGTCGGGTCGTGCACCGCGGCGGACACGCTTGGTGTTCGCCAGGTGATCGCCAAACCGTTCTCGCGACGCGATCTGCTCGCGGCAGTCCGTAGCGTGATCGGGCCGGCGGGCTGATGCTACGAGGCCCGCCGATGTCGCCAAAGCCGGTTCCCGGTTCACTGTTTGCGGATGCGACGCCGGCGGCGCGCCTTCGCTTCTGGATCGTCGCCATCGGCGTGCTGGTCATCGTCTGCTTTGCGGGCTCATCGGCCTACGATTCCTGGCATTCCTACAACCACGTCATTTCGGCGAACAAGCGCGAACTCGGCAACCTGGCGAAGGCCTTGGCCGAGCAGACCGGAGACACGCTTCAGACATCCGACCTTCTGCTGCGCGATACGGTCGCGTGGTACGAAGCCGAGCGCCCGGCGCCCGGCCAGCCCGCGCAGAATAATCTGGCCGCCAAAGCGGCCGGATTGCCCCAGGTGCGCGCGGTGTCGATCGTCGACGCGCATGGCGTGGTGCGCTTGCGCTCGCGCCAGATGCCGACTGTCAACGTCGATGTTTCCGACCGGGCGTATTTCACCGCGCAGCGGGACGATCCGCATCTCGGCGTGCTGCTGAGCGATCCCCTGATCACCCGCTCCGAACATCGGCCTGCCGTCGTGATGTCGAGACGCCTTGAAAAAAGGGATGGCAGTTTCGACGGCATCGTGCAAGCGATCGTCGACCTCGAGGCATTTCAGCGCGTGTACCAGGCGATCGATATTGGCAACGGAAGCTCGATTAATTTATTGCGCGACGACGGAACCTTGGTGGTGCGTCAACCGAAGCCCGAACAGCCCGTGGATGGCAAATACCCCGAACTCAGCGGGACCAACGCCTCAGCCGGTGGCGTCGTGGTGAGCCCCATCGATCACAAGCCGCGCTTCGTGGGTGTGGCGCACGTTGCGGACTTCCCGCTGGTCGTGGCGGTAACACGGGAGAAGGAGATCGCCCTGGAAGGCTGGCGCGCCGAGGCATACCGCGTCGCGGCGCGCACCCTGGTGCTCATGCTGCTCGGCACTTTTGCGATCGTTGCCCTGGTGTACCAGCTCCAGCGGATCGAACGCGGCGAACGCGCCTTGCGCCAAAGCGAGGAGCGTTACGCGCTTGCGATGGAGGGGGCGAACGAAGGCCACTTCGACTGGAATTTCGAAAAGGGAACAGCATTTCTCTCGCCACAAATGAAGTTGCTGCATGGCCGCCGTGAAGACACTCCCGTCACAACGCGCGACGCGTGGATCGCCGCGCTCGACATCCACCCGGAGGACCGTGTGGTAGTGGAAACGGCGCTGCGCAATCATTTCGAAGGCAGGGCCGATCACTACGAGGCGGAATACCGCGTGCGGCACCCCGACGGACAATGGCACTGGTTGCAGGCACGTGGCCGTTGCGTGCGCGATGCGACCGGAAAGAACATGCTGCGTTTCGTCGGTTCGGCGATTGACATAACGTCACACAAAAATGCGCAGGCGCAGAAAGAGCGGCTCGAGATCCAGCTGCGCCAATCGCAGAAATTGGAAGCGATGGGAACGCTCGCGGGCGGGATTGCGCACGACTTCAACAATATCCTCGGCGCAATCCTCGGCTATGGCGAGCTCGCGCAGAAGGCCACAGCCGAAGGCAGCATCGTGCGCCGCTACCTCGACAACGTAATGCACGCGGGCGGCCGCGCCAAGGCGCTCGTCGAACGCATTCTCGCCTTCAGTCGCAGCGGCGTTGGCGAACGAGGTCCCATCAACGTGCAGGCCGTGATCGAAGAAACCGTCGAACTGCTAGCCGCTTCACTTGCGCCCGGCCTACGTCTGGAAAAGCGTCTCGAGGGCGGCGAGGCGGCGATTCTTGGCGACGCGACGCAGCTGCACCAGGTCGCGATGAATCTTTGCACGAACGCACTTCAGGCGATGGACAATGGCGGCGTGCTAGGGGTCGCCCTGGATCGCGCGAACGTCGAACAAGGCCGCAGGCTATCGCACGGTAATCTCTGCCCTGGTGCCTATGTGCGGCTATGCGTGAGCGACACCGGGAGCGGAATATCGCCACAGGTGCTAGATCGGATGTTCGACCCCTTCTTCTCCACCAAGGGTGTTGGAGAGGGAACCGGCCTGGGACTCTCGCTGGTGCACGGCATCGTCGCGGATCTGGGCGGCGCAATCGACGTTCGCACAACGGTTGGCCGCGGCACGACTTTCACGATTTGGCTACCGATTGCCGGTAAAGCGCCTGCTCCCTCGGCGAAGGTCGATACCACATTGCCGCGCGGCCACGACCAAACGGTCATGATCGTCGACGACGAGAAACCGTTGGTTGCACTCGGCGAAGAGATCCTGGCCGAACTCGGTTACGAGCCCATTGGATTTAGTTCGAGCACGGCGGCGCTGGAAGCATTCCGCGCAGCACCGCAGCGCTTCGATATCGTCTTGACCGATGAGACGATGCCCGAGCTCATCGGCACCGCACTCGCCGGTGAAATTCGACGGCTGCGGCCGGACATCCCGATCGTGCTGATGAGCGGCTACAGCGGCGCGCCACTGCACGAGCGAGCGCGCGCGATCGGGATCCGGGAGGTCCTGCACAAACCACTGCAGAGCAAGGACATCGCGGAGTGTTTCGGGCGCATTTTGCGCGCAATCGAGCCGCAGTGACTTGGCCCGCCCGCGTCAATCAAATGACCTGTTTAGCTGTTCGCGCGGGAGGCGTTGCGGCCTTGTCGATCGAGACTTTCAAACTCGTCGTCCGAGAGCGCGATGTGCGCCGCGGCGACGTTTTCTTCGAGATGTGACACTTTGGCCGTACCCGGTATGGGAAGCATCACCGGGCTGCGCTTGAGTACCCACGCGAGCGCGATCTGGCTCGCGCTTGCCTCATGGCGCCTGGCGATGTTGTCAAGTAAGGTGCCGGGCTTGGCGAGACCACCCGCGGCCAACGGGAACCAAGGTATGAAGCCGATACCGTGAAGCTCGCAATAGGCAAGTACGTCTTCACTGGTGCGGTCGACCAGGTTGTAGCGGTTCTGCACGGTTGCCACCGGAAAGACCTTGGCTGCGGCCTCGATATCGGCAATCGAAACCTCACTTAAGCCCGCATGGTGGATGACACCCTCGTCGAGCAGCCTCTTGATGGCTCCAAATTGCTCCGCGCGCGGTACTTTGGGATCGATGCGGTGCAGCTGCCATAAGCCGATCTGTTCGACGCCGAGCTGACGGCAACTCTTGTGTGCCTGCTGTATGAGGTACTCGGGCCGGCCTAATGGCGTCCACTGATCCGGTCCCGTGCGCGCGATCCCGCCCTTGGTGGCAACAAGCATTTCCCCGTAGGGGTGCAGCGCTTCGCGAATGAGCAGTTCCGAGACGTCCGGTCCGTATGAATCGGCGGTATCGACGAAATTCACGCCGAGTTCGGGAAGGCGCTTGAGCGTGCGGATCGCTTCTGCCCGATCGACCGGCGGCCCCCAGATGCCCCGGCCGGTGATACGCATGGCACCGAAGCCGAGGCGATTGATTTTGATGTCGCCGCCGATCTTGAATGTGCCGGATCTTGCTGCCGTCGATTTTGACATGAGTACACCTCA